>JAJQFU010000070.1 GCA_021200955.1 Clostridiales bacterium | reverse complement strand
TATACATAATTCTTTTGTTATTTGCTCTGTCTACTTGACAGGGGTGGGTTCACAAATAAGAGGGGACTTTTTCTATGGGGATTTAGGACTTTTCCTTCAAAGCTTCTTTGATGATTTTTTCACCTACCCAGGTGATTTCAATATGCCATCGGTTAAAAACAGTTACCTTTTCAATAAAAGCCTCAGCCATAGTTCGGGTCAGATTTTTTTCATTTTCAAAAAGAACCGCCTTTTCCATAAGGCAGTCAAGCTCCGGTTTTCGGCGGTTTTTAAGCTTTTTAAGGCTTTTTTCTTTTTTATTAAGGCTTTCAAGCCAAGCCCTTATTGAGCTTATTTCCTCCGAAAGCTTTGTTTTGCGGCTTAAAAAATCCTCCCTGCTTATTTCGCCGGCACAAAAGATTTCATATATAATAAGCTTTTTCTCCTGTTTTTCCAAAAGCTCTGAGTTAAATGTTTGCTTTTCTTCATTAATATACATTAAGCTTAGGCGGCGTTTTTCCTCCGCTTCTTCGGCTTTGCCCCATGCCGCTTCGAGAAAAAATATCCACTGCTTAAGGCGAATGAAAACTCTGCTGTTTAGAAGCTCCTCCGAAAAGCGTTCACAGGGGCAGCCCGAATATAAGCCCGTCTGAATTGTGTGGGCGCAGTAAAAGCAGCAGTCTTCGTAAATATTTTCGCAGTATGACATCATATAGCCACAGCTTCCGCAGACCACCTTTGACTTAAGGTCATAAAGCTTATATTCATTTTTGCCTTGCTTTGGGGGCTTGAAAATTGCCTGAGCCTTTTGAAATATTTCGGAGCTTACAACGGAGGGGTGGTTGTTGGGGATTTTTTTCGAGCCTTTGACGGAAATGCTTTTTGAAAGCCCGGGAGCAATTCGGCGGCTTTTTCGGCACACATATGTCCCGGCGTAAACCTCGTTTTTAAGAATTGACCTGACCTTAGAGCCTGTCCATGCGGCGCAGGGGCTTTTCTCATTATAGCCTTCTTTTCCTTTAATTTTTCGAGCTTTGTTATATGCCGCCATTGTGGGAATGCTTTCCTTGTTTAAAATTTTGGCTATAGAGCCTGTGCCTTTGCCCTCACAGGCTAAAGAAAAAATTTTTCTCACAACCGCTGCCGCTTCTTCGTCAATCAAAATTTTTCCGGGGCTGTTTTCGTCCTTAACATAGCCGAAAGGGGGATTAAAGAAAAACTCGCCCTTTTCTCTTTTAAGCTGAAAGGTTGAGGTTATTTTTTGGGATAAGTCCTGAGAATAATAGGAATTAACTATGTTTTTCACCGCTGCTTCAAGCTGTCTGTCCTTGCTGCAGCTTCCGCTGTCATAGCCGTCAGTTACGGAAATAAAGCGAACGCCCAAAAAGGGGAAAAGTGTCTCCAAATAGTCGGCACACTCTATGTAGTTTCTGCCGAAGCGTGAAAAATCCTTCACTATAACTGTGTTGATTTTTCCCTTTTTGATGAGCGCAAGCATTTTTTGAAAGGCAGGGCGGTGAAAGTCCGTTCCGCTTTTTCCGTCGTCAATAAATTCCTCTGCGTATTCATCTCTCAAGTCGGGCATTTCCTCTAAAAAATCATTTAAAAGCTTTCTTTGGTTTTCCACACTGTTGCTTTGGTGCTTATATTCGCTCAGGTCATTGTCACTGCGTGAAAGCCTTATGTAAAGGGCAATCATAAAAATCACTCTCCTTTTTTAATTCCTTCACAAAGTCATATTTGAATTTAATTTTGAGACTGCCGTCGGGGTTCAGCTCCAGCCGCTCAACCATTGCCTCCAAAAGCTCTCTTTTAAGTCCTTTTCGAATAAGCCTTTCCGTAATATCGGGCTTGTCCTTCTCTAAAATTTCAACATATGAGGTGGGGGTCAGATTAATTCGCCCCAAACCTTCGCCCCTTATTCTCTTTGAAAAGAGCCTGTTTTTTAATTCCGCCCGGTTCGATATGTTGTCGGTGTTTTCGGCGGCTTTAAGCTGCTCCCGAATATTGTTTATTTTGTCAGTATAAATTTTTTGAATTTCCTTAAATTCATCTTCTGTTATTATATTTTCCGCAAAATTCTCATAAAGCCTTTGTTTTTTAATTTTAAGTTCAGCTTCCTGAGATTTAAGGGCTTTTGCTTCTTGGCTTTCCTCTTTATCGGGTCGGTCTAAGCCTTCAAGCTCAAAGGCGGCTTTCAGCTGCTGTCTTATGCTGTCCAAAATATATTTATAAACAGCTTGTTCGGGAATGCTTATTATTTTTCGGGAACAGGGCGGCTGATCCGAGCCGCTTTTTCTATACTTTCCGTAGGCACTGCACCTGTATTTAAAGCTTCTCAAAACCTTTGAATTGCCTGTGCGGTCATAAAGCATAGAGCGACCGCAGCATCCGCAGAAAAAAAGACCTTTCAGAATATCGGGATATTTTTCCGAGCGTTCCGCCCCTTTCTTCAAGGCTTCAGTCTTTTTTCGGCTTCTGTTTTCCATTTCTCGGCTTATAGCTTCGAAAATCTCCGGGCTGACAAGGGCTTCGTGAGTGTTTGGAATAATCTTATATTTCCCCTTGCCTTGTGTGTTATAGACCGATGAGCCTGTGTAGGTTCGGTTTTTTAGAATGTTCCTGACAGAACGATAATTCCAGCCCCGGCTTTGGGCTGTATTTTTATACTTGCCCTGCTTCTGCATATACTCCAAGGGAGAAGGAGCACCTGAATTATTAAGCCGCCGGGCAATTTCGGTTGTTTCAATGCCCTCCGACTTAAGCCTGAAAATAAGGCGTACAAAATCAGCCGTTTCGGGGTCGGGAATAAGCCTAAAGCTGCATTCGGGGTCGGCTTTATAGCCGTAGGGCACAGCCCAAAAGGTTCTTTCGCCTTTGTCTTCCTTTCTTTTCAAGGTAGTCAAAACCTTTCGGCTTGTGTCCGCCGCATACATTTCATTAATTATGTTTTTCAGGGGGATCATAATTCCGTCGGTATTTCCCTCAGCCATATTGTCGTAATTGTCGTTGACGGAAATAAACCTTACGTCCAGCTGGGGGAAAATCTTTTCCAAATAAAAGCCCGCTTCGATATGGTTTCTGCCGAAGCGGGATAAGTCTTTCACCACAATACAGTTTATTTTGCATTTTCTTATGTCCTCCATCATTCTTTTAAATTCCGTTCTGTCAAAATTCATTCCGCTTCTGCCGTTGTCGATGTAGCGGTCGGTTAAATTAAGATCGGGATGCTTTTTTATGTATTCCTCTGAAATTCTTATTTGGTTTTGTAACGACCGACCGTCCTCCAAGTCATTGTTTTCGCTTGAAAGCCTTGCGTAAAGAGCTGTTTTCCATTGGGGAGAGACGGTTCGCTTTAAGTACCGCTCTGTGGATTTTGAAAGCCTGTTTCTTCTGCTCATTGAATGTCACCTCTCTTTTTGTAGGGCTTTCGATTAAGGCTGCTTCGGTATTCTTTAACCTTTGTCTTAAAATATGCGTCGGCGTCTCCCTCGGCTGTGTTAAAATCCGCTTCGGCGTCCGCAAAAAATATTCCGCAGGGAATGAAATATTCAGTCACAATATATTTAAGGGCTGAAATTGACGGGGCGACGGTTCTTGCGGCGTAAATTACAACGGCTTCAACCGCCGAGGTTTCCGTATCCCTGAGAAGTCTGAGCCAGGCGTCGTTTCCTTCGGCGGTTAAGGGGCTTCGGCTGCCTGTGCGGTTGTCTGTACCTCCGGAAATCACAATCTTTTCGTCTCTGTAAATTCTCATAAGCTTTAAATTGTTAAACTTTTTTATGTATTCTTTGCAAAAATCAAGGGCTTTGTCTGAATCAACTGCTTCGCCGTAA
Organism: Clostridiales bacterium; assembly: GCA_021200955.1. Classification (GTDB taxonomy): domain Bacteria; phylum Bacillota; class Clostridia; order Lachnospirales; family CAG-274; genus JAJQCI01. Next base: position 8,677 of record JAJQFU010000070.1, on the reverse strand, counting down.
GCCGAAGGAGCCAAATAAACTGCTGTTTTCTTAAACTGCTTTTCCCACTGCTGTTTCATTATCGTCACCCTCTTTCATATATTCACAGCCGTAAGCCTCAACAGCGGCTTCAATGGCAATTTTTTCCTTAAAAACAATTTCTGTTTTGCCCCCTTCGTAAACATAAACCTTATCAACAAGCTCCGCAAGAACAGGGCGGGAAAGACCTGTCAGATTCACATATTTTTTAAAGACCTTTATCCATTTCGGGTCTTTTCCGCAGGAAGTGATTTTCTGATGCTGTTCTTTTATTTTAATCAAAGCGGCTTCCGCATTTTCTATTTTCGTTTTATAAATTTCAGAATAGTCTGAATACTCCTCTCTTGTTAAAAGCCCTGAGCTGAAATCTCTGAAAAGCCCGTTTTTAAGTCGCTGACAGCGCTCCTTTTCTTCTTTAAGGTCTGTCTCCTGTTTTTCAAGGCGTCTGAGCTCTGTTATATTTTCAGGCTTGAATTCGGTTTTTTTAACAATCTTTTCCATATGAAGGGCAATTTCCGCCGTTTTGACTACGGCTTTTAAAACAGCATCGCAGGCTTTTGCTTCACTTATGCGCTTGGTCTTTTTGCCGCTGTCCCGACAGTCCTTACAGGTGTAATAATTGTATTTTTTGCCCTTATAATAGGAGGACTGAAGTATCATCTGTCTGCCGCATTCTCCGCAGAATAAAAAGCCTGAAAGCACTCTTGCCCGTTTTCCGCCGCAGGCTCTTATTTCTTTGTTCATAACCTCCTGAACCATGGAAAAAAGCTTTGGGTCAATAATGGCTTCGTGGGTGCCGCCTACCTTTATCCATTCATTCTTTGGCAGAAGAACCTTATCCTTTGAACGGAAGCTGAGCTTTTTCCATTTTCCCTGAACCAAAGTTCCCATATAACACTCATTATGAAGAATGTTATAAACACTGCCGGAAGCCCACAGGGCTTTTGGGTGTCTTTTAAAACAGCAGACCGTTGTTCCGCCCTTTTCGACCCTGTATTCATAGGGGGAAAGGGCTCGCCGGTCGTTAAGCTTTTGGGCTATTGCTTGATTTCCGTAGCCCTCAAGCTTCCAAATAAATATTTGTTTAACAGTGGCTGCCGCTTCTTCATCTATAATCAGCTTTGACCTGTTTTCGGGGTCTTTTTTATAGCCGTATGGAACAAATGCCGCTACGCATTCACCGTGCTTTCTCATAACCCTTAGCTGCGAAGAAACCTTTTCGGAAATGTCACGGCAATAAACGTCGTTAATAAGGTTTTTCATGGGAATAGTCAGGGCGTCGCCGTTCTGCCACTCATTCAAAGTGTCAAAATTGTCATTGACCGCCACAAGCCGAACGTTCATTACAGGAAAAATTGATCGCAGATACCTGCCAACCTCAATGTAGTTTCTGCCGAAACGTGACAAATCCTTTACAATTATGCAGTTGACCTCGCCGCTTTCCAAAGCCTTCATAAGTTTCTTCCAGCCCGGTCTTTCGAAGTTTGAACCGCTGTAACCGTCGTCAATGTACTCCCTGACAAGACAAAATTCTCCCCTGTCATTTATGTAGTCCCGAAGGAGCTTCCTCTGGTTGGCTATTGAGTCGCTTTCGTATTTGTCTCCGTCCTCACGTGAAAGCCGCAAATAAAGCGCTGTCCGATACACCTTCGCACTAACCTTTTCCCTTAGCTCAATTTTTGTCATCTTTTGTTTACCTCTTTTCTGATTTTATTTCAGCCCCGAACATACGCCCGAGCCTTTTCTCATATTAACCTTATTTTTGATAAATGGCAACAATTTGATGACAATAATATCTCAATAACCCCAACAATTGCTCAAATTCCCCTCATCACACTTTTTTCCAGTCACTTTAATCCCGCTTTTCAAAGCTTCCGCCTTTCGCCGCATTTTTTGTTCTGTCAATCATGCACCACCCCCTTGCGTGCTATTATAACAAAATTCTTGTGGAGTGAGATATGACTGAGAAGTGAAAGCCTGAAAAAAACCTGAAATTTGATACCCTTGCGTGTCAGTATAACAAAAATTATTTACACTTTTTTGTTGGTGCAAATAAACAAAAATATGGGATTAAATTTGTTAAAAATCAACAAAAATAATCGGGCTGTAGGAATGACCACAGTTTAAAAGATGAATAGTACAGCTGTGGAAATGACCACAGTTTGAAATGATGGATAGTACTGCTGTGGTAATTGCCACAGCTGTTAATTGTAGAAGTAAATATGAGAACACAAAGGTGTTCGAATTTTTTGGGAGGATGACTTGTGAAAAGTAAACATAGGGAGAAATATGAGGGAAATAAGAAAAATATTCTGTTTTTCGCACATTATTATTATCCCGATACGGCCTCCACAGGGCAGATACTCCAAGAATTAGCAGAGGGTATGCTTGATTCCTTCAATGTAACAGTAATTTGTGTTGTTCCGTCTTATCTCGGAACAATTGAAGATAAATATAAGACAAAAAAGTTCTATTTTGAAGAGCTTAATGGTGTGAAAATACTCCGAATCCGTGTGCCGGAGTTTGATAAAACGAGAACCGTAAGTAGAGTAAAAAACATATTGACTTACTTCTTTGGGGCAATGATAGCCACATTCAAAGTGGGAAAGATGGATTATGTTTTCTCTATTTCACAACCCCCAATTCTCGGCGGTCTGCTGGGCGTTTGGGGTAAATGGGTTAAGAGAGCCAAATACATATACAATGTGCAGGATTTCAACCCTGAACAGGTTATGAGTGTAGACTATACACATAATAAGTTGGTTTTAGGTTTAATGATGTGGCTTGACAAGTTCTCCTGTAAAAGAAGTAACCTTATCATCACAGTAGGTCGTGACCTCGGAGAGACAATTGAGAAAAGGTTTAGAGGCAGAAAAGTTCCGAAGTACACAATCATTAATAACTGGATTAACGAGGAGAAAATCTATCCCTTGGATAGTTCAAATGAAAAAGTTGCTGCTTTCAGAAAGCAGTATGGACTGGAAAAGAAGTTTGTTTTTATGTATTCCGGCAACATCGGTCTTTATTACGATTTAGAAGGTATTATCAAAGTAATTGAGGAATTCCAAGGAGCAGTTACTCCCGATGGAAAAGAAGTAATCTTTGCTTTTGTAGGTGCCGGCTCCGTTCTTGATAAGCTAGTTCTATACACACGTCAGAATAAGATGACAAATGTTGTATTCATCTCATATCAAGACAAAGAAGACCTCATCTACAGTCTGAATGCCGGAGATGTTCACTTCTGTGTTAATGCCAAAGGCATCAAAGGTGTTAGCTGTCCAAGTAAATTCTATGGCCTCGCTGCCGCAGGGAAGCCTGTGCTTGGGGTGTTGGAGAAAGGCTCGGAAGTACGGAGTTTAATTGAGGAAATAGGCTGTGGACTTGTAACCGAGCCGGGAGATTATGCAGGCGTGGAAGATGAGATTCGGTGGTTTATTGAGAATAGCTCGTCTGATGAACTGAAGAAGATGGGAGAAAAGAACAGAGCTTATCTGGTAGATAATTTGACAGAAACTATTTCTGTTAAGAAATATAAGCGAAAGATATTAGATTTGTAAAAAGATTACATAATAACGAAAGATTACATAAAAACGAAGGAGCAGCAAAATGAAAGTAGACTTAAAAAATAAAGTTATTCTTGTGACAGGTGCTGCCGGGTTTATCGGGGCAAACTTTTCACAGAGATTATTAGAAGATATAGATGGTGTGAAAGTCATAGGAGTTGACAATATGAATGACTACTATGACGTTTCTATAAAAGAATACAGACTTGCTAAGCTGAACGAGTATTCCACATTCGATTTTATAAAGGGAAATATTGCCGATAAAGCACTGATTACTTCAATATTTGAGCAGTACAAGCCACAGGTGGTTGTAAACCTTGCAGCACAGGCCGGTGTCAGATATTCTATCACCAATCCTGATGCATATGTGGAATCTAACATAGTCGGCTTTTTTAATATCTTGGAGGCTTGCAGGAATTATCCTGTGGAGCATTTAGTATATGCTTCCAGTTCGAGTGTATATGGCAGTAATAAGAAGGTGCCTTACAGTACAGATGATAAGGTTGACAACCCTGTGTCACTCTATGCGGCTACGAAAAAGTCTAATGAACTGATGGCTCATGCTTACAGCAAGTTGTATGACATTCCGTCCACAGGCTTGCGATTCTTCACAGTTTACGGACCTGCCGGAAGACCGGATATGGCATACTTCGGTTTCACAGATAAACTGAGAGCCGGAAAGAAGATTCAGATTTTCAATTATGGCAATTGCAAGCGTGATTTCACTTATGTAGATGATATTGTCGAGGGTGTTGTTCGTGTTATGCAGAAAGCTCCGGACAGAGCCACAGGCGAGGATGGCTTGCCGATTCCGCCTTATGCTCTTTATAACATCGGAAATAACAGTCCTGAAAACTTACTGGACTTTGTAGATATTCTCCAGCAGGAGTTGATTCGTGCCGGAGTTTTAGATAAGGATTATGATTTTGAAAGCCACAAGGAGCTTGTGCCTATGCAGCCGGGAGATGTCCCGATTACATATGCAGACACAAGTGCACTTGAGCGAGACTTCGGATACAAACCAAGTACAAGCCTCAGAGAAGGCTTACGGAAGTTTGCTGAGTGGTACAAAGAGTTTTATATGAGTTAAAGTTCTTTATATGAGTTAATGCTATTTGCAATGAGTTAATGCTTTTAATATGAGTTAAAGTTCTACAATAAGGAGATATAATGCAAGATTTACGCTGTGTAACAGCCTTTAAAAATATATACAACCGTGATCCGGACGATGTAGCTTTCTGTCCGTATCGTATTTGCCCTTTGGGTGCGCATGTTGATCACCAGTATGGGAAAATAAATGGACTGGCAATAAACTATGGTATTCACATAGCTTACTCTGTGAAGAAAAATGGAGTAATAGAGTTATCATCTCTTAACTTTCCCAAGAGGGCACAGTTCCATATTCATTCTATACCGGAAGAAAAGATAGGTGATTGGGCAGATCATCTCAGAGGTGCTTCAAAGGTTTTATCTGAAAAATATGAATTAAGGTACGGACTGTGCGGCGTGATTGAGGGAAGCCTGCCAATCGGAGGACTGTCTTCATCGGCAGCTGTAATTATTTCATTTATGACAGCTCTTTGCAAGATAAATAACATACATCTTTCCGAAATGGAAATGATTATGATGTCAAAAAAGGCGGAAAATGAGTATGTAGGTGTCTCCTGCGGAAAGTTAGACCAGTCCTGTGAAGTTCTTTGCAGGATAAACAATCTGCTGTTTATGGATACGAAGGACGATTCATATGAGCTTATTCCTGTAAATCCGGCAATGAAGCCCTACAGTATAGCAATATTCTTCTCAGGTTTGGAACGCTCTCTTGCTGCGTCTAAGTACAATATGCGCCAGGACGAATGTAAAGCTGCGGCTTATGCTCTGATGGCATACAGCGGAAAGAACTATGGAAAGTTTATTGATACAAGACTTCGGGAGGTTCCGGTTAATATATTTGAAGAATATAAGGACCGTCTTCCCGAAAACTGGAGAAAACGTGCTGAACATTATTATTCGGAGACTGCCCGTGCTGAAGCCGGAGCAGAAGCGTGGAGAAAAGGCGACCTTGACACTTACGGAAAACTGATTTTCGAGAGTGGTTACAGCAGCATTCACAATTATGAAAGCGGCTGTGATGAACTCATTACTTTGTATGAGATTATGACAGAAACCAAAGGCATTTACGGAGGACGTTTTTCCGGTGCCGGATTTAAGGGTTGCTGTATGGCACTAATTGATCCTGATTATGCGGAAGAAATAAAGGCTCATGTAGGAGAAAAGTATTTGAAAAAATATCCGGGACTTGAGGGAAAATATTCATTCCACATATGCAGGAGCGCTGATGGCGTACATATACAGAAATAATTTTGAAATAGAGATAATGGTGTAATAGAGGACTTAAAAATGAAATGTATTGTATTAGCAGCCGGATATGCCACAAGGCTTTATCCGCTGACGGAAAACTTTCCGAAGCCGCTCTTGGGTGTAGGCGGAAAGCCAATCTTAAACAGGCTTTTGGAAGACATAGATAATATAGAAGAAATTACGGAGCTTATTATAGTAAGCAACCATAAATTTATAGATCATTTTAATAATTGGAAAGAAAAACAGAACTTTAAAAATCCTATTACAGTGCTTGACGATGGCTCTGTTGATAATGACCACAGGTTGGGAGCTGTTAAAGATATACAGTTTGCTGCTGAAAGTCTGAACATACAGGAAGATGCACTTGTTATTGCCGGAGACAATATTTTGGATTTCTCTTTTGCAGGATTTGTTTCCTTTATGAAAGAAAAAGGCACCTCATGCGTTATGTGTCACGAGGAAAATGACCTTAAGAAGCAGCAGAAAACAGGGATTATCACACTTGATAAAGACTGTCTTATAACAAGCTATGAGGAAAAGCCCATTAAGCCTAAAGGAAATATGGCAGTGCCTCCGTTCTATTGTTATAAAGCAGAGGATATTAAGAAAATCCCGGAAGCAATATCAGAAGGCTGTAATACAGATGCTCCCGGCAGCTTTGCCGCTTGGCTCTCAAGAAAGACAGATGTTCATGCATGGGTAATGCCCGGAAAGCGCTATGACATAGGCGATATGAAGAGCTACGAAGAAGCACAGAAGATTTTTGAGCAGAAATAATGATATGAGCAGAAGTAATAACAGTAACATTAGAAATTTGGACAGAAACAGTAATAAAAATTTTGATAGGAGTAGACAATTATGAGCGGATTAAATATCGCAGTTGCCGGAACAGGTTATGTAGGGCTTTCTATAGCCACACTTTTGGCACAGCACAATAAAGTAACCGCTGTGGATATTGTTCCTGAGAAAGTTGATCTTATAAACCAAAAGAAATCACCAATTCAAGATGAATATATAGAAAAATATCTCGCAGAAAAGGAACTTGATCTGACTGCCACACTGGATGCGGAAGCAGCTTACAGCAATGCGGATTTCGTAGTCATAGCTGCACCTACCAACTACGACAGCAGAAAGAATTTCTTCGATACTTCTGCGGTGGAAACTGTAATAAAACTGGTTATTCAATATAACCCCGATGCAGTTATGGTTATAAAGAGTACAATCCCGGTTGGGTACACATCAAGTGTCAGAGAAAAATTTCACTGTGACAACATAATATTCAGCCCTGAATTTTTGAGAGAGTCGAAGGCATTATACGATAACCTGTATCCCAGCAGAATTATAGTAGGTACAGATGTAGAGAACGCAAGGCTAGTAAAAGCAGCAAACACATTTGCAGGACTGCTCCAAGAGGGCGCAATAAAAGAGAATATAGACACACTTATTATGGGATTCACAGAAGCAGAAGCTGTGAAACTTTTTGCTAACACATATTTAGCATTGAGAGTTTCCTATTTTAATGAACTTGATACCTATGCCGAAATGAAAGGTCTTAACACACAGCAGATTATAGATGGTGTGTGCTTAGACCCCAGAATAGGAAATCATTATAACAACCCATCTTTCGGCTATGGCGGCTATTGTCTGCCAAAGGACACAAAGCAGCTTTTGGCTAACTATGCCGATGTGCCTGAAAATCTTATAGGTGCCATAGTAGAGAGTAACAGAACCAGGAAGGATTTCATAGCAGATCGAGTATTGGAGATTGCCGGTGGTTATGAAGCTAACGAAGGTTGGAATGCAGACAAGGAGAACGAGATTACTGTCGGTGTATATCGCCTGACAATGAAGAGCAACTCTGACAACTTCCGCCAAAGCAGTATTCAGGGTGTAATGAAACGAATCAAGGCTAAAGGAGCTACGGTAATTGTTTACGAACCTACTCTCAAAGACGGAAGTACATTCTTCGGAAGTAAGGTCGTTAATGGTTTAGATAAGTTTAAGGAACAGTCACAGGCGATTATTGCTAACCGCTATGACAGTTGCTTAGATGATGTTGAAGATAAAGTATATACGAGAGATTTATTTAGACGTGATTAGAATACAGGAGGTAGGAAAGAGAATGAGAAGTCGAATCAATGGACTAACAATCATTCGAGTGGTGGCAGTCTTGATGATAGTAATGGTTCATTTTTGTCAATCATGGAATCTTCCTTATTTATTAAGTAATTTTGTGCATTTTGGTATGTATGGAGTTCAATTATTCTTTCTGCTTTCGGGCTATTTAATATTCGCTTCATTGAGTAGAAATGGATCTCTTGCATCATTTTACAGGAGACGCTCTGTGAGAATTTTACCCGTTTATTATGTGGTAGTATTTGTGAATTTTTTTGTGTTTGCAGTTGCTTTCAAAGCGGTGCCAAAAGATACTACAGGACTTGGTTGGTTAAGATATATTTTCTTTCTGAATACATTGATACCAGCTAATAGCGTGGATTATTGGAATAATCTAAGTGCTTTATGGAGCATTCCGGCGTTTATCCTTTTCTATGCTATGGCTCCGTTGCTATTTAAGGTATCAAAGAGTGTAAAAACAGCCTTTGGTAAAATGGTGGCTCTTATTGGACTTAACATAGCAAGCCTTTATATCCCTGAAATAAGCGGGGGGGGGGGGTGTACCGAGTAACGGGACTGGAGATTATACACATCTCCGCCCCAACGACCCGTAGCGGAAGGGG
>JAJQFU010000048.1 GCA_021200955.1 Clostridiales bacterium | reverse complement strand
GCTTTAAGCTTGTGACCAGAATACAAGACGAGGTTCACCGTTTCGCCATAGAATATCACAGACATTCAAGAGAAAAACGGGAGTTCAGGTCTGTTTTGGACGACATTAAGGGCATAGGCGAAATCCGCAGAAAACGGCTTATTAAGCATTTCGGCGATGTAGAGGGCATAAAAAAAGCATCTGTTGAAGAGCTTTCATCGGTAGAAGGTATGGACAGCAGAGCCGCAAAGGCGGTTTTCGACTTTTTTCACAATCAAGAATAATCAGAGGGGGAATTTTTACGGAATATAAAACAAGCGATTTGGCAAAGCTTTTAGGTGTAACCCCAAACACAATAAGGCGGTACGAAAAAAACAATTATACTGTGCCTAAAAGAGACTTGTCAAATTACAGACACTACAGAGAAAACGACATTTTTAAAATTGCAATAATCCGTCTTTGCCGAAAATACGGCTTTTCACACGATGAAATAGAACTCTCCCTTGAGGGCAGCTTTGAAGAGGTTTTAAACATATATAAAAACAAACTTTCCGAAACGGAAAAGGAAATCGAAAGGCTTACACTGGCTAAGAAATGGCTTTTCGAAAATATAAACAGTATGGAGAAAAACGCCGAAATCGGAAACAGCTTCTACAGGGGCAGGTCGGAAGAATTTAAGTACATCATATTTTCCGACGGAAATGTTTTTCTTAAGGAAGATGAAAGGCTAAAAATCATAAACAAATTTATGTATGACGCCCCTTCTGTCTATATGGTTCAATTTTGGGATATTGAGGACGTTTTAAAGGGCAAATTCTATCCTCCGCCGAACGGCTGGGCAGTGAAATCGGAGGATATTGAAAAGCTTTCGGACCCCGAAATAAGAGAAAGCGGCAAATATATAAAAACCTACCCTTCCGAAAACTGTATTTTCGGAATTATGAAAAAACACCCCAAAAACTTCGACCCCTCCGACAGACACGTGAGAATAGCAGAGGAATTTTTTAAATCCGCTCTCAAATATATGGAAGAAAACAATCTTGCTCCCAACGGCAACCCAATGGGAATAGTTGAAAACTCACTTTCAAAGGACGCTTATATAAACGTCTGCATACCCGTTAAATCAAAAGCAATCCGCAGTGAATAAAGCTGCGGATTATTTTTTCTTAAAATCTAATTAAAACCCTATTGACCCTGACATTATGTCACACCTTAAAATAATAATAAGGACTATTATCATTGCAAAAGAAAGGAGAAAAATGCAGAATGAAACTTAAAAGAGTAATAAGTCTTTTAACGGCTGTTGTTATGGCTGCCGGAACAATGACTTTTGCAGGTACGGGCATAACCGCAGCCGCAGAAGAAAATTCGGTTTTATATAACTTTGCCGAAGGTAGTGTAACAGACGCAGTTAATCTCAATGACGGAACTGTTCCTATTTATGACGAAGCTACAGGCTATGGCTTTGTTTCAACAACAAGCAGTATGCCCGAAAGATCTCTCAGCACTGACAGCATTCAGTGGAACTCAGAGGGCTTTATGATTACTGAGGACGGCTCAGGCTCATATCTTCACAACACAAACACTTCAAACTATAACTACGGCGGACTTGTTTTCAGAACAGATGTCGAAACAGGCTCTTACCGCCTGACTGTCGAGCTTTCAAACGGCTCTACAAGCTCCAACACAACAGTTGTTCCCACAGGTATGCAGGCTTCAAGAATAACCTCGGCTTCCTATTGGGACAGCGCAAAAAAAGTTCCTATTCAGCACTATGCTAAATGGACAGACTCAACAACCTGGACATATGACTATGTTACAGGCGAACCCTTCATAGAGTTCGAAATCGAGCCTACGGCTCTTGCAACCTCGACTTCAAACAAAACAGTGGGCGTTAAGTCTATTTCAATCGAAAAGCTTGAAAACAACACTGTTTCCGAAGGCGACATTCCTTCTGTTTATGTTATGGGCGACTCAACCGAGAAAACCTATACATTCGAAGAAGCCGGAATGAGCGGCTGGGGTCAGATTATAGGCACTATGTTCGACGAAACAAGAGTAAATGTAGTCAATTATTCAATGGGCGGACGCTCAATGAAGGCAATGTATACCGAGAACCGTTTTAACGATGTTCTTCTTACCGCAAAGCCCGGCGACTATATTTTAATTCACTCAGCCCACAATGACGAGTCTACAGGCGACTCAGCCGGCCCCGAAGCTCGTTTCGGCAGAGGCTCCACAACAGCCACCTACACAAGGTGGTTAAACGATATTTATATTCCGGCTATACTTTCAAGAGGTGCTGTGCCTGTTCTTGTAACACCTATGCCCAGAACCTCAAACGGAACATATACAAGCGGCTTCAGTCCGGATTCACCGGGTCTTATGAAAGCGGCTGCAGCGGCAAACGACGATGTATATCTTATCGATCTTTATACCAATGCAAAAGAATATATAGACGAAATGGGTACAGCCCAGACACTGGCTATTTATATGTCAATTGAAGCCGGTGAATCTCCGGGCAAAACAAACTCAGGCTCATATGCAAACGGTCACCCCGACAACAAGGTCGACGGAACTCACCAAAAGGAAGCGGCTTCAAAGGTTTGGAGCAAAATCATAGCTGAGGAAATCTATGCTCAGAAGGACAACGCTACAATGGGTATTTTGGCTTCCTGTCTTAAGGCCGATGTTCAGGCTGCCTGTGTTTCCGGCGACTGGAACACTGTTTTCCCCGAATGGACTGACGACGTTACATATGCAAAAAGCGGCGACGGAACAGCCGCAAACGACCCCACATATTACAGAAACCAGATTGAAAAGCTTCTTCAACTTGGAGTTATGCATAAAACAGACGGCAACAACTTCAGCCCTCTTGAAGCTATGACTACAAACGACTTTATTTCTTCACTCTGTGCAGTTTGGGATCTTGATCTGACAGACACAAGCGTAAATGCAGTTTTTGAGCCTTATTATGAATCGGGAACCCTCATAAGAGAAGAAATGGCGGCAATTATTCTTGACGCTTATGTTCTCCGTTTCGGCTATGCTTCAGACGGCTCTTATAACAAGCCTGCATATATGACAGACTACAACGGCACAACCGTTTCACCCGACGACCCCACCTATGACCCCAACTTAACAGGTGAGGACGCACAGTATTATCCCCTTGTAGGCTGGGGCAACTTAACCGACAAGGAATACATTTCTCTTGAATATGCAGAAGACGTCTACGACGTTTACAACTTAGGTCTTATGAGAAGCGAAAGCGGCATAACAAGAGGCAAAATGGTAAACGGAACACTTTTCGAACCCAAAGCAGAGGTTACAAGAGCCAAAGCCGCTAAGGAATTATGGTTTCTTTGGGTATTGGGTCAGGAGGACGTGCTTGCGGAAAATCAGATTTTGACAATAACAACTGACGGAACAAGCTACACTGAGCCTGTTTACACAGAGGTTTCCTATACAGCTCCCGCTTATGAATTTTCTTCTGTTAATATAGCTAATGACGGAGCATTAAGCGTTGAACTCCTTAACACAGACGCAGCTTCTACAGCAGCAACTCTCAACATAGCTGTTTACAACGCAGACGGAACCGAAAAGGACGTCAAAACCTACTCAGTAAGCGGCAGCGGCGCTGTTTCGGGCATTGACATAACTCTTTCAACAGATGAATATGTTGTTATGAAGGTTACGGCTTCTGACGGAACAGCCTTAAGCGCAGAAAGAACAGCAGTCTGCACAGAGCTTGTTGTTCCCGCACGTTCCTACACAGCTTCTACTGTTGCCGGAATTAAAAACGGAACTCTTGCCCTTGAAAACCTTTCTGACAGCTCAGAAGAAGAAACAGAAACAGCAGAAGCGGCTTCAATAAGCTTTACTTCAGTTGATTTGGCAGATAATTCCGATGACTCTGTATTTTGGACAGCCTCAGCAGACGTAACAGGCGGAACATATATATTCACACAGGCTGAAAACGGCTGCGACCTTGTTCCTACCTGTGATATGACATATACAAAATCCTCACAGTCAGTAGGCAACGAAACCTTCACAGGCTATGTTGCCCACTCAAGCACAAACGGTTATCTTGCTTCTACAGGCAGAGAGCGTTCCGGCTTTACATTTACACCTACATCAGACGGCGTTTTGACAGCCTATGTTTCAAACTTAGGCAGCAACAAGAACTTCGTTATTATAGATGACACAGAATCATCCGAGTCAAAGGCTCTTGCTTCAAGCCAAGACCCCACAGTTTTATCCGGAAACACAGTCCTTTCCGCAGCAGTAACCGCAGGCACAACCTATTACATCGGTGTTTTAGGCTCTAAGGGCAGATATTTGGGAATTTCATTCTCACCCGGTGCACCTGTTGTTTCAACTCTTGCTAAATGCGGTGAAACAGTGCAGATTACGGCAACACCTAACGACGGTTACATTGTAGAAACAATTTCGGCAGTGGATGCAAACGGAAACACAGTTGAGCTTGATATGAACTCTGCTAAAACTGTTTCAACCTTCACAATGCCCGAGGCTGACGTAACAATTTCCGCAAGCTTTGTTGAAGGCGAAGGCTCAGACGAGCCTGTTGTACCCGACGAGCCTGTTGTTGAAGGCTTAATCGGCGATATTGATAACAACGAAATCTTGACCGCTAATGACTGCGCCGCTCTTCTCTACTACGTTATAAGCGGTGAGAAAAACGAAGAGTGGAACACAGCGGATGAAATTGCCGATACAGACGGAAACGGCAATATAACCGCTGCCGACGCAGCTCAAATTCTTTCAAAAGTTCTCGACGCTTCATATAAATTCAGCGTTGAAGAATAATATAACTTCCTTTATTATTATTTATTTTCAAAGTGTTGTCGATAGACGGGCAGCTGAGTAAGCTTGCTTACAAAGCTGTCTGTATATCAGACAACCGCCCCAATATGAGCATATAGGGTCGATAGACCCGGATGCGAATAGTGGGGTCGATTGCGAGAGTGCATTTGCACGCAGCAATCGACTTTTATAACGTGCTAAATTTATGAAAGCTTCAATAAATAATAGATAGTCTAAACAGTTGCTTCGCAGTTAATTATTAACGGCGGAGCAGCTGTTTTTTTAATATACATTCGCTGAATTTCAGTTGATATTCGAAAAATTATATAGTATAATAAAAGTATGAAAGAGGTGGTTTGAGAAATGGATTCAAAAGAAATGATAAGCTTTGCGGCTAAAAGAAACATAAAGGACAGCGTTTTTACAAAAATTTTCGGTGAAAAAAATATCTCTTGCAGCTGTATCAGGCTTTGCACCCGGAGGATACGGAAACAACAGAAGATGATTTAAAGACAATTACCCTTGAGCCTATATTCCTAAAGGATATAACTAACGATTTGGGTTTTTCCGTCAAAGATAAATTGTTTATTCTTGTGGAAGCCCAGTCGACGGTGTCGGTTAATATCATCGTGAGAAGCTTTATGTATTTGGCACGAACCTATCAGGAATACCTTGAAGAAACAAAGCAGAATTTATACGGTTCAAAGCCTGTAAAGCTGCCAAAGCCTGAACTGTATGTCATTTTCAGCTGCGATACAAACACAGACAAAGAGGTTTTGACATTGTCCGAAGAGTTTTTCGGCGGCGATGAAACCTCCATAGAAGTAAGGGTAAATGTGATTACTGATAAAAACAGCAAAGGAATTATCGGTCAGTATATTATCTTTACAAAAGTTTTGGATATGCAGCGAAAGACCTTGGGCAATACCGAAGAAGCTATAATAAACACAATAAAAATTTGCAAAAATGAGAATGTTCTGAAGGATTTTCTTCAAGATCATGAAAAGGAGGTTTATAACATTATGATAAGCTTATATAATTATGAAAAGATTTATGAAATGTGCAAATGGGAAATTGAAGCCGAGAGTGAAGCCCGTGGTGAAGCCCGTGGTCAAGCTATGGGTGAAGCACGCAGTTTGGAAAGAGTTGTCCTTGAAATGCTTAAAGATAATGAAGAGCTTTCAAAGATCAGCAAGTTTACTCATTTATCTTTAGATAAAATCAACGAAATAAAGGCTCGTTTAACTAACAATCTTCAATTAGCAGGAGATTAAACAAAACACCCTCTTGCCTCATAAAATATCTCAGAGGCAAGAGGGTGTTTTTATACTTTTTTATTGTTTGTTATTCCTCAGAAGCTGCAGTTGTGCTGTATTTTTCAACAAGCAGGCGAAGCTCATCACCTGAAATCTTTTCCTTTTCCATAAGAAGCTCTGCGGATTTATGGAGAAGCTCTATATTATCGGTCAAAATCTTCTTTGCATTATTATAACATTCCGTAATAATGTTTTGAATTTCGGCGTCTATCTTCTTGGCATAGTCTTCACTGTAATTCATTGTGTGACCTATATCCTTGCCCAAAAAAACCTGATTATCGTCGTCTCCGTAGCGGACAGGCCCCAAGCTGCCGCTCATACCGTATTTAACAACCATATTTCTGGCAAGCTCCGTTGCGCGTTCAATGTCGTTTGAAGCCCCTGTCGTTATGTCGCCGAAAATAATCTCTTCAGCCGCTCTTCCGCCGAAAAATGATGTAATTTCGTCAATGATAAATGACTTTGTGTGATACATTTTATCACTGGGCAGCGGCATTGTATAGCCCCCTGCTCTGCCTGTTGGTATAATCGAAACCAAATGAACCGGGTCTAAATTCGGCAAAACCTCATTTATAATAGCATGACCCGACTCGTGATAAGCCGTAATCTTTCTTTCCTTCTCATTAATAACCCTTGACTTTTTCTCAACGCCTACGCCTACCTTTATGTAGGCTTTGTTAATGTCGTCCATATCAAAAGCCTTTTTGTTTCGGCGCGCCGCAAGAAGAGCCGCTTCGTTTAAAAGGTTTTCAAGGTCGGCTCCCGTAAAGCCGGGGGTTGTTTTAGCCACTGTTTTAAGGTCAACGGAAGGATGAATTTTCTTGTTTCTGGAGTGAACCTTTAAAATATCCTCTCTGCCCTTAAGGTCGGGGGTATTTACTACAGTCTGTCTGTCAAAACGACCGGGTCTTAAAAGAGCCGGGTCTAATATGTCGGGTCTGTTCGTTGCGGCAACTATTATAATGCCCTCATTTGCTCCGAAGCCGTCCATTTCAACCAAAAGCTGGTTAAGGGTTTGTTCTCTTTCGTCGTGTCCTCCCCCTAAGCCTGCTCCTCTTCGTCTGCCCACTGCATCAATTTCGTCTATAAAAACAAGGCAGGGTGAGTTTTTCTTAGCCTGTTCGAAAAGATCACGAACTCTCGAGGCGCCTACGCCTACAAACATTTCCACAAAGTCCGAGCCTGAAATCGAAAAGAAGGGAACCCCCGCTTCACCGGCGATAGCCTTGGCAAGAAGGGTTTTGCCCGTTCCGGGAGGGCCTACAAGAAGAACCCCTTTTGGTATTCTTGCGCCTATGTCGGTAAATTTTTTAGGCGTTTTCAGAAAGTCGACAATCTCTTCCAGATCCTGTTTTTCTTCATCAAGCCCGGCTACGTCGCTGAATGTAACCTTTTTTGTGGTTGAGTCAAAGAGCTTAGCCTTGCTTCTGCCGAAGTTCATCATTTTTCCGCCGCCCTGAGACTGTGACATAATCATAGTTACGGCAATTATACCTACCACAACCAAAATTATGGGGAAAATGTAGCTTAACATCGTTGCGCTTTTATCGGGGGCAAGAGTTGTAACGGTAAAATCTGCCTCTCCTTCAGCCAATATGTCATTTAAAGTGTTCATAAACGCCGAAACGCTTACAAGCTCAATTGTAATAGCTTCGTTGTCTTTAACAACAGTTGCTTCTCCGGTATCCGCAGTCTGGCTGTCCTGACGTATACTGACGGAGGTTATACTGCCGTTTTCAAGGTCGCCTATAAGGTCTGAATAGCTGTAGGTCTTTGCCTGATCAGAAACGCCTGAGCCGTTAAAGCCCGAATAGCTTATAAACAGGAGCATTATTATAAAAATGACGCCGTATATTATCAGTGCCTTTATTGTATCATTTTTCAAAAAAATATCCTCCTTAAATATTCTTTTCCTATTATAACTATATAATTATATCATACTTCACCGAAAATGCAAGCACGAGTTTCATAAGGCATAAAAATTCCTGAAATTTTTGAGAATTTTTGTTGCTTTTCATTGTATATGATACAGATTTTTTATGATGTATATGTTTTGGCTGTTATTGTTCCGTCAATAACTAATATTATAATTCCGCTTTGATGTCAAGCAAAAAAAAACTGATTTTGACACGAAAAAAAATGTTACAAAGTAAAGGCTCTAAAATTGTGAACATTTTCTTTTGACATTCACAGTATATCGGAGTACAATATAGCACAGGAGAGAAAAAATAGTGATTTTATTGAAAATATACACAATTTTTAACAGGAGATGATTTAATGAAACGCAGTAAAATTTTGCTTTTTACGGCTGCGGCGGCTTTAAGCCTTAATGCAGTGTCTTTTTCGGCTGTCTACGGCGGCAGCCTTACAACTGTAGTAAAGGGTCAAAAAACCGCTTCCGCTGTTGTAATTGACGGAAGAACCTTTATAAGCTTAAGGGGCTTTTCCGATGTAACAGGGGCTGAGACGAGCCTTTCGGACGACGGCACAGTTGTTGTTTCAATGGGAGTTGACGAGGTTATTATGAAAGCCGACAGCAATATTATGAGCGTAAACGGAGAGGATATTGAAACAGAAGCAGCTGCGCAGATTATAGAATCTGAAATTATGCTTCCCTTAAGGGCAGTCAGTGAAGCTTTGGGGGCAGAGGTAAGCTGGGACGGCGAAACAAAGACAGTCACAGTCACAACTGCGGAAGCTGCCCAAACGGTTTCACAAGCTCTTTCGAAAATCGACAGCACAAAATGGCAGTATAACGAAGAAAGCGGTGTTTACTGGCAGGTTGGCATAAACTACTGTTCAAACCCCGTTGACTTGACCTATGAAACAATGGGTATTTTCGTACCTCAGGAATATATGACCACCGAAGCCAACGGTGACGGAACCTACACCTGCACAGTCAACACAGACGGACAGATAAACGGCTATACAAGCGAAACTGCACCTATGGTTATTCCCGTAAATACTCCCGGCTACAGTGCAATGAAAGCGCCTACAGGCTATGTCAGCGGAGCGGAAAGCTACACAAGCCAAGGCTTTATTTACGTAAACCCCGGCTGCAGGGGCAGAGATGCCGGAGCGCCTACAGGGGTTACTGATTTAAAGGCGGCAGTCAGATACATCAGATATTCAGCTGAAAATATTCCCGGAAGCACCGACAGAATTTTTACCTTCGGTATGAGCGGCGGCGGCGCACAAAGCGCACTTATGGGCGCAACAGGCAACAGCGTTCTTTATACCCCCTATTTACAGGCTATCGGAGCAGTCGAGGGCTACAGCGACGCAGTTGCAGGGTCTATGTGCTGGTGTCCCATTACAAACCTTGACTATGCCAATGAAGCATATGAATGGAATTTGGGAGTTACGAGAACAGACCTTGACGAAGATATGCAGTCTCTTTCGGACGGCTTGGCTTACGCCTATGCGGACTATATAAACGGTCTGGGGCTTAAGGACGAAAAGGGAAACCTTCTCACACTGGAAGAATCCGAAAGCGGAATTTATCAGGCAGGCAGCTATTATGACTATATAAAGGGCGTTATCGAAAACTCTCTTAACAATTTCTTATCCGATACAGCTTTCCCCTATACACCGGCGTCAACAAGCGGCAGAGGAAACTTCGGAGGAGGTAATTTCGGCGGAGAAAATATGCCCGAGGGAGATTTGCCTGACGGAGATATGGCAGGCGATGTAAGAATTGAAGATTTGGACGGAATCACCCGTAACGAAACAACAGATGACACCGACACAGAAGAAAAAACATATGAAACTCCTGCGGACTATATCGCTTCTTTAAACAGCGATTCTCAGTGGGTAATTTATGACAGCGAAACAAACACCGCCGAAATCACAAGCGTTGAGGATTTCGTCAAGAACTGCAAGAAGGCTTCAAAGAGCTTAGGCGCTTTTGACCAGCTTGACAGGGGTCAGGGCGAAAATACCCTTTTCGGTTACGGCGACGGCAGCGGCGCTCACTTCGACAGCGTTATGGCGGAGCTTTTAAAGGGAACCGGGTATGAAGCAGACTTCAATGCTGACCTTTCAAAAAAGGATTCTGTAGGAAACACAGCCGAAACAAGGGTTAATATGTATACTCCCCTTTATTATATAAGCAGCGCATATTCGGGCTTCGGAACTGCCGATGTGGCAGACTTTTGGAGAATAAGAACAGGCATTAACCAAAGCGACACAGCCCTTTCCACCGAAGTAAACCTTGCTCTTGCCCTTGAGGCCTACGGCAAGGATGTTGACTTTGAAACAGTTTGGGGTCAGGCTCATGTTGAAGCCGAAAGAAGCGGAAGCTCATCCGATAACTTTATAGCTTGGGTGAATGAATGTCTTAAATGATTGTTTTTATTTAAATATTTATTTTGAATGACACAAAAGAATCTCTGTTAAAATTTTAGATAACAGAGATTCTTTTGTTGCTTTATTTGAATCTGAGTATTATAGTTTAAATCAATAATTCGATGTTTTTCGGCAAGGATTTCCGCGGATAGAAACGACGGGCGGTAGAACCCCGTATCGGGTGGCAAAAATGTCATCATAACAGAAAAATACGCAAACCGGTCTGCTCATTTATCAATATTCAAGCCATTAAGGTTATTTTCAAAAATTGACCCGACATCATCCCTTGACGTATAGACATAAAATCCGTAAATCTGCATAAGGACAGCAAAAGCCTGCTCTATAATTCACCCGCTTCCCATATATGGGTCTGCAACCCGACCAAAAGTGATACAATTTTACGGTTTTCTATTTTGCACCCATTATGCACACCCTAAGAGTGTGCATAATTTAACGATTTATTTTGCTACTATTTTAAATTTTCTTTATTCTTGCTATTTGGTACACTAATTAAAAAACACCCAAGCAAGAAACTTTGCTTGAGTGCCGCTTGATTATTTTTGATTAAATCTTTATTTCAGTTCCGTTTTTGAAAATTACCATTATATCTGTTTTGCTTTTGACCACTATATGGTCAACAAGACTGCTCCAAAGGTTCTCATCAAACTCAGAGATTATACCATTCTGCGTGATGAGAGTATTAATAAATCTGCCCATATCCTTATACTGTATTTCATTTGAATTGATAGCAAAGCAAATCTCATCATATTTGCCTTTCAGCTTATCGTATCGTTCAACTAATCTGTTATACCTTTTATTGTATTCATCTTGATTTTGAACTCTACGGGCATTTTCAGCAACAATACTTTGTGTCAAATCAACGGTGATTCCAATTTCTTTCTGTAGTTCTTCTTTCTGTTTTATGAGGTCAGCGTTATCACAAAGTTCCTGTCTTATCATTTGTAAATTTTTTATTATTTCATCTTTTTCGGTTATAAGTATATTAACCGCTTTGACAAAATACTCTTTGATTTCAGTCTCTGTAAGGTGCGGAGTAGTACAGCCTGTTTTGTTTTTGAATTTATTATTGCATTGGTATATAACCCTTCGGTACTTATCATTGGAATGCCAAACCTTCGAACCGTACCACCCTCCGCATTCTCCGCACTGAACCTTTGTAGAGAAAATACTGACTCCGCTATATCGTCCGCTGCTTTTCTTTCTCCGTTGGATTTCATTCTGTACTATATCAAAAACCTCCGGAGATATTATAGCTTCGTGATTGTTTTCAACATAGTACTGTGGTACTTCTCCCTCATTAACTTTTTGTTTTTTGGAAAGAAAATCTACAGTAAAGAATTTTTGAAGAAGTGCATCGCCTTTGTACTTTTCGTTGGTAAGAATACTTCTGACTGTTGATTGACTCCAGTTGTATTGTCCACCGGGTGTTTTGAGTTTTCTTTTTGTAAGCTCATTTGCTATGGAGTGCATTGTCATTCCGTCCAAAAAAAGCTTATATATTAGCTTTACAGTTTTTGCCTGTTCTTCGTTGATAACAAGATTTCCGTCTGCACCTTTGTCATATCCAAGAAACCTGCTGTATGGCAAGCTGACTTTTCCATCTGCAAACCTTTTTCTATGACCCCATGTTACATTTTCAGAAATGGAGCGACTTTCCTCTTGAGCAAGACTTGACATTATGGTTAGCAGCAATTCACCTTTGCTGTCAAATGTCCAAATGTTCTCTTTTTCAAAATAGCATTCGATATTGTTTTCTTTCAGCTTTCTTATGGTTGAAAGGCTGTCAACTGTGTTTCTTGCAAATCTGCTCACTGATTTTGTTATGATGAGGTCAATTTTTCCGCTTAAAGCATCATTAATCATACGATTAAATCCATCTCTGTGCTTTGTATTTGTTGCACTTATTCCCTCATCGGAATAAAGTCCCGCAAATTCCCAATCATCTCGGCTTTTTATGTAATTTGTATAATAATCAACTTGTGCTTCATAGCTTGTTGCTTGGTCTTCATGGTCTGTGCTGACACGAGCATATCCGGCAACCTTTCTTTTTTTAACACTGTTGATTGGTACTGCCGTAAATCTGCTTATTGTAGCAGGAATTGTAGTTACACTGGTGCTATACTAAAAAAGTAGACAAAAAATATAGTTATCTATTATAATAAAG
>JAJQFU010000104.1 GCA_021200955.1 Clostridiales bacterium | reverse complement strand
TTATTATAATAGATAACTATATTTTTTGTCTACTTTTTTAGTATAGCACCACATAAATCTTATAAGGCATTGGGTATGTAAAAAAACTGCAAGAAAAAAACTGTTTTATTAAGAGAAAAACGTGTGGTTACTTACAATCCCAAATTGGCACAAAAACAAGTTTTTGAAATCAAGCGTCAGGTTGAAAAAGCAAGAGGTTTAAGAGCTTCGGAAGCTAAAAGATCGGAATACGGAGATTGTGCAAAATACGTATCATTTGTAACTGCTGACAAAAAAGGCAGCCAAACAAACGGCAAAATCAAAGTGGTTATGAATGAGAATAAAATCAACGAAGCTCTTAAGCTTGCAGGATCGACCTAAATGTAATTCAATCATTTTCCGCAAAAGGCTACCCTTATGACAATGCTGTAGCAGAATCGTTTTTTTAGTTTTTAAAGCTTGAAGAAACGAACAGAAGAACTTATTACAACAAGGAACAACTAAATCTTTCGCTGTTTGAATATACTGAAGGATTTTATAATAATAGGCGACCTCATTCAGCCAACAATATGCTTTCTCCCAACCAAAAGGAAAAGCTGTATTTTGACAGTTTTGCCGCTTCGCAAATATAAAAACTTAAAAACCTTGTGGCTGCCCGCCCCAAACCCCGGCAAGCGTACGGACGCTTGACTCCGGTCGATATTTCTTTCACTTTTCTGACAAAGTAGTCAGACAATATTTATTATAGTTAATTCTATCATATTCAAAATAATTTATCTACCCCTAAATATAGTCAAAGAACAAAATAAATAAACTATAAAACAGCAATTTCTGCATTTATCAGTACACAAAGCCCAAATCTCTGCAAAAGACCTTTACAAAGCCCAAAATTACTGGTAAAACTAATATAAATCTTGAATTGCTGTTTGGAAAGGACAAGGTTTTCAAACGCATTTCAGCCGAAAGATATGCTGCGATGTCTCAAAACTTCGAAAGGGAAGAAACAAGCCTTAAAGAGCGGCTAAACGAAATTCAACGTAATCTTGCCGATAAAGCACAGCAAACAAAATCAGCCGAAGAATTTGCTGACCTGTTGGAGCAGTATACCGAAATAACCGAGTTAAACGAAGTTCTTCTGAACAACCTTATTCAAAAAATAGTTATTCACGAAACACCCGACAATAACAAAAACTCGGTAATCTCGGTTGAAATCTACTACCGCTTCATCGGCAAAGTAAAAGTATAAAACATAAAATAAGGACGGCACTTAAGCCGTCCTCAAAAGAATTATTTTTACCACAATAAATTGTGGACTTGGCGCACGCAGTACAACGGAGAGGTGATAAGTTTTTTCTTAAAAGTTTGAAGGAGAGTACTTTCCTAACCAAGCACTCAAAAAATTACATAGCAGCCTTAAAAGGCTCTGTTTTATCTGTTCTTTCCCAGGGAAGGTCAAGGTCGGTTCTGCCGAAATGACCGTATGCGGAAGTCTGAGCGTAGATAGGTGCTCTGAGCCCCAAATCCGCAATTATTGCTCCGGGTCTTAAATCAAAGTTTTCAAGAACGATTTTCTGAATTTCATCGTCGGGTATTTTGCCTGTTCCGAAGGTATCAACATAAATCGAAGTAGGCTCGGCAACGCCTATAGCGTAGGAAAGCTGAATTTCGCACTTGTCTGCGATACCGCTGGCAACAATATTTTTAGCCACATATCTTGCGGCATATGCAGCGGAACGGTCTACCTTTGTAGGGTCTTTGCCTGAGAATGCTCCGCCGCCGTGACGTGCATATCCCCCGTAGGTGTCTACAATAATTTTTCTGCCTGTTAAGCCGCAGTCGCCCATAGGCCCGCCGATAACAAAACGTCCTGTGGGATTAATAAATATTTTTGTGTCGTCCGAAAGAAGATTTTCGGGAATAACCGCCTTAATAACCTGTTCCTTTATGTCCTTGTGAATTTGCTCGTTTGAAACATTCGGAGAGTGCTGGCTTGAAATAACAACAGTGTCTACTGAAACGGGCTTTCCGTCCTCATAGGCTACTGTTACCTGACTTTTTCCGTCAGGTCTTAAGTAGGGGAGAGAGCCGTTTTTCCTTACCTCTGTCAGTCTCTTAGTCAGCTTGTGAGCAAGGCTTATAGGCAAGGGCATAAGCTCTTCTGTCTCATTGCAGGCGTAGCCGAACATCATTCCCTGGTCTCCGGCACCTGTGTCAAGGATTTCCTCTGCGTCTACACCCTGAGCAATATCCGGCGACTGACCCTTTAATGTAACAACGACTGAGCAGGTGTCTGCGTCAAAGCCGTATTTTGCCCTTGTATAGCCTATGTCTCTGACAGCATCTCTTGCGATTTTTTCAACGTCTATCTGAGCCGTTGTTGAAATTTCGCCGGATACGCAGATAAGACCGGTTGTTGCCAGAGTTTCACAGGCAACTCTGCCGTTGGGATCCTGTGCCATAACCGCGTCTAAAACAGAATCGGAAATTCTGTCGCAAATCTTGTCGGGATGTCCCTCAGTTACAGATTCTGAAGTAAAAAGCTTTTTCATTTTGTTTCCTCCTTAAAAATAATCCTGATTTACGGAAACGCCGCCAAACGGAATTGATTTTTTTTCATCATTTCCGCAAACGGTTTCCCGATTATTGTTAAGAGGAGTATTGGGCAGCCGAAAGCTTTCTTTTAATATATAAACTATGTAAAAGACGATTGCTTCATGCTCCGCATTCCCGCAATCGTCCCAATCATTCGCATCCGGGTCTATCGACCCTATATGCTCATTATTGGGCGGTTGTCTGATAAACAGTCAACTGTTCAAGCGAGCTTGCAGTTGACTGTTTATCGACAACACTTTTACAAAAAATAAAAGCCTTGCGGCTTATTCGATATACTCATCTTTCGGAATAAACCGATGGAATTAGCACCTTGTTCCCCCTTATGGGGGTTCGGTTGCCGGGCTTCACAGGGCCATTTCCCTCCGCCGCTCAGGATAAGCTTTATGTATTTTTTAATCTACCCCTAATGATAACACTCCCATAGTACTTTGTCAATAAATTTAGAAAAAATATTTGTGAAAAGTTGTGAAGCTATAATTAAGATTTCGGCAGTCAAATATTATTTTATTATTTTTATTCTTTTTTTCGGTTTGTATTGATTTTTTAAATGAAATTTTGTATAATTGAAAGCGTATTAATGATTAATAACGATTAAAAAAGAAAAGGTTGGGCTTTTATGTTTAAAATATTAAAAACAGAAGGCAGGGCAAGGCGGGGCAGGTTTGAAACCGTCCACGGAACAGTGGAAACCCCGGTCTTTATGAACGTAGGCACTCTTGCCGCCATAAAAGGGGCAGTCTCCGCCTTAGACCTTAAGGAAATAGGCACTCAGGTGGAGCTTTCCAACACATATCACCTTCATTTGCGTCCCGGCGACGAGGTTGTAAAAAAAATGGGCGGACTTCATAAGTTTATGAACTGGGACAAGCCTATTTTAACCGATAGCGGCGGCTTTCAGGTCTTTTCCCTTACGTCCTTGAGAAAGATTAAGGAAGAGGGAGTTTATTTCAACTCACACATTGACGGGCATAAAATTTTTATGGGGCCTGAAGAGAGTATGACAATTCAGTCAAATTTGGCTTCCACAATCGCTATGGCGTTTGACGAGTGTCCTTCTTCCGTTGCGGATAAAAGCTATATAGACGCTTCCGTTTCACGCACCACAAGGTGGCTCGAAAGATGCCGAAATAAAATGACAGAGCTTAACCAAAGGGAAGACACCATAAACCCTCACCAAATGCTTTTCGGCATTAACCAAGGGGGTATTTATGAGGATATAAGAATACGCCATGCTAAGGAAATAAGCTCCTTTGACCTTGACGGCTTTGCCATAGGGGGTCTTGCGGTAGGGGAAAGCCACGCCGAAATGTATAGAATTTTGGAAGAAACTATACCTTATCTGCCAAAGGAAAAGCCTGTTTATCTTATGGGCGTAGGCACACCGGAAAATGTTTTGGAAAGCGTCTGGAGAGGGGTAGACTTTTTCGACTGCGTTCTGCCTGCAAGAAACGGCAGACACGGAAACCTCTATACCCACTTTGGAAAAATAAACATATTAAACGCAAAATATGAGCTTGACGATTCGCCTGTGGAGGAGGGCTGCGGCTGTCCTCTTTGCAGAAACTTTTCAAGGGCATATCTCCGTCACCTGTTTAAGGCTAAGGAAATGCTTGCTATGCGGCTTTCGGTTCTGCATAATCTCTATTTTTACAACAAGCTCACTGAGGAAATAAGAAACGCCCTTGACCGGGGCAATTATGAGAGTTTTATGAAGGATACTATAATTAATATGGGAGGAAAGTGTTATGGCTGAAATTAAAAGAATTTATGTTGAAAAAAAGCCCGGTTTAAATATCGAGGCACGCCAGCTTTTTGACGACCTTAAGGAAAATTTGGAGCTTAAGGGGCTTGAGGGTGTCAGAATTTTAATAAGATATGACATCGAAGGTCTTTACGGCGAGGATTTTGAAAGATGTAAGAAAACTGTATTTTCGGAACCCCCTGTTGACATTTTATATGAAGAAAAATTTGATATGTCAGCTGATGAAACAAGCTTTGCCGCAGAATATCTGCCCGGTCAGTTCGACCAGAGAGCCGACTCCGCTATGCAGTGCGTACAGATTGTTACGGAGGAGGATCGTCCTCTTATAAACTGTGCAAAGGTTTATGTTCTGAAAGGCAGTATTACAGCCGAGGAGCTTGACGCAGTTAAAAAATACTGCATAAACCCTGTAGATTCAAGAGAAGCGGCTCTTGAAAAGCCCCAAAGCCTTAAAATAGAACATCCCGAAGCAGAGGACGTAGCAGTTTTCAAGGGCTTCATAAACTTAAGCGAAGAAGAAGTTTTGAAAATGCGTGACGATTTGGGCTTGGCTATGAGCGGTGAGGACTTGCTTTTCTGCCGTGAATATTTCAGAGACACCGAAAAGCGTGACCCATCCGTTACGGAAATCAAGGTTATAGATACATACTGGTCAGACCACTGCCGTCACACAACCTTTGCCACAAACCTTCAAAAGGTTGAGGTTGAAGAAAGCAAGTATAAGCAGAAAATAGAAGATGTTTTCAGCCGTTATCTTGACGACAGAAAGAAAATGGGCAGAACAAAGCCTGTCTGCCTTATGGATATTGCAACACAGGGGGTTCGTTCTCTCAGGGCGGAAGGCAAGCTTACAGCCTTTGACGAGTCGGAAGAGGTCAACGCCTGCTCAATTAACGCAAAGGCTGTTATTGACGGCAAGGAAGAGGACTACCTCATAATGTTCAAAAACGAAACCCACAACCACCCCACCGAAATAGAACCCTTCGGCGGTGCGGCTACCTGTCTCGGAGGAGCAATAAGAGATCCCCTTTCGGGCAGAGCCTATGTATATCAGGCAATGAGAGTAACAGGCTGCGCCGACCCCAGACGCCCCGTTAAGGACACTATCCCGGGAAAGCTTCCCCAGAGAAAGCTTACAAGAGGGGCTGCCGCCGGATATTCTTCATACGGCAATCAGATAGGTCTTGCCACAGGTCAGGTTGTTGAAATTTATGACGAGGGGTATGCTGCCAAAAGAATGGAAATAGGCGCAGTTATTGCCGCCGCTAAGAAAGAAAATGTTATTCGTTTAAGACCCGAGCCCGGCGACATTATTATTATGACAGGGGGCAGAGCCGGAAGAGACGGCTGCGGCGGAGCAACAGGCAGCTCAAAGGAGCATAACGAGGACTCAATCAAAACCTGCGGAGCAGAGGTTCAAAAGGGCAACGCTCCCACAGAGAGAAAGCTTCAGAGACTTTTCAGAAACCCCGAAGTCAGCAGAATGATTAAACGCTGCAACGATTTCGGAGCAGGGGGCGTTTCCGTTGCTATAGGCGAGCTTGCTGACGGTCTTGTTATAAACCTTGACGCTGTTCCCAAGAAATATGAGGGGCTTGACGGAACGGAAATAGCTATTTCCGAAAGCCAGGAGAGAATGGCAGTTGTTGTTGACAGAGAAAACGCAGAAAGATTTGTTGCTCTTGCAAACGCCGAAAACCTTGAAGCAACTCCCGTTGCAAAGGTAACTGACGACCGCCGTCTTAAAATGATTTGGAGAGGCAAGGAAATTTTAGACATTTCAAGAGACTTTTTGGACACAAACGGCGTTATGCAGAAAGCAGACGTTCTTGTTAAAGCACCCGAGGATCTGAGCCAAAAGGAGCCTGAGGGAGCAACAATTAAAGAAAAGTGGCTTAACAACCTTAAGGATCTCAACGTAGCTTCTCAAAAGGGTCTTTCGGAAAGATTTGACTACACAATCGGCGCAGGCACTGTTCTTATGCCTTTCGGCGGTAAAAACCAGCTTACCCCCTCAGAGGCTATGGCGGCTAAAATTCCCGTTTTAAAGGGAGAAACCGACACAGCTACCCTTATGAGCTTCGGCTGTAAAATCAAAGCCGCTAAGGCAAGTCCCTTCCACGGGGCGGTCTATGCCGTAGTTGAGTCCGTTGCCAAAATCGTAGCGGCAGGAGGCAGCTATAAGGACGTATATTTAACATTCCAGGAATATTTTGAACATTTGGGAAAGGTTCCCGAAAAGTGGGGCAAGCCCTTTGCGGCGCTTTTAGGGGCTTATCTTGCACAAATGGAGCTTGGCTTAGGGGCTATCGGCGGAAAAGACAGTATGAGCGGAACATTTATGGATTTAACCGTTCCTCCCACACTTGTTTCATTTGCCGTTGACGTAACAAAAGCAGGGGATATAATTTCTCCTGAGTTCAAAAAGAGCGGTTCATATATTGTAAAAATAAATGCAGCCTATGATGAAAATGATTTGCCCGATTTTGACAAGCTTAAGGCTCAGTTTGAGAAAATTTCCGCACTTATAAAGAAGGGTGTTATTGTTTCCGCTTCGGTTATAGGTCAGGGCGGCGCAGCAGCCTGCATTTCAAAAATGTCTTTCGGAAACGATATAGGAGCTGAGGTTAATATAGCCGATCCCTTTGGCTGCAAAACAGGCTCATTTGTCTGTGAAATAGCCGAAAATGCAGACATAGCCGAGGAATTAAAGGGTCTTGATGTTGAAATTTTAGGAAAGACAACCGAAAAGAAAGCTTTTGTTGTAAACGGCGAAGCAATCGACCTTGAAGAAGCCAAAAAGGTTTGGGTTCTTCCTATTGAAAAGGTATTCCCCACAAAGCTTTACAGCAGCTTTGACGAAAAGGATATTACACTTAAGGAATTTAACGTTATCGAAAAGAGAGGCAGCGGCTTAAGCCTTGCTTCCCCCAGAGTTGTTATTCCCGTATTCCCGGGCACTAACTGCGAATACGACACTATGCGCTGTTTTGAAGCCGCAGGGGCTAAGGTTGACACCTTTGTTATCAGAAACTTAAAGACTGCATGGCTTAAGGAATCGGCGGCGGCTTTGGCAAAGCTTATTGACAATGCCCAGATAGTAATGCTTCCCGGCGGCTTCTCAGCAGGCGACGAGCCCGAAGGCTCGGGAAAGTTTATTGCCGCAGTTTTCAGAAACCCGGCAATCAGCGAAGCCGTTATGCGTCTTTTAAATCAGCGTGACGGACTTATGCTGGGTATCTGCAACGGCTTCCAGGCTTTGATTAAGTTAGGTCTTGTTCCCTACGGAGAAATCAGAGACTTAAGCCCTGAAGCGCCCACCCTTTCCTTTAACACAATCGGTCGTCACGTTTCCTGTCTTGCTAACACTAAGATTGTTTCAAATAAGTCTCCATGGCTTTGGAACACAACCCCCGGCGATATGTTTAACGTTCCCGTTTCACACGGCGAAGGCAGATTTTTGGCTTCAGAAGAGGTAATCAGAAATCTCGAAGCAAACGGTCAGATTGCCACACAGTATACCGACTTTGACGGAAAGCCCACCTATGACATAAAATATAATGTAAACGGCTCGCTTTACGCTATCGAAGGCATCACAAGCCCCGACGGCAGAGTTTTGGGCAAAATGGGTCACAGCGAACGTATAGGCAATAATCTCTATAAGAATACCTGCGGAGAAAAGGATCAGCAGATTTTCTCCTCCGGCGTAAATTATTTTAAATAAAACAGCATAAAAAATAAAAGCAGATGTCGATTTTTCGGCATCTGTTTTGTGTTTCATTAACCGCAGTTTTTTTTATTTTTGGGTTGAATTTAAATTAGCTGTATGATATAATCTCATTATACAGGCGTTCGACGCTTTAAAATCTAAATTTCAGGGGGCATTTTTATGGAAATACTCGACAGGTATATTAACGAACTTATTGAAAAAAGCACGCCGCAGGCACCTATCTGGAACATTGAGCAGATCAGAAGCGGCAAGCCGTCTAAATGGAACTACATTGACGGCTGTATGATTAAGGCTCTTATTGAGCTTTATCACATTACAAAGGAACAAAAATATCTTGACTTTGCAGATAACTTTATCGACTATTTCGTTCAGGACGACGGCTCAATTAAGTCTTATAAGCCCGAAGAGCTTAACATCGACAATGTAAACGCAGGCAAGACACTTTTTGACCTTTACGAGCTGACGGGAAAAGAAAAATACCGCAAGGCAATCGACACAATTTACGGTCAGGTTAAAATGCAGCCCAGAACCAAAGAGGGCAACTTCTGGCACAAGAAGATTTACCCCTGGCAGGTTTGGCTTGACGGAATGTATATGGGTCAGCCTTTCTATATGCAGTACGAGGTTATGTATAACAACTGTGAAAACTGCAAGGACAGCGTAAAGCAGTTTGAAAACGTTCACAGAATAATGAGAGACAAAAAGACAGGTCTCTACTATCACGGCTATGACGAAAGCAGAGAAATGTACTGGGCTGATAAGGAAACAGGTCTTTCTCAGAATTTCTGGCTCAGGGCTTTGGGCTGGTACGCTATGGCGCTTGTTGATACAATCGACATTATGCCCGATTCTCTTGCAGAAGACAGAGATAAGCTTAAGGCAATTTATGTTGAATATGTTGACGCTCTTCTTAAATATCAGGACGAAAGCGGAATGTGGTATCAGGTTGCGGATCAGGGCGGCAGAGAAAAGAATTATCTCGAAACAAGCGGCTCCGCTATTTTGGCTTTCGCTATTATGAAGTCTGTAAGACTGGGCATTCTTCCCGAAGAATATTTCAAATTCGGCGAAAAGGCTTTCAACGGCATCTGCGACAAATATCTTTCGGAAGAAAACGGAGAGCTTCAGCTGGGCGGAATTTGCCTTGTTGCCGGCTTAGGCGGAAACTCTTACAGAGACGGCTCTTATGAATATTATATGAGTGAGCCCGTTGTTAAAAACGAAGCTAAGGGCGTTGCACCTTTGATTTTGGCTTATACCGAGATTTTACATAAAGAACTTAACAGATAACAGGAGGCTTTGCCTTATGGAGCGAAACGTGCTGACTTCGGGAATGAGTGAAATTTCTCCCATAATTTCGGAATGCGTTGAAAAGGGTATGGAGGTTAAATTTACTATTAGAGGGTTTTCAATGTATCCTCTTTTGTACAGCTTAAGAGACAGCGTAATTTTAGTCAAGGCTGATAAATATAACCTAAAAAAATTCGATATACCTCTTTACATAAGACCTGACGGCAGCTACGTTCTTCACAGAATTGTTAAGGTAAATAAAGAAAAAGGCTCTTATGACATTGTAGGGGACGCTCAAAAAGCTATTGAAAAAGGCGTTTCCGCAGAGACTGTTATTGCAGTTGTTAAGGGTTTTGACAGAAAGGGAAAAAAATTTACAAAGGATAACGGTCTTTACAGGCTCTACGTCAGACTTTGGCATATTTTAATGCCCGTAAGACCATATATTTGCAGGCTTCTTTTAAAAATTGACAAGCTTGTTAAGGCTTTTGGGAAAGGAGCCTCAAATGGATAAAAAGAAAAACGCCCTTTTGTGGATATATTCCTATTCTAAAAAACAGCTTTTGTGGGTGGTGAGTGTAGCAGGTATCAGCGGAATAATCTCCCTGTGCTATGTGCTGCTTGCAATAGCTTCAAAAAGCATATTGGATATTGCTACGGGAGACTCTCAAGGGAGTCTCCTGATTTGGTCAACCGCCCTCGGCGGAATTATAGCCTTTCAGGCGGCGCTGAATGTTTTGGGCAGCAACATCAGAATAAGGGCTATGGGCAAAATAGAAATGAGTATTAAGCAGGGGGTCTTTGAAAGTCTCCTTAAAAAGAAATATCTTAAGCTCAGCTCTTATCATACAGGCGAAATCGTAAACAGGCTTTCCGCCGATGTGTCCGTTGTTTTAACAGGGGTTATTGACCTTTTGCCTGCGGCGGTGTCGATTTTGACACAGATTGTTTCCGGCTTTATAGTCCTTGTTTATATAGACCCGAAATTTACCTTAGCGGTGATTTTGGTAGGGGTTATTATATTTTTTGCCGGAAGGATTTATTCAAAGCATTTTAAATATCTTCATAAAGAGGTTCAGCGTTCGGATGGCGTTGTTCGTTCATTTATTCAGGAGATTTTTGAAAATATTGTTGTTATAAAGTCCTTTGCAAGCTTCGGTCCTGTTAAAAACATTCTTTTGGAAAAACAGCTTGAAAGCTATAAAATAAAGCTTAAAAGAAATACGGTGGGGAATATAGCCAATACCGGCGTTTATGTAATTTTTACCGCAAGCTATTACGGAGCGCTTATTTGGGGTGCTTTGAGAATTATGGCAGGTACTGTTTCCTTCGGTACTTTAACGGCGTTTTTGCAGATTGTAGATCAAATAAGAGCCCCTATGAAAAATATGAGCAGTCTTATACCCTCTTATTATTCAATGACAGCCTCCGCAGAGAGAATTATGGAGCTTGAAAACATTGAGGAAGAGACCTTAGACAGCGGCCAAAGCATAGACTATGATCAAATAGAGAGTATTGTTTTTGAAGGCGTAAGCTTCAGCTACGACGGCAGAGAGACCGTTCTTGAAAATGCAAGCTGCCGATTTAATAAAAATGAACTTACGGCAATTACAGGTCCCTCCGGTGAGGGCAAAAGTACTTTAATTAAGCTTATTTTGGGAATTATTGATCCCGATAAGGGCAAAATTTATCTTAAAACCAAAAGAGGAAAAATTAAACTGGGGTCGGAAACAAGATGGCTTTTTGCCTATGTTCCTCAGGGGAATATGGTTCTTTCCGGCAGCTTAAGAGACAACATAAGGTTTTTCAACAGAGAAACATCGGATGATGAAATTCTTGCCGCTGCAAAAACAGCCCAAATTGCGGACTTTATAGAAAGCTGTCCCCAGGGGCTTGACACTGTGGTGGGTGAAAGGGGCTTAGGCTTGTCTGAGGGTCAGCTTCAGAGAATAGCCGCCGCAAGGGCAATTTTAAGCGGTGCGCCTGTTCTTCTTTTGGATGAAGCTACCTCTGCCCTTGACCCGGATACAGAGGGAAGGCTTCTTGAAAGTCTTAAAGGGCTTAAAAACAAGACAATTATTTTCGTGTCTCATAAGGCGGCGGCTGTAGGCTGCTGTGACAGAGAAATCAGAGTTTCGGGAGGGGACATTTCGGAGGTTAGCGATGTATGATTTGAGAGTTGCCGATATTGATTTTCGGCTTGACTATAAATATCCCACAATGCTTAAGCAGTGTGAAGCCTACAGGGTTAAAGAGGGGGAGGACTTTAAGCCTATATTCGGCATAACAGTTGCAGACGAGGGGCTTGAAATGTTTAATAAAGATAACCCCAATTTAAGATTAAATGACTGCGAATATCTCCTGACCGGAGCTGTGTTTTATGAAAAGCTTATTGAATTTAAGGGTGTAATGCTTCATTCCTCGGCGGTGGTTGTTGACGGATATGCCTACTTGTTTTCGGCTTCTTCAGGAACGGGAAAGTCAACGCATACCAGGCTTTGGCTTAAATATTTCGGCGATAAGGCTTATATTCTAAATGATGACAAGCCGGCTCTTCGAATTATCGACGGCGAGGTTTATGCCTACGGAAGCCCTTGGAGCGGAAAAACCGACCTTAACAGAAATGAAAGAGTTAAAATTGCGGGAATTTGCTTTATTGAAAGATCGGAAGAAAATCATATAGAAAAAGCCGATACATTCGACGCTTTCGGCAGATTTTTTACTCAGACCGTAAGACCTATGGGCAAGGAAAGCGCCGAAGCCTTTATGAAAACCGTAAACGAAATTTTTGAAAATGTGCCTATGTATATTATGGGCTGCAATATGAGCCTTGAGGCTGTCGAAACCTCTTACAGGGCTATGACGGAGGGAATAAAAAGATGAAAATTAAGGACGGATATTTGCTGAGAAAAATTCAGAATACTGCTGTAGTTGTGCCTTTCGGTGAGGAAAGTGTTGACTTTAACAGTATTATGAACCTTAACGAAACAGGAGCATTTATTTGGTCAAGGATTGAAGATGATACCGATGAAGAAGCTGTTGTAAACGCTGTTGTGGGAATGTATGATGTTGACAGAGATACTGCCGCAGCTGATGTAGCGGAGTTTTTACAGCTTTTAAGAAATAACGGCTTGCTTGAAGAATAATTTCGGATAGCCGAAAGCTTATAATTTTATTTGTAAAAGTTGAGTTAATCTTATCTTAGAGAAAGACTGATTTTGCGCGGCATACAAGCCCGATGCGTTAGCATCGGGCTTGTATGCCGCCCCGGGGCGCCCATTTGGGTGGTTTTTAAAAACCCCCAAAGGGGCGCAAAAAACAATTTAAAAAGGGGTTTTTTTTTTAAAAGCCAGTTTTTTTTATTTTGGGGGGTTAAAGCAGGGG
>JAJQFU010000105.1 GCA_021200955.1 Clostridiales bacterium | reverse complement strand
TGAACCTCGTCTACATAGAGCTTGTCAACTCC
Organism: Clostridiales bacterium; assembly: GCA_021200955.1. Lineage (GTDB taxonomy): Bacteria > Bacillota > Clostridia > Lachnospirales > CAG-274 > JAJQCI01. The sequence continues at coordinate 12,992 of JAJQFU010000105.1, read as the reverse complement.
CAGTTCTTCAAAGGTTACAACCGTATCACGCTTTTTGTTATTGTTGAGAGTTTCCAAGGTGTTCTCAAGATTTTTTCTCGTTCTTTCAAGGTCTTTTACAGTGTAGCCTCTTTCGCCCCTCTGATTTTTAAGCATTTCAAGATTTTTTGTAATTTCGTCTATTTCTTCTTCTATAAAGGTTATCTGCCTGTCAACAGAAAGGGGGATTTTCTCAAACTGATTGTGTGAGATTATTATTGCGTCATAATTTCCGGTGGATATTCGGGAACAGAATTTTTGTCTGTTTTTAGCCGTAAAATCCTTTTCATTGGGTACGAGTATGTTTGCCGCCGGGTAAAGCTGTAAAAACTCCTTTGCTGTTTGATTTACAATGTGTTTGGGAACAACGATAAGGCTTTTTGTGCAAAGTCCGAGCCTTTTGCTTTCCATTGCGGAAGCCACCATTTCGTAGGTCTTGCCAGATCCCACACTGTGTGCAAGGAGAGTATTTCCGCCGTAAAGAGTGTGGGCTATGGCGTTTTTCTGATGTTCTTTTAATGTAATTTCGGGGTTCATTCCAACAAAATTTATGTGTTTTCCGCTGTATTCACGAGGTCTTACGGAATTAAATTTTTCATTGTAGATTTTGCAAAGGTCGGCTGTTCTTTCAGCATCGTCAAAAATCCATTCACGAAATTTTGATTTTATTAATGCCTGTTTTTCCTGTGCCAAAATTGTCTCTTTTTCATTTGGAACGGCTTTAATCTTACCGTTTGCATCCTCGATATAATCGACAATCTTAACGGTTTTCATATTAAGGGTATCTTCAATGATTTTATATGCGTTAATTCTGCTTGTGCCGTAGGTTTCCACTGCTTTAAAATTTTCCTTGTCAGCCTTGTAATTTTCTTTGTTGCTTACAGCATATGTGGCTGAGAAGTTATTATAGTCAATGGCAATTATATAGCTGTTAGCCCCGCTGCCCACAGACTTAAAGGGATCGCCGCTGTAAGCATTTATTTTGTCGCTTTGGCAGCGTGACGGAGTATCCAAAAGCTCATACATAAACTGCTCGTAGTATTTCACCGGAACCCAGGTTGACCCAAGCTGTACGGAAATTTCCTCCGGGGTCAGGTCTTTGGGCTGAGCTTCTTTCAGGTATGAAACATTTATATTGTATGAACTGTCCTTTTTTGCCGCAGCTTCGGCGGTTTTAAGCTTTTCCCTCACATTTCCCGAAAGGTATTCGTCCGATGTTTCATATTTTTCAGTTACGGGATTTTTGAAAATAACCCCCTCTAAATCCTTTATAACCTCTTCATTCGTTTTAGAGCAAAGCTTCGCCATAAAATCAATGTCAGCTCCCGCTTTTTCCGATATGGAAACCGCAAGGGCTTCGGCGGCAGTGTCAACGCTGTCAATTTCAACGTAGGGTACAATGGTTCGCTTTGTGAAAATATCTGCTTTGCTTTCCAGTTCGCCTTTGCTGTTGATGTTTTCAAGGGACTGCAAAAGAGGATATGTATCATCATTTAAAAACAGCGATCTGTTAGCCCTGTCGGAAAGCAAGCCGTATTTTTCGGTGAAATTGTTATACAATTCATTGAGCTTGTTTTGCTGTTTTATAATATATTTATCATCATAATTTTCTTTTTGAAAGCGAATTAATTCCTGCAGACAGCCGCTGATTTCAATCATTCCCTTAACTCTGTCCTCAGCATTTTTAATGTGCTTTTTGGAAAAATCCTGCTTTTCCATATTTTTGTTTTCTCTGTAATAAATATCGCCGTCAATATTGCAGTAGCAGAAATTTCGGTAATTAAGGTGGTATATATATCTTTTAGGGGGTTCGGCAGCAGGTTTTGTTTCCTTAACATCTTCAATAACAGGTTCTGCTTCTTCTGTAACAGGCTCACCATTCTCAACAATAGTTTCGGTTTCTTCTATAATGGGTTCTTTCTCAATTTCAGCAGGTCTGTTTAATTCAATAACAATTTCTTTAAGCTTTATATTTTCTTCGGGGATAATATCATTTTTGACCGTATCAGCTGTAACCTCATTCTTTAAATCTTTTTTATCCATAGCCGCTATATCTTTGCCAAGTTCCGAAACGGCTTCTTCCAAAAGCTCATCAAGGGATTTATTTTCAAAAGGCAAACAAGCGGTTTCTTTTCCGTATCTTCTTGTAACCTCTGCCATTTCACCTAAAATCATTTGAGGATGACTTGCAAAATATGAATTTATTGTTAGACCGTTAAGAGTGGTGGTTGTTTCTACCCATTCCGGTTTTCCTTCCTTGTCAAAATCTCTTAAATTTTCACGTTTTTTAAGGAAAAGTATATCAGCCGTCACCTCTGTATTTGCATTTTTCTTAAATGCTGTATTGGGAAGCCTTATTGCTCCCAACAAGTCGGCTCTTTGAGCGAGATATTCTCTGACTTTCGTGTCGGCTTTGTCAAGTGTTCCCTTGCTCGTCACGAAAGCCACCAAACCGCCGGGACGCACCTTATCTAAGGACTTTTTGAAAAAGAAATCGTGAATAAGCTCACCGTTGTGAAATTCCTCATCATAAAGCCTATAATTCCCGAAAGGCACGTTTCCAACCGCCGCATCGAAAAAGCCGCTGTCAAAGTCGGTTTTTTCAAAGCCTTTTACCTGTATGTCCGCATTGGGATAAAGCTGTTTTGCAATCCTGCCTGTTATACTGTCAAGCTCTACTCCGTAAAGTTCCGAGTTTTTCATACTTTCGGGCAGTAAGCCGAAGAAATTTCCAACGCCCATTGCCGGCTCTAAAATTTTTCCGCCCTTAAAGCCTGCACTTTCCAAAACTTTATATATGGAAGAAATAACAAGAGGCGTTGTGTAATGAGCGTTAAGGGTTGAACTTTTTGCCGCTCGGTATTCACTTTCGGATAAAAGGCTTTTGACTTCCTCATACTCATTGTGCCAAGGTGATTTTGAAACGTCGAAAACCTCCGGCAAGCCGCCCCAGCCAACATATTTTGAAAGTATTTCCTGTTCCTCCGCTGTTGCCTGCCTGTTTTCATTCTCAATTTTAAAAAGTGTCTTTATGGCTTCAATGTTTCTTCTGTATTTTTCTTTAGGTGAGCCAACTCCCAAATCATAGTCTGTAATATGAAAGTTTTCGGCTTTGGCTGCTGTTATTTTCTTGCCTTGAACATTGGAGGATACATCTGTATTTTCCACAGCCTGTGTTTCCAAAGCATTTTCAACTGTTTCATTTGTTTCCGAAGGTGGCTGTTTAGGCTCTATTATTTTTTCTCTTTCAATACTCTCTCTGAACTGTTTTACAAACCCGTCCAAAATAGCCGGGTGTCTGTTTATAATTTCGGAAAATGAATTGGAGCTGCGGAAAGAAGCATCAATAGTGTCTGCCCATTTTCTGTTTGAATTGGAAAACCGCTTGTCATAATCCTTTGCCTTAATCGTAGCCGCTAAAACATACGAAACCCTCTCTGCTCCGAACTGTTCAACCACACCGTCAACTGCTTTTTTGTCAAGGTGCATACCGTCAAAATTCTCTGATATGGCTTTTTCTATGGCTTCTCTGCACCGTTGGTTTTCCTTGTTTGAAGCACGCAGTAAATCTCTTTCGCCGTTTTCAGCGGCATATTCTCCTGTGTTTTTATAAACAGGAACTTTTTCCGGTGCTTTCGGTTTATACTGTTCATTTTGTGCAGAACTTTCAGAAAATTTTTCTGTTTGCTTTTCTTCTATGACGGCTTCTTCGACTTGTTTTGGAATTTTAACAGCCCTTAAATCATTATTTTTAGGGCTTTCCTTAAGTATTTCCTGCAATTCCTCATTGGAATAATAATTTCTGTCAAGGGGCATATCAACATTTTGAAGTAAGAAGCGGTTATTTTCGGCTTCAATAACCTCATATTGTTCCGAATTAATATAAGCAATACTGCCTACATTAAAGACATACTCTGTCGGAAACAGCTCCGTAAGCTCCTGTCTGAAATACCAAGAATTTCGCCTGTCATAAGCATCGCTTGTTTCCCACTGCACGTCCTTCAAAAAGTCCATAAGCTGCTGAACAGTCTCAGGCTCGCCTAAATACTTTTCCATTTCATCGGCAGTCACATCTGCAAGGTCGGTTCTGTCAACTTTTTTAAGCAGATTTTTTTCATAGCCGTCTAAATCTCTTATAAAGTCAGACAGCCGCAGTGCAAGAGTATCACGCTTTTCATTGGGCGGCAGCTTGCTTTTTGATAGTATGAATTTTTGGTGAACCGACTTTATAAAATTGTCAATTTCATACTGTGGGGCATTTATGCTTTTAAGGTATTCGGGATATTTTTCATTGTCTTTATCCGTAAAATATTTGTCCTCTGAAATCAATTTTTTAATCTGCTTTTCCACCTGTGACCAGTTAAGCTTAACATCGGGCTTTTCGAAAGTGCCGTATTTTCTTATGGTTATTCCCTTTGCATTGTGGTCTGACCATCCTCTGACATCATCGGGAAAAATATGTGTTCCGCCGCCTATGCCGTACTCGTCTCTTAAAAAATCCGCATTGACCTTGCTTTTTTCCTGCTTTCGGAATTGGCGGTAAATGCGGTACTTGCCGGATTGAAATCCGCTGCCTTTATTTAAAACAGAATTTATGTCATCCTGTGTTATGGTTGGGGCAGCTTCTATATCTGATTTTTCTGTTTCGAGTTTTTGCGGCGGCTGATTTATTTTAGAACTTTCTGTTTCTTTGTTTGAGCCTGTATTCTGCTTTGCTTCAAGATTTTTATTTGTAACACTGTTAATCAGGGCTTCTGCCTTTTCAAGGTCGTTGCCGCTGAAAGTTAAGGTAGTGGTGCTGTCTCCGACAACGCCGCTGTATTTGAGCTTTACTTCTTCAAATGCGGCGGCTATCTTTTCCGCTGTATCGTTATCAAATTTTCTGTATCTCTTTTTTGCTATATATCTGTACGGTGTATTGCCTATAATGTCTTTTTTTCTTTCGGGCTTTTGTTCCTGTTGGGCTTGTTTCGTTGGTTCGGCAGAAGTTTTTTCAGCTGATATGGAAGGGTCGGGCTTTTCATCGGTTTTATTTTGTTCAGCTTGAACATCATTTTTTGCAGCTTCCTTTTGCTGTAAAAACTCCGGCACTTCTTTAAAACCGACACTGTCAACATAATAAGCCTTGTCCTGTCCGTCCTTATTAATAACAACCACATCCGAAACCGAAAGGCTTCGACCTTTAAAGCCTTCGGGCAGTCGGGCGTTAAGCATTACAAAAATATCTTCAAGAGATGTATCGGCTTCTAAGGGAGCATTATAAACAGAATTATAGTTTTCGCTATTAACCGAAAGCCCGGATTTTTGCAAATCATCATAGGAGACATATCTGTGATACCTTGTTTCATCGCCGTCTTTAAGCTGATATACAGAAAAAGAACTTTTAGTTTCTTCTGTGCCTTGCACAGTATTTTCGAAAATGCTCTTATTATTCTCATCAGCTTTATTTATATTTAAAAAATAACCCTCATCGGCTAATTGGCTGCGAAAATGCTCCAAACTGAACCTCGGAAAGCCAACCATTGGAACAGAAACACCGTTTATATTTTTATGGGATAATTTGAAGCCGAGAACCTCGGCTGCTGCCTGTGCGTCTTTGCCGTATAATTCATAAAATTCACCAACAGGGACTGCGGTAAGCTCCTTGCCGTCAAGCCTTGCGAGAAGCCTGTTTAGTTTTTCTTCAGGCATAGTTCTTTCGGGTTCGCTTTCGGGTTCGTCGTCATCTTCTTTGTCTATTTCATAAAAAGCCTTAAAAGCACTTCGAGCCTCCGGTCTCAGTATGTTATCATCGTAATATTGTGTATATATACTGCTTCTGAAAAATCCTTTAAGGTATTCAAATTGACCTTTGCCGTATTCTTCCCAAGTGCAGAACCTTTTTATATCACCAAAGCTGAAAGTAATGCCGTTTTCATCTTTTTCAACTGCAATATCTGCAAACAAGTCCTTGTCATTGGGCAGTCCTGCATCATACCTTTCCTCATCGGCATCAATTTTTATATGTGTTTCACAATCCAAGAGTTTACCCAGTTCTGTGGAAATATTCTCACCGTTTCTGTATCTTTCCGCAAGTTCCTTAATTTTTTCATCTGCACTGTGTGAAGAATTTTCATAATAAAAGAATTCATTTGTAATACTGTATAACTCCCCTAAGTCAAGGTTCGGGCAAAACACATCATTGCTGTTAATGTGTTTTTTCATATAATTGTTTATGACAGTCTGCTCAGCTTGTGCCGCAAGCTGCTTTTCCTTTTGGACTTGTTCAGCGGTCTTTAGATTGTCGGGGCTGATTTCGTTATCATAGGACTTTATAATTTCAATAACAGTGTCTGTATCAATATCGGGGGAAAGCTCTTTCTCGACGAAGTCATTCTCTCTTATTTTCGCAACAGGAAATATATTATCAGCAATAATATTATAGTGACCTTCGTTTTCGTCATAGGCTATACGGAAGTTTTCAAAATTTTCTTCGGTATCGGTGTACTTTATATAAAAGGGTTCGTGATTTTGAAGTGCTTTTTCAAAGGCATTTTTAAGGTCTGTTTCGTTTTCCTGTTCGGCAGAGCCGATTTCAGGAAGTTCATTTAAAAGGGTTTTGTCCGTAATTTTTACCTGTTCGGGTTTAAATACGGCAACATATGAATGGGTTATAAAATTATTTGCTTCCACTCTTTTTACAAAATCGCTGAGAGTTTCATTTTCCAAAGCGTCAGAAGCATTTGCCTTTATAATAGAATAAAGAATATCCCTTGCGTCGGCTTTGAGATTATGTGTCAGCACATACTGAAAAAGGCTGTTGTTTCTGACCTCATCTGCAAGCTTAAAGTCCATAACAATTCCGTCACAGCCTTCGTTTCTTGCTTTTCTGATTTCTCTGTCAATATCCCAATTCTCGCCGCTGTCAATGGTTATGTGTTTGGGTTTCTTCATTGTCACATCACAGGTGAAAATCCTGTCAGAACCCATATACGCCATACGGCTTTTTGCAAAATCAAGATTTTTCTCCGTCCATATAACCCCTCTGTAACCGGGTCTGAATGTATCAAAATCAACGTCTGTTATGTGGTAGGCGGTCAGGTGTTCGGTTTTATCTTCCTTTTCGGCTTTCAGAAGGTCATTCCAATCCTTTACATTTTCGTGCAAAATAAAACGCTCATCCTCAGTTATGGAATAAGCGTTAATATTGTACTCGGTTTTCATTTTATTTATAAACTTTTCTCCGGCTTCATCATTGTCAACGGCAACAAGGCAGTTTTCGGTTGAAAGGTTATAATCTTCCATAGCCTTTAAAACCGTTTTGTCTTTAAGACCGCCCATCGAGATTAAAAGAGCAGTTTCGTCTTTATGAAGCTCATAATATGATAACAAGTCTATGGCAGACTCAAAAAATACAGCTTTTTCGGGGTTATATGTTCCTGTCGGGTTTACAGTGAAGCCGTTGCCTTCAAGACCTGTTGTCAGCTTATACCTGTTTTGGCTTGTGCCGTTTAATTCCGAACCGTTTAATTTTCCGTTCCTGTCAAAGACCTTGAAAACAACATTGCCGTGTATGTCCTGTGCGATTTTGCCCTCGTTTATAAGGCTGTTTACCATATCGGCGGAAAGTCCTCTGCTTTCTGTCAGATACTTGAAAACTCTTCCTGTTTTTTCGGAAAGAGCAAAGGGAATAGGCTTCGCCGGATCTTGGGCTTTTGTGTTTTCTTTCGTCTGCTTTTCCGTCCGGGGCTGTTCCCTTGCCGCATTTCCGCTGTAATCCAAAAGGCTTTTAACTGCTTCTTGAAAAGTCATATTATAATAATTCATACAGAAGTCAACGGCAGTACCGCCCCTGCTTCGGGAGTTCCAATAATATTTGTTGTCCGAAATCCTCATACTGTCGTGTTCAAGCATGGTATATTCCTTGTTTCCCACACGCTTCAAATTTTCGCCACGATAGCCTAAGTAGTCAACAAGGCTGACCGCCTTTGCTGCTTGTATTTCTTCAGACGTAAAAAATCTGCCCCTGTTTTTAGTTTGTCCTACAATACGGTTGTTTTCGTGCTTAACTGTATTTTCTCTTTCTGCTTTCAAATTTTTCTGCCTGTCAACGGCAATAACACTTCTTTCTATGCCCCTTAAAATATTTTCGGCAGGCTTAAAGACCATTTTATTCAAGTTGTTAAGTGTGAAATTCAGTCCTTCCGCAGTATCAACACTGTTAAAAAGTTCGATTTGTGACAGGTTTTCAATATCTATTTCGGAAGTATTCAAACCGCAGCGGGTATAAACTATGTATTTTATACTGTTTAATATAAAATCGTTCCATTCTTTTTCCGTGGGGCTGAGGTTTTCTCCGGCAATGTCCATAATAGAATTATCGACCACAGCTTTAAAATCCTTACCCCTTGCTTTAAAATAGTTTGCAACGGCTTTCAATGTATTATCTGAAGTTATATCCGGCTGCCAAATTTTATAGTCCGAGTTGGTATCGGTTATATCATAAACGTATGAAATTTCCTGCTTGCCCTCATTGTTTTTTCTGAGAACGGGTATGCCCTCGGCGTTTTCATTAACACTTGCTTTGAGCCTTTTCCACTCGCTTTCAGAAGCCGCCGCCGTAACATTTTTGCCGTAGCCGTAATTGGCAATCAAAAACTTATTTATAATATCGTATTTATAAAGAAAAGCGGACTGTTTTAGGAATTTCGCCCACTTTTCGCTGTCCCCTGTGTAAAAGCCGACTGTGTGTCTGAGCGTTAAAGCCGCTTCGTCAAGAGTTACATTTTTATTATTCATTAAGTTCAAATCATTCCTTTCTGTGTTTTTTTCAATAAAAAAGGCGGCTGATTACCTGTGCTGATAACCAAACCGCCTTTATAATTATTTATATTTTATGAAACTTCCTCAACTCCTTCGTGATAGCCAGTGTAAATCATATCCTGCTGAATAATTTCACGAACCCTCTGCCTTAAGTTGTTCATCTTCCCAACCCAAAGCATAGGGTCGCTCTTTTTAAGGTCTGCTGTTATGCCTTCGCTCTCAGCCATTTCGTCGGTGAGCTGCATTTCTCTTTCACGTGCCTGTTTGTCAATATAAACAAGGTGGGTTCTCAAAGCTCCTGTGTGTTCCATAATAATAAACTCGTCCTTGTCCATATATTCTCTGAGATAGGCTTCACGTTCTTTTCCGTACCAAGGTGAAAGATTATAGCTTTCCTCCTCTGCTCTCTGTTCATCTTCCTCCGCATCGCCGGGGAAGAAATAAAGTGTATCGTTCATAACACCGTTAAAATCATCATTGAGTTTATCGTTAATATTTTCGTTCATATCGTTATCCTCCTCATATCTTTGATTTTATAAAACTTATTTTCCTGTTTCATATTATACTATATACCCAGTTATATAGCAATAACTTTTTCAAAAAATAATTGCCGGAAAATTATCCTATATTTTGTTAATTTTGCACTATGGAAAGCCGCATAATAACCCAGTATAATATTTTTATAAATACATCACAGGAGGTATCATATGGCAGCTCACACCCATTCACCCGAAGCCCAACGCAGAGCATTGGCAAAGTATGTAAAGAAAACCTATGACAGAATTGACCTGAGAATGACAAAAGACAGCGGCTTAAAAGCCCAAATTTCAGTACACGCAGAAAAAACAGGGGAAAGCATTAATGCCTTTATATTAAGAGCCATAAAAGAAGCCATAGAAAACGATAATAAGAAACAGTAATAAAATGCAAAAATAAGTTTCCTTTTTTACGCCTTTTAACGCCTGCTTTTCTGCGGAAACTCCATTTTGAAATTGACATATTTTTCGCCTGTATCATCAAGAATTATGTCCGCTTCGTATGTCTTGCCTGTTTTCTCTGAATAAAGGTCTTTGAAATGTACTCTGCCTTTTTCCAAAAGGGCGGCGGCAACGGGTTTTGTGATTGACTTTTTCTTGCTTGAGAAAAACTTGTTTTCTTTCCACAATATAAAGGAGCAATCCTTGTTTTCACAATAGAAATTAAGCTTACCTTCATATATCTTACTGCCGCACCGAGGGCAAACGCCTATAATCTCTCTTTCATTAAAAAAGTCTTTCATAGAGCTTTCGGCGGTTGTTGTTTCTGTAATCAATTTTATGAAGTCGGAAATATCCTTCATAAAGGTTTCGCTGTCAGCCTGTCCCTTTGAAATAAGAACAAGCCTGTTTTCCCATTCTGCCGTCATCTTGGAGGAGCAAAGCTTTTCGGGCATAATTTTAATAATGTTTTTGCCTTTTTCTGTTGATGTAAGGCTTTTTCCCTTTCTTTCGGCATAACCTCGGGTTATGATTGTTTCAATAATAGAGGCTCTTGTTGCCGGAGTTCCCAAACCTTTTCTTTCGGCTTCATCGGTATTGTAGTCACTGTTTCCTGCATTTTCCATTGCCGCCAAAAGAGTATCTTCTGTAAAGGGTTTAGGCGGTGAGGTGTAATGCTCGGAAAGCTCGGCGGTTACGGCAAAGCTTCTTCCCTCGGATATTTCCGGCAGACTGTTTCTATGGCTATCCGCTTTCACATCTTCGGGTTTAATTACATAGTCCGCAAATGCCTTTGCAATTTCTTTAAATCCCATATTTAAAGGGATTTTTCCTTTTGCCGTAAATTTTATACCTTGACAGTCCAAAATAACTTTTGTATCTTCATAAACATATTTTTCAGCTGTTGCCGTCAAAAGTCTTTCGGCTATCAAGTACAAAATATTTTTGTCTGTGGTTATGATTTTTTCAAAGTCCGCTGTTTTTATATTTGCTGTCGGTATAAGTGCATGGTGGTCGGTCACTTTGGAATTGTCCATTACAGCCGATATGTTAGGCTCATTTTCCGTTGTTTTTGCAAAATCAAATCTTTCCTTGATTACATCAATTATGCTTCGGGCGGTATCTGCCATATCTTCAGTTAAAAATCGGCTGTCCGTTCTCGGATATGTGACCAACTTGTTATCATAAAGCCTTTGCAAGGCTTCGAGGGTCTGTTGTGCCGTATAGCCGTAAAGCCTGTTGGCTTCTCTCTGCAAGGCTGTTAAATCGTATAACTTAGGCGGACTGACTTTCTTTTCTTCCTTAATAATATTGCCGACAACTGCGTGTGAAAGATTACATCTTTTAACAATGCTTTCGGCTTCTCCTAAATCAGAAAATCTTTCACTTTCACAGCTAAATGCACCGCAATTTAAAACAACAGTATAATACTTTTCCCTTGTAAAAGATGAAATCAGCCTGTCACGCTCAACAATCAAAGCAAGAGTTGGGGTCTGTACACGTCCTATGGTTAGTGGCTTCGTGCTGTTATATAAAACAGTGAAAAATCTCGTCATATTCATACCCACAATCCAGTCGGCTCTTTCTCTGCATAGGGCAGACTTGTAAAGATTTTCATAATATGAACTGTCCTTTAAATTTTCGAAGCCTTCTCTTATAGCACTGTCCTCAAGAGAAGAAAGCCACAGTCTTTTAACAGGCTTTCGGCAGCCCGACATTTCATAAACGTGTCTGAAAATCAATTCGCCCTCACGTCCTGCGTCAGCGGCATTTATAACAGTGTCAACGGTAATGTGGTTCATAAGATTTTTAATAATTTCAAACTGACTTCGGGTATTCTCCTTAATCTCATAAATCCACCTCGACGGTATCACAGGCACATTTTTCCACTGTTTAAACTTGTTGTCATAGCTTTCAGGCTCTGCAAGCCCTACCAAATGCCCGTAGCACCAGCTGACTATATAGCCGTTTCCCTGATAGTATCCTTTCTTTTTTTCATTAGCACCGAGTACCCTTGCATAGGCAAGGGCACAGCTCGGTTTTTCCGCAATTACTAATTGCATAAATTCCTCCTTCTATAATTTTTTATCAATATTTCTTAATCTTTCCTCCGCCCATTTTACTTGATTTTCTGAAATCTCACTGCCTATATAACGGCAATTCTCAAACTGCTTACAGGCGGCGGCAGTTGTTCCGCTGCCCATAAATGGGTCATAAACTATGCTTTCCCTGTCTTTGGGCAGATATATATCCAAAAGCTGTTTAACGAGGTCTGTTGAAAAAGTTGAACGGTTATAGGGGCAAACCCCGTCATTATTTTTGGCTTCTATGTAGTTGAAGATGTTTTCATAATTCTTTTGACCTGTTGCCCTTACACTCGTTACAGCCTTATTGCAGTGAAAGGTGTCCGTTTCAGCTTTTCTGCAAAAAACAAAAATAAACTCCCAGATCCTCGTCAATTTGTTTGGTGAGCAGCAGTTAGGGTAGGCACTTTTCTTTTTCCACACAATGACATCGGCAATTGTAAAAGGCGTTTCCGTAATTACAGTGTTTACCGCCCTGAACATACCCTCACGATTGTTGTTGCCGTATGAAAGGTTGTAGAGGACAACACCGTTTTTGCTTAAAATGCGGTCAAATTTCAAAAACAAGGTCTTTGTAAATTCACAGTATTCATTATTTGTCATATTGTCAATGTGCTTATCGTAGCGGATATAGGGGCATTTCTCATATTTTTTATAAGCTGTTTCCTTTATAACAGCCGATTTTCCCTGTTTTCTGTTTGTGTTATAAAAAGGCGATGTCAGAATGACATCTGCCGAATTTTGAGAAAGCCTGTCCATAGTAACAAAGCAGTCCTCATTGTAAATTTTATTAATCTCAGCCACCGTTTTCACCTCCCGAGCCTGTGACCTCGGCTTCTGCTTTTTCTTCCGCTTCTTTCCGTTTTTTCAAAACCTTATTATATTCTGTAATGTCAAAATAAAAATCTGAGTTATAATCTGCAAGCTGACGATAATTTCTATGCTTTTCAAGCTTAAATTTCTTTGATTTAAAGGGTCTGATACCCCTTATAAACAGTATGCACTCGTCATTTGGCAGAAGCCCCACCTCCGCCGGAGTAATAAGTTCTCTGCCGACAATTTGGTCGCTGACACTGTATGAGCCGCTTTGACCCTTGCTTGTGCTTGTGCC
>JAJQFU010000007.1 GCA_021200955.1 Clostridiales bacterium | reverse complement strand
TATTTATTGTTTATAACTAATTACGGAAGGAATGTTCCTTTCCGCAATCTCTATCACAAAAACATCGGCATTTTCTTCTTCTATCAGATTAAGCTCGTAAGGCTTTGTTTTCAGAAAATGTCCCTTTCCGAAATCCTCCGCAATAAAGGGAAGCAAAGAATTTCCGAAAGAATCTCTGTACATAATTATGCTTCCGCTTTTGTCGGAATTTTCGGTGGTTATGGAATTGTTTGAGTTGTCATCCTTCACTGCCGAGGTATATTTAAAACCGAAATCCTTTGAAAAAAATATATTTTTATCCTTTTTGCTGCCCAAAGGATGAACCATTTCGTAAAGGTCGCCGTCAAAATTATATTCCTCACTGAATGGAATATCAGAATAGTCTTCATATTCAAGCCCCAGCGCCTTCATTATGCTTTCATAAGCAAGAGCCGCTCCCTTGTTGTTCCAGTGGGAGTCAAGCTTGTGATAAAGAACCTCTTCCCGGGTCTCAAAAACCTCAAAAAGGTCAAGATAATTAACTCCTCTTTCAAGAAGCGCCGCCTTAAGGCGGAGGGCATTGCCGTTTGTTTTGTCTTCCTTATAATAATAAGGCATATATTGGGGATAAAGGCTGTTTTTGTTGGGAGCAACGGTAAAAAGAAATTTAACCCCCGACGCTGTGCAGAAATCCTGAATTTCCTTAAGAAAATCGGCTGTTTCGTCTATTTCTTCATCTGTCATAAGACCTCTGCCCCGAAAGTCGTTAAGGGTTTCGCCGTAAAACAAATAACCTTCTCTGCCTATAATAACATCAGCCGAAAGGCACTGTTTAAAGACGGCTTCATACAGACTGTTTTCGGATTCTATTAAATATGTTCTGAAGCCGAAATTCTTTCCGTACCAATTATCCAATTCGGCGGTATAATCTGAATTTAAACCGTTCTCAGTCACAAATAAAGGCGGGGCGGTTTTGTTTTCCCTTGTTTCGGTTTCATTGTTGATAAATGTGCCTGCAAGAGGTATTAAACACAATATTATAAATGTATAAAAATATATTTTCTTCATACAAATTCCCCCTTAAAACCTGAAATATATAAAGGGATTGTACCCTGCCGAAGCTATATTCAAAACGCACAGAACGAAAAGCCCGGCAAACAGGGGAAACCTGAATTTTTCAATCCTTTTAAACAGGGGCAGGCAAAAAACAACAGCCGCAAAAAATATAAAAATATTATAGGGTGACAGTACGGAAACAAAATCGGCTAAAGCCGCCGCCGAAAAGTCAAAGCCCGAAAACATATTTTTAACCATATAAACCGCCTGTCTCATATTTTCTGCTCTGAAAATCATAAAGCCAACAGCCACACAGACTAAGGTATAAATACGGGCAACAATATTATTTTTTATTTTTATAATTCCCGTATTTTCGGCTATTCTGAAAAAACCATGCCAAATGCCCCAAATTACAAAATTCCAGCTTGCCCCGTGCCAAAAACCGGTTAAGAGAAAGACAAAGGCAAGGTTTAAGTTTGTTCTGAGCCTGCCCTTTCTGTTTCCTCCCAAAGGAATATAAACATAATCTCTGAACCATGATGAAAGTGAAATATGCCATCTGTTCCAAAAATCCTTAATGCTTAGGGCAATATAGGGATAGTTGAAGTTTTCGTTAAAATGAAAGCCGAAAATTCTGCCCAAGCCTATCGCCATATCGCTATAGCCGCTGAAGTCAAAATAAAGCTGAAGACTGTAGCCCAAAGCACAGAGCCACGCCGACAAAATATTTATATTTTCAAAGGCGAGTATATTGTCAACCATAAGTCCAAGTGTGTTTGCAATAAGAAGCTTTTTCGAAAGCCCGAAAATAAAACGGCATACACCCTCTGAGGCGTCATCAAAAGAAAACCGTCTGTCTGAAAGCTCCCTTTCAATATCGCCGTATTTTACAATGGGCCCGGCTATGAGCTGAGGGAAAAGACTGACATAAAGAAGAATTTTAAAGGGATTTTTTTGACATTTGCCTGTTTTATAAGCGTCTGCTATATAGGATATTTCCTGAAATGTAAAAAAGGATATTCCTATAGGCAGAGCAATATTTCTCAGGGGAATTTCCGTCCCCAAAACAAGGTTTAAATTCTGCAGAAAAAAATCAGCATATTTAAAATAACAAAGACAGCCTATATCCGCAGCAGCCCCAACAGCAAGACCGAACCTTCCCTTTTTGCCGCCTTTAGCCGCCAAAAGCCCTATTAAATAATTAAAAAAGGCGGAAAATATCATTAAAAAAACATATACAGGTTCGCCGAAGCCGTAAAACAAAAGGCTTGCCAGAATAAGAAGGGCATTTTTAAAAACCAAGCTCGGCATAGCTATATAAAGGCACAAAACAACAGGGAGAAAACCGAACAGGAATACCGCAGACCCGAAAACCATTTGTTTAATCTCCTTTATTTATAGTAGGCAATAGCTGTTTGGCTGTAGGTCTTTTTAAAAAGGTCATAGCCGTTTGCCATTGCAAGCTCCGGATCGAACACATAGGTTACACCGTCTATAACTATTTCAGTCCAGCCGTGAGCCGTAAGCCCCGACCTTGCCGAGGGAACCTGACCGGCTATAGGTACGGCGTCATAGCCTATTTCTCTGGCGAGATGAGTGAAGCCCGAGGCAAAGCTGTAGCAGTTTCCCTTGCCCTTTGAAAAAATCTTTAAGGCTTCGTCAACATCCCAGCCCGATGAACCGTTTGAATAGATAGAACCCTTTTGATATTTAAAATTATCTCTCATATATTCATAACAGGCATAGAGCTTTTCTTCCTTGGTCATATCACTGTTTGTGATTTTGGAAATAATACTGCTTAAATATCCGTCAAGCTCCTCATTTCCCGTTGTATATCTTCCGTTTTCATCAAATGTAAAATTACCCAAAACGGTGTCTGTAACATACTGCTTTGTATCGCCGTTTACATAAAAAAGAAAGTCTCCTACATTTATAAAGCCGTAGTCTAAATCAAGCTTAACAGGCTCGTAGGTTTTCCAAATCTCATTGCCGTTTTCGGTTTCGCAGGTGTGGGGAACCGTAGCCTCCAAAATATCTCCGTAAGCCCAGTCATTTTTTAAGACATCGGGCATAACCGTTATATCTTCAAGCTCAGTTACATTTTCACCGGCTTTTCTTCCCAAAATTCTGTTTACGGCGGAAACGGCTTCAGCTCTGGTTACTGCCTTCAAAGGCATAAAAAGACCGTTTTCATAGCCGCTTAAATATCCGGCTTCACAGGCAGCCCCTATATAGCCTTCCGCCCAGTATCCTTCATATATATCGGCAAAGCTGCTTTCACGCTTTTCCAAGCCGAAAATATTGCAGATTACGGCGGCAAATTCTCCTCTTGTGATTACCTCCTCGGCATGGAAAAGACCGTCATCTCTGCCTGACATAAGCCCTGCCGAACAAACAGCGCCCACTGCAGCGTAATACTCGCTTTCCTCCGAAACATCGTCAAAGGCTTTTCCGTCTGTGCTTTTGTCTGCAAGAAGCTCATAAAGCATAGCCGCAATTTCCCCTCTTGACGCCGCTTCACGGGGTCTGAAGCAGTTGTATTCATCGGTTTTTGCATATGGAATATGCTCGGAGGTATTAAAAATAATAAGTCCGCTGCCGGAGGTTTCTTCTTCATTTAAATATGATTCTTCTAAATATGCTTTTTCGGCGTAAACAGATTCTTCGGCGGAAGAATTGCTGTCTTTTGCATAAGCGGTGATTTCACAGCCGCCTGCCGCCAAGCATGTCAAACCAAGCTGTAAACATAAACATAACAAAATTTTTCTTTTCATAGCTGACCTCTTAAAATGAAAACATTTTTTTATTCATACTTTTAAACTATATCACAATTCCACATTATTTGCAACACATATTTCAAAAAAACTCGGAGATATCGGCTTCTGAAAAGCAGGGACGAAAATATAATTAAGATTCTTTTAAAACACGTCTGTTTCAACAGAAATTAGATATTTTTACCAAACAAATCATAGTAAAATGGTTGGAAATAGTGCAATAGGCAAAAAAAATTTAGAAAAATTAGAAATTTGCTATTTACTATTTTCGAAAATGTGGTATAATGAATGCATAAGGGTATTTTGTGCCTGTCAATAACAGGCGGCGTAAAGAAAGCGCCACAAAAAAATATTTCTCATCTTATGGCACAGAGGCGCTTCCCACGCGCCGCTAAGCCAAATAATCATTAAGGGGGACACACAAATGCCTAGAATGCAAACTATGGACGGTAACCAGGCTGCCGCAGAAGTTTCATATGCTTTTACGGAAGTAGCGGCTATCTTCCCAATCACTCCTTCATCGCCTATGGCTGAACACGTTGACGAAGACGCAGCCAGAGGCAAGAAGAACCTTTTCGATCAGACTGTTAAGGTAGTAGAAATGCAGTCTGAAGCCGGTGCAGCCGGTGCTGTACACGGTTCACTTACAACAGGCGCTTTGACAACAACCTTTACTGCGTCACAGGGCCTTCTTCTTATGATTCCCGATATGTATAAGATCGCAGGCGAACTGCTTCCTTGCGTAATTCACGTTTCCGCAAGATGCGTTTCTTCACACGCTCTTAACATCTTCGGCGATCACTCAGACGTTATGGCTTGCCGTGCTACGGGCTTTGCTATGCTCGCTTCTTCAAGCGTTCAGCAGGTTATGGATCTCGGCGCAGTTGCTCACCTTTCCGCTATTAAGGGTAAGGTTCCCTTCCTTCATTTCTTTGACGGTTTCAGAACCTCTCACGAAATTCAGAAGATTGAGCTTCTTGACTATGAATACCTTGACAGACTTGTTGACAAGGAAGCTATCAAAGAGTTTAAGGATCACGCTCTTAACCCCGAACACCCCGTAACAAGAGGTACAGCTCAGAACCCCGACATCTTCTTCCAGGAAAGAGAGGCTTGTAATCCTTATTACGATGCAGTTCCTGCTGTTGTTGAAGAATATATGGCTGAAATCAGCAAGATTACCGGCAGAGATTATCAGCTGTTCAATTACTACGGTGCTCCCGATGCCGAGAAGGTTATCGTAGCTATGGGTTCCGTATGTGACTGTATTGAAGAAACAATCGATTACCTTACAGCTAAGGGCGAAAAGGTAGGTCTTGTAAACGTTCACCTTTACAGACCCTTCGTAGCTGAGAAGTTCCTTGCAGCAGTTCCTCCTACAGCTAAGAAGATAGCTGTTCTTGACAGAACTAAGGAACCCGGTTCTCAGGGCGAGCCTTTATACTTAGACGTTTGTACAGCTTTCTATAAGGCAGGCGACGTCAGAACAATCGTAGGCGGACGTTACGGTCTTGGTTCTAAAGACACAACTCCCGCTCACATCCTTTCAGTTTATAAAAACCTTGACGCTGAGAAGCCTATCAACAGCTTCACAATCGCTATCAAGGACGACGTAACCAACCTTTCACTTGAGGCAGGTCCCGAAATCGACGTTACAGGCGAGCACACAATTTCCTGTAAGTTCTGGGGTCTCGGCTCAGACGGTACAGTCGGTGCTAACAAGAACTCCATTAAGATTATCGGCGACCATACCGATATGTATGCACAGGCTTATTTTGAATATGACTCAAAGAAGTCAGGCGGCTTGACAATTTCTCACCTCCGCTTCGGCAAAGACCCCATCAGAAGTCCTTACTATGTAAAGACAGCCGATTTCGTAGCTTTGCACCAGCAGTCATATCTTCAGAAATATGATGTAGTTTCAGACATTAAAGAAGGCGGCAGCTTCCTTCTTAACACTATCTGGTCAGACGAAGAACTGGAAGCAAATCTTCCCGCAGAGGTTAAGAGAGAGCTTGCTAAGAAGCACATTAAGCTTTACACAATCAACGCAGTTGAAATCGGTAAAGAGCTTGGTCTTGGCAGCAAGTTTAACGCAGTTTTACAGGCAGCTTTCTTTAAGATTGCAAATATTATCCCCATTGACGATGCTGTTGACTATATGAAGCAGGCTATCAAGAAGACCTACGGACGTAAGGGTGACGCTATCGTTAATATGAACTATAACGCTGTTGACGCAGGTATCAGCAAGGTTAAGGAATTTGAAGTTCCCGCAAGCTGGGCTGACTGCGCTGACGATGAAGCCGCTGCTGTAGCAGACAGACCCGACTTCATTAAGAACGTATGCGACGTTATGAACGCAGCTAAGGGCGACAGCCTTCCCGTTTCCGCTTTCAAGGGTATTGAAGACGGTACTTTCATTGCCGGTACAGCCGCTTATGAAAAGAGAGGAATCGCTATCGATGTTCCCGTTTGGGACGCTTCCAAGTGTATCGAATGTAACCAGTGTTCATATATCTGTCCTCATGCAGCTATCAGACCTTTCCTTCTTACAGATGAAGAGGTAGCTGCTGCTCCCACAGAGCTTACAGTTAAGCCCGCAATGGGCATCAAAGAGCCCGCCGGTCTTAAGTTCAAGATTCAGGTTGACGTTCTTGACTGTCTCGGCTGCGGCAACTGTGCAGATATTTGTCCCGCTAAAGAACCTGCTCTTAAGATGGTTCCCATTGACAGCCAGAGAGACGAAATCCCCGCTTGGGATTATCTTGTAGGTCTTCCCACAAAGGCTAACCCCATGAACAAGGCTACTATCAAGGGCAGCCAGTTCGAAAAGCCTTTATTCGAATTCTCGGGCGCTTGTGCAGGCTGCGGTGAAACACCTTACGCTAAGCTTATTACACAGCTTTTCGGCGACAGAATGTATATTGCCAACGCAACAGGCTGTTCTTCAATCTGGGGCGCATCGGCACCTACAACACCTTATACAACAAACGATAAGGGTCAGGGTCCTGCTTGGTGTAACTCACTCTTCGAGGATAACGCTGAGTTCGGTCTCGGTATGTATGTATCAGTTAAGCAGCAGAGAGAGCTTGTTAAGGCTAAGGCTGAAAAGCTCATCGAAATCTGCCCCTGCGACAAGACAAAGGCAGCAGCTGCAGCTTGGATTGACACAATGATGGACGGCGAAGCTTCAAAGGCTACTTCTGCAGCATTTGTAGAGGCTCTTGAAGGCGCAGCTGAAAAGGCTGAAGGCGAATGCAAAGAGGTTGTTGATTACCTTCTCGGTGCTAAGGATATGTTCGTTAAGAAGAGCCAGTGGATCTTCGGCGGCGACGGCTGGGCTTATGACATCGGCTACGGCGGACTTGACCACGTTCTTGCTTCAGGCGAAGATGTAAACGTATTCGTATTCGATACAGAAGTTTACTCCAACACAGGCGGACAGGCTTCTAAGTCTACTCCCAGATCTGCTATCGCTAAGTTTGCTGCTTCCGGTAAGAAGATCAGAAAGAAAGACCTCGGTATGATGGCTATGAGCTACGGCTATGTATACGTTGCTCAGGTTAATATGGGCTATGACAAGAACCAGCTTATCAAGGCTCTTGTTGAAGCTGAAAGCTATCCCGGACCTTCACTTGTAATCGGTTATGCTCCTTGTATCAACCACGGCATCAAGATGAACGTTTCTCAGAGAGAAGCTAAGAAAGCCGTTGAGTGCGGTTACTGGCAGAACTATCGTTATAATCCTCAGCTTGAAGCAGAAGGAAAGAATCCTTTCTCACTGGATTCCAAAGAGCCCACAGCTAACTTCCAAGACTTCATTAAGAGCGAGGTTCGTTATAACTCACTTGCTCGTCAGTTCCCCGATACTGCTGCAGAACTCTTCGAACAGTGCGAAGCTGACGCTAAGAGAAGACTCGGCAAGTATAAAGAACTTGCAGCTAAATAATTTCCGCAAAGAAATTTCTATAAATAATACACAGACCGAGGCTTTGGCTTCGGTCTGCTTTGCTTTAAAATATCATAAGATTAATGGGGAACCAACAGGCTCCCCTTGAGGGGAGCTGCTGAACGAAGCGAAGCTGAGAGGTGGGGCGTTTAATTAGCCAAAAGATTTATTATTTTGATGTAAAATTTTTTATACGGAGGGAATTAATATGAAGGTTTTAATGCTCAACGGCAGCTGCGACAAAAACGGCACAACCTTTACCGCACTTAAGGAAATAGGGGAAACCCTTAAAACCTTAGGGGTTGACTATGAGATTTTTAACATAGGGGGCGGTGCTGTTCGTGATTGTATAGGCTGCGGTCAGTGCAGCGAGAAGGGCTGTAAATTTGAAGATGACGGAGTTAATGAGTTTATTGCCAAGGCTAAGGAAGCAGACGGCTTTGTTTTCGGAACTCCTGTTTACTACGCACACCCCAGCGGACGTGTTTTGTCATTTTTGGACAGAGTGTTCTATTCAAGCGGAAAAAGCTTTGCTTTTAAGCCCGGAGCAAGCGTTGCTGTTGCAAGAAGAGGGGGAACGGTGGCAAGCTTTGACGTTTTGAATAAGTATTTCGGAATTTCCCAAATGCCTGTTGTCAGTTCTACATATTGGAACAATGTTCACGGCAACAACGGCGACGAGGCTAAGCTTGACGAAGAAGGTATGCAGATAATGAGAAATATTGCCAGAAATATGGCTTGGCTTTTGAACTGTATAGAAGCCGGAAAGAAAAACGGCGTGTCTCTTCCCGAAACAGAAAGAAACTATAAAACAAATTATATAAGATAATAAGCATAAGAAAAGGAAGTGCTTCCGAATAAAACCGGTCGGCACTTCCTTTTTTAATTATACATATTCAACTTTATACAATCTTGCCATAGTCTGAAGCTTTTGGCTGAAATCACGAAGCTCTTCAAGGTTTCCGTTTTGATAAATTTCAATGAATTTTCGGTTGAAAGCGCTCATTTTTTCAACCTTGGCTATGTAATAGAGATTGTGGAGGTTTTTCACAATGTTGTCCACAAGATTGTTTTTGGTTTCCGAAATCATTTTGGCTTCAACAATATCGTCTCGTATTGTTGCCATTTCGGTGTCAAGAAGAAATGCTGCGTCGGCGCAGTTTTTCAGTCTGTCCTGAAGCTCATCCGGCAGATTGCCGCTGTATTTGTAGCGGAGTGAGTGTTCAATGCTTGCCCAAAAGTTCATAGCCAGCGTGCGGATTTGAATTTCACAGGGTATGTTTTTAGGTCCGTCGATTGTTATCATATTATAAATTATTGTCATATGATAGCTGCGGTAGCCTCCGGGCTTTGGGTTTTTCACATAGTCCTCTTCCTGAATAACCTGCATATCGAAGCCGTTTCGCTGCCTTATAATGTTTGCGACCCTTTCGATGTCCTCCACAAAGCGGCAGATAATTCTTATTCCGGCGATGTCTTCAAGCTTGTCGAAAACGTCCTCAGCAGCTATGTTCCGCCTTGCGGCTTTGTCCAAAATGCTGGATACGCTCTTAACTCTTCCGTGAATTTCCTCCATGGGGGGAACAAGCTTTAGCGTTGAATACTCGTTTTTCATATTGTTGATTTTAACTGTCAGCTCGTCTACTGCCTGTCTGTAGGGAAGAAGCCTTTCATCCCAGTTTATAAGTTCCATTTATACGCCCTCTTTCTTATTGGTCTTTTCCTATATATAAGTCTTAAAATTTTGTTTTCATTAAGCTTTACGCTTTAGACTATTCTAAGCCACAAAGGTTAAAAAGCAATGTAAGCTTGATTAAACCTTTGAAAAATAATTTTAACGGTTCTAAAGCTTCTCTTTAAATAAAGAACTATTTGTATAAAAGAAAAACTCACCTATGAAAACAATGATCACAGGCAAGCATATGAAGGTCAAAATTTTTTATATTCAATATCCCGCCTCAAACCGCTTTTAATTCTATTCTTGAGACTCTGATATTATGCCGCCTGTGCAGCCGATATTCTATATAATATTATTATACTGCATTTTGAATAAAAAATAAAGTAAAAATTTAATTTTTTTGTGAAAAATTATTAAGCGAACTATATAGAATTTTTATAATATAAAAAATAGGTGAGTAAAAAATTATGTTTAGAATTAAAAAAATTACTGCCAAGGTTTTCAAAAAATTTGCGGTTATGTATATAGTGGTTTTGGGGTTAGTTTGTGCTTTGGGGTTATTGGGGATAAGACCTCTGTAAAGGATGTAGGAAAAAGAGATTTTAAGAAATATGAACCGGGCATAAACTCAGCGGTTTAAGTGAATTTGAAGGCGGTGATTTTTAATGGGGCGGATGAGCACACTTATCAAAACCTATGACAATGTCGCAGGAGCTGTGGGAAATGAAAGCTATACTGCCGTGCTTCTTGACGAAAAAGTTAAAATCGGCGGCATAAAACAGCCGGACTGCTTTGTAAGGTTCAATGTTTTAAATCCGAACAAAACAAAGTATATTTCCGAAACATGGAAAGACAAAGAGTTGTTTGACAGCTTTATAAAATTTAACAATACCCTTATAAGTTAAAAGAGTATTTGCTATATAACAGGTGAAAACAACGTTATTTCCGTTAAGCACCCGGCTAAAATAAGAAATATCGGGGACAAGTCTAAAATTATTTCATTAAACGATGATAAAAATTTTGTGTTTAACGGTCGGTTTACCTCTGTTAACGAAGCTGCGGATGTCAGCTATGAAACAACACAAAAAGCCCATAATGCTTTAAGGTGGCTTATAGGAAACCAGGGCTATAAAAACGGCAGTAATTCTATTGTAAGCCGGAGCGTAAAAGGCGATAAGCTTCCCGATATTTTTGAAGATACGTCGAGTTTGTTTTTCGATGAGGATGAAGAAGATGGGGGGAAGAAGTAGGCGGAAAGTCATCCGACACAATGGTCACAAAGCATAGGGTTGAATAGGGCGTATATATTATTAAAGGCAGCATAAACCACCCAGCTTGCGCAAAAAACGGGCTTCAGCGACGAAGACAGCGAGAAAGTAAAGGAAGCACCGAAAACAATTTTTAAAAATGATGCTTCTTCCGCAAGACCTGACGGCAGTATGGAGGTCAAAAAATTATACTGGTGGAAGCACAGCTGTCCTTCGGGAAATTATTCCTCCGCAAAGGTTCACAGAGGTGTTGATATAAAGCTCAAAGAAGGGGTTGTTTTGCCGAAAACCTATGATGATTTTGATGTGGAATACACTCCCCTTGAAGGGCTTGAATGTGAAATTTTCGAAGGCTGATAATTATGTATAAGGAAGAGGAATTTCTTTTGCTTTCAGGTATTCAGCATTTTGAGTTCTGCCAAAGGCAGTGGGCACTTATGCATCAATGTTATAAAAGAAAGCATACGCTGAAAGTAAAAAGCAGCAAAAAATGCAGCGCCTGTTCTCTTAAGGAAATTTGCCTTCCCAAGAGAAACAGGTTCAAAACCGTAGAGGAATATATAGAAAAAAGCATTGACAGCGGGGTCTGAATATGAGAAAGCTCTTAAACACAATTTACAACACAAAGGAAATGAGATATTTGTCTCTTGACAGGCTTAATATTGTTATTTCCGAAGACAATACTGAAATAATAAGAGTACCTCTGCATAATATTGAACAAATTGTGACAGTGGGTTATACGGGAGTAAGCCCTGCTTTAATGGGGGCTTGTGCCGAAAATAATATTTCACTGTGCTTTCTGAAGCCGAACGGAGATTTTTTGGCAAGGGTTACGGGAAAAACAAGAGGAAATGTTCTGCTGAGAAAACTCAGTATTTCTCGTCCGGAGACTCTGCAGTATGTCTTAAAATCGCCAAAAATTTTATTACAGGCAAAATTTTCAACGGCAAATGGGTTATAGAAAGGGCAAAAAGAGATTATTCTATGCGGCTCGACACTGAAAAGCTAAGTGATGCTTCGGCGCAGCTCTCAAATTTTATAAAGTATGCACAAATCTGTGAGAGTCTTGATTCGCTCATAGGTATTGAAGGTGAAGCTGCAAGAATATATTTTTCCGTGTTTGACTGTCTTATATTGCAGCAAAAAAGAAGAGTTTTTCAGGTTTGAAACAAGAAACCGCCGTCCTCCACGTGACAGAGTAAACGCACTTTTGTCTTAAACCTACACAATGATGTCAAATATGTGTGCTTCTGCTCTTGAAACCGTTGGCTTAGACCCTGATGTGGGCTTTATGCACAGAGACAGACCGGGCAGAGTCTCTTTAGCCCTTGATTTGGCTGAAGAATTAAGAAGCGTTTTTGCCGACAGATTTGTTTTGACACTGATTATTAAAAAGATAATTACAGAAAAGGATTTTGAAATAATGGAAAACGGCGCTGTATATTTGACAGACGACGGCAGAAAGAAATTCTTCGCAGCTCTGCAGAACAGAAAAAAGGAGACTATAACCCATCCTTTTCTGAATGAGAAAACAGAATGGGGAGTTGTGCCTTATTCTCAGGCTCTTCTGTTATCGAGATTTTTTAAGGGAGATTTAGACAGCTATCCGCCGTTTTTGTGGAAATAAAAATATGCAGCTGCAGCAGCTTGAAGGAAGGTGGTTTTATTCTTGTATTGATAACCTATGATGTCCCTACCGAATCGGGAGCAGGTCGGGCGAGACTCAGAAAAGTAGCAAAACAATGCGTGAATTTCGGAAGAAGAGTTCAAAATTCGGTCTTTGAGTGTGAGCTTGATGCCGCAAAAGCGAAAGAAGTTACGCATATACCCAGAAGAATAATAAATGAAAAAGAGGACAGCCTCAGGTTTTATTATTATTTGGGCAATAGCTATAAAAATAAGATTGAGCATTACGGTATAAAGAAAAGCTTTGATGTTAATGACCCCATAGTATTATAACAGCTTCTTTGCAGTTGGCTTCAATATGAAAATCGGTTTCCCGAATCAAATATTCAGCATTAGAAAAATATTGTGCGAATGTATATTAAACATAAAATCTACAATTGTTTCGCACTTAAAAATATGTTTATTATCTATATTAACACAGATTTCAAATGCTGATAATAAACGAATAACAATTTTAAAGAATGCTAATTTTGGTGAAAACATACACCCTTTGCAAATTAAAACATATATTTTTGTAATAATTTGCTGTCATTCCCTACACGGGAGTGTGGATTGAAATCGGGGTCATATAATAGCCTTGTCTGTATCGTGTTGTCACTCCCTGTATGGGAGTGCGGATTGAAAGTTGTTTATCAAGATGACAAAGTATTTAAGCTTAATAACTTTTCGTCTGGTAATGCGATTACTGCAGAATTACGAATTTAAAAAATTATTACACAAAGGTTTTAATTATAGCAAGTAACAACTCATCATCCATATAACTTCGCTTCATAATGTGGTGCATAGAGATATTATTCTATGTATAAAAATTGTGATCTTATGTATATC
>JAJQFU010000068.1 GCA_021200955.1 Clostridiales bacterium | reverse complement strand
GGAGAACCTTACTATTTTTTTATTTTTGTTACCTATCTATTGTACCTCAACACATTTTAAAAACCAATTTTAAAATGCTTGACTTTACACAAATTTTACATAGATTTAACCTTTTTTTCACTTGCAGCATCCCCTCTTTAAAGTATAAGATGAAATAGAAAATCATTGTTAAAAATATGTATATTTGATATAATGAGTGAAGGATTAATTCTTTCATTATAATAAGTTAGTTAAGGAGAAATTTTATGTTAATTTATGTTGTTGAAGATGATGAAAGTATCAGAGATCTTTTGAAAATTGCCTTAGAGGGCAGCGGCTACGAGGTTTCAGCCTTTGAAAGCGCAGAGGGAGCATTGGGCAGGCTTGAAAGGGATAAGCCCTCTCTTATGCTTCTGTATATAATGCTTCCCGGGCTTGACGGAACGGAAGCCTTAAAGCTTATAAGGAACAACGCCAACAAGGCTATCAGCCGTCTGCCTGTTATAATGCTGACTGCAAAGGACGGCGAAAGAGACAAGGTTTTGGGTCTTGACTCAGGGGCTGACGATTATATGACGAAGCCCTTCAGTATTCCCGAGCTTTTGGCAAGGGTCAGGGCTCTTATCAGAAGAACGGAAGAGAGAAAAAGAGCCGAAAACGAGCTTAAGCTGGGTATGCTGACCGTTAAGGGCGACAGCAGACAGGTTTTCGTCGGCGACACAGAGGTTGCCCTGACGTTTAAGGAATATGAAATGCTTGTTTATCTTTTGAAAAACGAAAACAGGGTTGTTTCAAGAGACGAGCTTCTGCGTGAAATTTGGGGCTATGACTACACCGGCGAAACCCGAACCATAGACATTCATATAAGAACCACCCGTCAAAAGCTTGGGGAAGCCGGGGGCTATATTAAAACAATCAGAGGTATGGGTTATAAAATAAGCGAGGATCTGTTATGAGAAAAGCCGTTTTCAGAAGCCTTATTATATCGATTGTTGTGACCCTTGGGGTTTCAATGATTATTTTTTCATATTGCTTTATAAATTTTACCGTTAAAGAGACCGAGCAGGAGCTTCTGCGCTCACTTTCCGTAATGGATTATTCCCTTGACTATGAGGAGGATATTCAGGAACAGGTTCAGGCGCTTTTGCCTGCGGTTCTTGACGGAAAAGGGCGAATTACCGTAACGGACATAACCGGTCAGGTAGAAGCGGATACCTCCGGCAAAATCGACCTTGCCGAAAACCATATGAACAGGGAAGAAATCTCCGAAGCTGCCGAAACGGGAACGGGCTTAGCCATAAGGCGTTCCTCTACTCTTCAGACGGAGCTTATGTATGCGGCGGTTGTTTCCAAAGACGGTGAGCATATATTAAGGCTTGCTGTGCCCTATAACGGCAGAACAATTTTCGTGGGGACCCTTTTCGCAGTGCTTTTCATAGGGGCTGCTGTTTCAGGCATAGCTGCTTATATTTTGGCGAGACGCCTTGCCTTCGGCATAACAAAGCCCTTAAGCGAAATTTCCGACGAACTTTTGAAGGTAAAAAGAGGCGATGAAAAGCTTGATTTTAAAGACTATAAATATGAAGAAATCAATAACATAATCTGCGCCGCAGACAGAATGAGCGAAAGAGTGGAAAAGACAATTTTGGGGCTTCAGGCTGAAAAAAACAAGGTTGAATACATTCTTGACAATATGAGCGACGGTATTATTTTTATTGACGGAAAGGGCAAGGTTATAAACATAAACAAGGCGGCTCTTGAAATGTTAGGCAGTAATTTAAGCGCCGGAGAAAACATTGTTATGTACACCTCTGAGGTGAATATTTGGGAAGGCGTTGAAAAAGCCGACGAAAAGGGTCAGGACAGCGTCTTTGATATGAAATGCCCGGGAAACAGAACCGCCCTCGTTCACATAAAGAGCATAGCCGGAGACGGCGAGGTTTCAGCCAGTGTTCTTTTAACCGACGTAACAACCCTGCGTGAAAGCGAAAAAATGCGTCAGGAGTTTTTCTCAAACGCTTCTCACGAGCTGAAAACACCCCTGACCTCTATAAGGGGCTATTCTGAGCTTTTAAGCGGAGATATGAACTTTTCCGATGAACAGAAAAAAGGCTTTGTCGAAAGAATTAATAAAGAAGCGGAAAATATGGCTTCTCTCATAAACGATATTCTTATGATTTCAAGGCTTGAAAACGGCGACCGCTGTGAAGAAAAAACGGATATAAAGCTTAATGCCGTTGTTCGTGAAATTTTGGAGACAGAAGCCCCTGCTGTAGCTAAAAACAACCTGCCTGTTATAAACAAGTGTCAAAACATAACGGTAAAGGGCGAATACAGATATTATTATGAGCTTCTTCTTAATTTAATAGACAACGCCGTTAAATATAATAAGCCCGGAGGCGAAATTATTATCGATGTTTTCAGGGATAAAAAACAAAGGCTTAATATTTCCGTTGCCGACACGGGCATAGGCATTTCAGCCTATGACAAACAGAGGGTCTTTGAGCGTTTCTACAGAGTAGACAAGGGCAGAAACAAAAAGGTCGGCGGAACAGGCTTGGGGCTTGCTATTGTTAAACACATAGTGGGATTTTTAGGAGGAGAAATTAAAATTGAAAGCGAAGTAGGCAAGGGAACAACCATTAAGGTAAAGATTTAAGACCTTGCGACTTTACCCCGATTTAACTTAAATTAAACACATATATGGTAGAGAGCTTTATTAAAGGGATTTATAATCATAATGATTATAAGTCCTTTTATTATTTCATGTTTTCGGAGGTGTTATTTATGATTACAAAGCTGGAAATGTCTTTTAAGGCTTTTCTTGTGTGTGTTTTTGCAGATATAATTTTCTATTTGGCAAAGGGCAGTCTTTGGAGTGTTCCCTTTTGGGGTTTGACTGCGGCAACATCAGCCACACTGCTGTTATTTTTAGTATTATGGCTGATGGGCATAAAAAAGAGCTTTACAAAAATTTAACCGAATGTTTACTCTTGAATGATAGACGAAACTCACAGTGTTTTTATAAAATGTATACGTTATGTAAATGCGGAATTTAAAGTAAGCGCATTTTATCATAAAAAACAATTATTATTTTAAAGAAAAAAAGGAGATTAAAAAATGAAAAAACTTATTATGGCAATGGTTATAGGAACAACCCTTCTTGCAGGCTGCGGATCGGCTTCCACAGCAAATAGCAGCAGTGCCGACAGCACAACAGACAGCAGCGAGCAGGAGCTTACAGGCTCAGTAACAATGAACGGCTCAACATCAATGGAAAAGCTTGCAACATCACTTGCTGAAAGCTTTATGGAAAAATACCCCGGGGTAACAGCTACAGCTGAATTTACAGGTTCATCATCAGGTATCGAAAGCGTTGCTGCAGGCTCAGTTGACATCGGAAACTCCTCAAGAAGCTTAAAGGACGAAGAGCTTGAAAAGGGTCTTGTTGAAAACATCGTAGCTATCGACGGTATCGCTATCGTAACAGACGTAAACAACACAGCCGAGGACTTAACAACAGACCAGCTTATTAAGATTTACACAGGCGAAATCACAGACTGGAGCGAGGTCGGCGGCGAAGCAGGCAGCATCGTTGTTATCGGTCGTGAAGCAGGCTCAGGCACAAGAGGAGCTTTCGAAGAAATTTTAGGTATCGAAGATATGTGTGCATACGCACAGGAGCTTGACTCAACAGGCGCAATCATCGCTAAGGTTTCATCTATCTCAGGTGCAATCGGTTATGTTTCATTAGACGTTGTTGACGACACTGTAAAGGCTCTTAAGCTTGACGGCGTTGAAGCAACAGAAGAAAACATTAAGTCAGGCGACTATACACTTTCAAGACCCTTCGTTATGGCTACAAGAGGAGAAATCTCAGAGCAGAGCGAAGCTGTTCAGGCATTCTTCGAATATATCGACAGCGATGAGGGACAGGAAATTGTTAAGAATGTAGGTCTTATTTCAGCTAAATAAAAAAGCAGTTCAGTAATAGTTTGTATAAAAAAGCTTCTGCAGGTGCCTGCACACTTCAGAAGCTTTTTATATAAGAATCAAAAAATGAGGTGATAATTTTATGGCGGATTTCAGCGCAATTGCAGGAAGCCTTACAAAGGGCTTCCCACTTGAAAAGCATAAAGCCAAGTCGGAAAACCGAGACTTCTCGATTTTCACAAAGGGCGGCGGCAGAAAAAGCTTTTCTGAGGTATTTATGAAATGGGTTTTTACGGTTTGCGGTCTTTCAGCCGTAGCAGCAGTAGGAGCAATCACACTTTATATGATTATTTCCGGCGCGCCTGCGGCATTTAAAATAGGTCTTAAGGATATGCTTTTTAATACTGTGTGGGCACCCTCCGCAGCAGAGCCTTCATACGGTATCGCTTACATTATACTTACTTCGGTTTTGGGCACAGCCGCCGCAGTTATTTTGGGAGTTCCCATTGGGCTTTTAACAGCGGTTTTCCTTTCTGAGGTGGCAGGCAAGAAAACAGCCGCCGCAGTTAAGCCTGCGGTAGAGCTTTTAGCAGGCATTCCTTCAATCGTTTACGGTCTTTTGGGTTTGCTTATTATAAACCCCCTTATGTATAAGCTTGAGCTTTTAATTTTTGCAAACTCATCTACCCACCGTTTTACAGGCGGTGCAAATATGCTTGCGGCAATTATTGTTCTTGCAATAATGATACTTCCCACAGTTATAAACGTTTCGGAAACGTCTATAAGAGCCGTTCCAAACGACTTAAGAGCCGCTTCACTGGCTTTGGGAGCAACAAAGGTTCAGACAATATTTAAGGTAACAATCCCGGCGGCAAAAACAGGTATTATTACCGCAATCGTTTTGGGCGTAGGCAGAGCGGTCGGCGAGGCTATGGCTATTATACTTGTTTCGGGCAACTCCGTAAATGCTCCCCTTCCCTTTAACTCAGTCAGATTTTTGACAACGGGTATCGTTTCGGAAATGTCTTATTCAAGCGGTCTCCACAGACAGGCGCTTTTCACAATAGGCTTGGTTCTGTTTGCTTTTATTATGATTATAAACATTGTTATCAACAAGATAATAAAAGGAGGCGGAGAAGGTGGAAAATAACAGTATTATGAACGGCAAAAAGAGAATTAAAGACACTATTCTCCTGTGCTTAATCTACATTTCAGCCCTTTTTGCAGTCGGTCTTTTGGCGGGAATTGTTATATACGTATTCGTAAGAGGTATAGGCGCAATAACCCCTTCTTTCCTGACAACGGTTCAAAGCCCCTCAAGAGGAACCTTCGGTATTTTGGGCAACATAGTAAACACACTTTACATCATTGTGGTAACTCTTATTATAGCAACCCCCATCGGAATAGGCGCTGCGGTTTATTTAACCGAATATGCTAAGCCCGGCAAAATCGTAAGCCTTATAGAATTTACAACCCAAACCCTTTCGGGCATACCCTCTATAATCTACGGCCTTTTCGGAATGGTATTCTTCGGAACGGTTATGCATCTGGGCTTCTCGATACTCTGCGGCTGTCTTACCCTTGCGGTAATGGTTCTGCCAATAATAATAAGCACAACCCAGTCGTCTCTTAAAACAGTTCCCTTAAGCTACAGAACAGGTGCTTTGGGCATAGGAGCTACAAAGTGGTATATGATAAGAACAGTCATTCTGCCCAGTGCAATGCCCGGAATAGTAACATCTGTTATTTTGAGCATAGGCAGAATCGTAGGCGAATCAGCCGCCCTTCTCTTTACGGCAGGCAGCGCCTACATTCTTCCCAAAAGCCTTTTCGGTCATATTTTTAATGCCGGCGGCAGTCTCACAATTCAAATGTATCTTTCGATGTCAAAGGCTGACTATACAAACGCTTTCGGCATAGCCCTTGTTCTTATATGCATAGTTTTGTTAATAAATTTTCTGACTAAGGTTATTACCCAAAAGGGTACTCAGAATAGGTGAAAATAAAAATGGAAAATAAAATTGAAGTAAACAAGCTTAATTTATATTACGGCGAAAATCACGCCTTAAAGGATGTGGATATGGTTATTCCCGAGGGCAAAATTACCGCTTTTATAGGCCCCTCGGGCTGCGGTAAGTCAACATTTTTGAAAACTCTTAACAGAATGAACGACTTGGTTGAGGGCTGCCGCATTGAGGGAGAAATTCTTCTTGACGGAGAGGACGTTTACTCCCCGAAGGTTGACACAACTCTTTTGAGAAAAAAGGTCGGTATGGTTTTTCAGCAGCCCAACCCCTTCCCAATGAGCATTTATGACAACATTGCCTACGGTCCCCGTATTCACGGAATAAAAAACAAGAGACAGCTTGACGAAATCGTTGAAACATCTCTTAGGGGCGCGGCAATATTCGACGAGGTAAAGGACAGACTTAAAAAATCGGCCCTGGGTCTTTCAGGCGGTCAGCAGCAGAGACTTTGCATCGCCAGAGCATTGGCTGTTAAGCCGGAGGTACTCTTAATGGACGAACCTACCTCAGCCCTTGACCCTATTTCCACACTGAAAATAGAAGAGCTTATGGAAGAGCTTAAAAAGAATTATACCGTAGCTATTGTTACCCACAATATGCAGCAGGCAGCCAGAATTGCCGACTATACGGCGTTCTTCCTTGTAGGCGAAATGGTTGAGTTCGGAACAAGCTCCGATATTTTCTCAAGACCCGTTGACAAACGTACCGAAGATTACATCACCGGAAGGTTCGGATAATAAACAGTGAAGGAGTGTTTTCAATGGCAAGACATACTTTTGATAATGAGCTTCAGGAGCTTAAGGTTGAGCTTGTAAAAATGGCAGGTATGGTTGAAGGTCAAATCGGCGAGTCTATGACCGCCTTTAAAACAAAAAACGATAACCTTGCAAAAGAGGTCATCGACAAAGACAGAATGATAGACGATATGGAAAAGTCTATAGAAAGACGGTGCTTGTCTCTTATTTTAAAGCAGCAGCCCGTAGCCAAGGATTTAAGAACGGTTTCCACCGCTTTGAAAATGGTTACCGACTTAGAGAGAATCGGCGACCATGCAGCAGATATTGCAGACGTGGTTTTGTCTATGCAGGGCGAGCATATTTATGAAATAGTTCAGCATATCCCGGCTATGGCTGAGGTTTCATCAGATATGGTTCACAATTCAATCGTAGCCTTTGTAACCGAGGATATAACCCTTGCCAAGGCTACAATCGCAGCTGACGACAAGCTTGACGATTTATACTGCAGGGTTAAAGACGAGGTTGTTGACATATTAAAGTCTGACCCCGAAAAGTCAGACGTAAGCGTAAACTTTCTGGTAATCGCCAAATATTTCGAAAGAATAGGCGACCACGCCGAAAACATCTGCGACTGGATAGAGTTTTCGGAAACAGGTGAATATAAACACCAGCGTATTCTTTGAAAAATTAAGAAATAATCCCTTATGCGTATACAAAAGCCGTTCCATTATTTAAATGGGGCGGCTTTTGTATTGATTAATATTCAATGTAATAACTTCTTATATAACTCAGGCTTTCTGTCCCGGAGCATTTTAAACTTGTTTCTGAAATGAGCAACGTTTTCCGGCAAGATTTCGCAGTAGGTTAAGCCGGGCTGTGAGCCTGCCTCAGCCATTAATGCCCCGGAATAGTCAAAAGCGGCGGATCTGCCGTTATATTCTATTCCGTCCCCTGTTCCCGTTCTGTTTACTCCCGCGACGTAATACTGGTTTTCGATTGCCCTTGCCCTGAGCAGGGCGCTCCACTGTGAAATTCTGCTTGAGGGCCAATTTGCAATAACCACTGCCATATCCGCATTATTCGATGCAGCGGAAAAAATTTCGGGAAAACGCAGATCATAACACACATAAAGGGCTATTCTGACACCTTCTACGGTTACAACAGTTGTTTTATCCCCTCCCGTAAAGAGCCTGCCCTCGTCTCCGTATGAAAAGGGATGGATTTTATCATAAAAGCCGACTTCTTTTCCCTCTTTGTCTGCCATAACAAAGCGGTTAAGGTTAGTCCCATTTTCCGAAACTGTCATACCGAAGCCCACGGCAATTTTATTTTCAGCCGCAAGAAGCTTTATATTTTCAACTGTTTTTGAAGTTCTGTATTCCTCACCCATTTCGGCAGTCTTTACGCTGAAGCCCGTAAAGCTCATTTCGGGAAAAATTATAAGGTCAGCGGAATTTTCAGCCGCTTCCTTTATAAATTCCTCTGCGGCTTCAAGATTTTTCTCCTTGTCCTCCCAAAACATATCCGTTTGACACATTGCAAGCTTCATATTCTCACTTCCTTTTTAATACATTCCCAAATCAAAGATTTTATTTAAGGTATAGGCTACTCCTGCTTCACAGTTATCTCTTTCCGTAGTCATATGACACAGCTTTTTAAGCGATTCCTCTCCGTTTTTCATACACACAGAAAGCCCTGCAGCCGTAAGCATTGACAAATCGTTTTCGGTGTCGCCGAAGGCAACTATTTCCTCCGGCTTAATGCCCTTGGTTTCAGCCAAAAATTTAAGAGCCGCTCCCTTTGAAGCCTTTTCCGACACAATATCAAGGCATATTTTAGATGAAAAAACAACGTTTACCCCCTTAACGGACTTAAGACTGTTTTGAATATCCGAAAGTGTTTTTGTATCATAAACAGCCACGATTTTCAAAACCTCAAGGTCTTTAAGGTCGCTGCCCCCTTCTATCTTTTCATAGGGAAAGTCCTTTTTGTTTTTATAATAAGAGCCTGTCAGCGACCTTATTTTGTCACCGATTTCAATGCCCTTTGTTAAAGCCCTGTCTATTGTATAGGCTTTATAGTCAAAGCCGTTTTTGTCCATAAAATCCACTATTTCACAGAGAGCCTCTTTGGGTATGGGCTCAATTCTCAGGGTTTCGTTTTTGTTAAGATTTCTGATTGTTGCGCCGTTGCAGCCTATAAGGCTTATGTCTCCGCCGATTTCCTTAGCAAAATCCGCAAAAAGAAGGTCATTTCTTCCGCTTGCTATAACAAATTCAATACCCATATTCATAATTTTTCTTACGGCGGTTATATTGTCCTGGGGCAAATAGCCGTTTTTGTCTATAAGAGTGTTGTCGCAGTCGCTGACAGCCATTTTATATTTCATAGTTACACCTCATTTTTTATAATTGTAAAGCTGTGGTGAAGAGCCGGGAGCAGTTTCTCTGTTAAATCCTTTGTTTTTATCTTCAAGGTGCTTGTGTTTATACAGGGGTGAAAGCCTATATATTCAAGCTTTAAAACGTCCTCGTCTATTAAAAGCCCTACCCTGTTTTCGCTGTCGTTCATAAGCCCCAAAACCGTCACGGAGCCCGGGGTTAAGCCCAAAAGCTCACCTAAATAATCCTCTGAAGCAAAGGACAAACGTGAAGAGCCTGCCTGACGTGAAACAGGACCCGTTCTGAACTTTTTGTCTCCGGTTACAAGATAGAGAAAAAACTTTGACTTGTTTGCCGGGGTTAAAAACAGGTTTTTACATATTTCAGCCCCCAAAAGGGCTTCAGCCTCCTTACAGGCTTCTATTGTAGCCGCCGCTTCGTGGTCAATTCTGTAATATTCTATGCCTAAGCTGTCCAAAAGGTCATAAGAGCGAATTTCCTTTTCAAGTCTGCCCTCGCAGCTTTCCGGTCTGCCTTTATAAACCTTCATTTTTTCCTGCATTTTTTGTTCCTCCCTGTGTCTCAGAAATTATTATTGCCGCAAAAATAAATATAAAACCCAAAAGAAGTCTCAAGGTCAGCCTTTCGTCCTCATAAAGTATAAGTGAAAATATAACGCCGAAAACAGACTCAAGGCTTAAAATAAGGGCTGCCGCCGAAGGGTTTGTATATTTTTGACCTATGTTTTGAAACAAAAGGGCTATGGCGGTGGCAGCTATGCCTAAAAACAAAAGATTGGGTATGATTGCCGCCGGGATATACGTAATGTGTGTTTCAAATATAAACCCCCAACCCAGACAGCACACTGCGGCTGTTATAAACTGTATAATCGAAAAAAGAACCGGGTCTTTGTCTCCAAAGGTTTTGGCAACGGCACACATCTGCAGAGCATAGAAAAAGCCGCAGAGAGCCGAAAAGAAATCACCCCTTGAAACGGACAGACCTCCGTCTAAGGAAACAAGTGCAAAGCCTGTCATACACAAAACAGCGGCGGTTATGTTATATTTCGTAGGACGTTTTCTGCCTATTATCCAGTATAAAAACGGCGTAATTATGCAGTAGCCTGCTGTCAAAAAGGCGTTTTTCCCGGGGGTTGTTCCGCTTAAGCCTATGGTTTGAATGCCGTAAGCCGTCCCCAAAAGAACCCCTGTCAAAATTCCGCAGAGAACATAGTCCCTGTTTAACGGCCTGAATTTTTTAAAGAAAATCACCGACAAAAATACGGAGGCAATCAAAAACCTTAAGCCTATTGTTGTTATGGGCGGAATTATGTCTATGGAAGCCTTCAAAACCGTAAAGGAAAGCCCCCAAATTAAAGCAGCGGCAAAAAGCGCTGCCTTAGCCAAAGCTGTTATACTCGGTTTTTTCATAATCTTGACCTCAGACAAACTTGTTCAGGCTGCTGTCATAAGTGAAGCCGACAGCGGAAAGACTTTCCTTAATTTCGTCACGGCTTTCCCCAAGGCTTGCGCACAGGTCGTCAAGGCTTGAATATTCGTCTCTGAGCTTTGTATTTATATAGCTTAAAAGTATAATCGGGTCTTTCGGAAGCATTTCAATTTCTCCATTCTAATCAAAATTAATCTATTATACATTATACAGCGGTTTTCCCTTAAAATCAATATGAACCGAAAAATTTTACTGAACTGTTATAAAGGAGTGATAGCCTGTGACGATGTATGATATTATTCAAGCCTATTATGTTGCTGTGCAGATATATCACAATGCAAAGTTCATAATTGTGCCGATGATAAAAATCAAA
Source organism: Clostridiales bacterium (assembly GCA_021200955.1). Lineage (GTDB taxonomy): Bacteria > Bacillota > Clostridia > Lachnospirales > CAG-274 > JAJQCI01. The sequence goes on along the minus strand of JAJQFU010000068.1, from coordinate 2,550 downwards.
CATAAGAAAAGCCGCCCAATCAGCAAATAATGGCGACTTTATCTTATTCTAAGTAATAACATATTGCCGCCTAACCACCTTTGAAGTGGTTGCTTAGCCGTTAGGCGGGGATTAGGTGAGTATTGACCGTACTCGCCTTTTCTTTTTATATTTATATTATACACTATCTTTTTTCAGAATACAAGTGTTTTAAATAAAATTTTATAAAAGAAATTAAAATCTTTTTCATGCATATTTATTCACATTACAAAACTTATACTTGACAATTCACGTCAAAGACCTTATAATGGAGAAAAGTCGGGTAAAGGCGTCTGTTTGCACGTCTTTGCCCTTTTTCTTACTATAAAAGTGTTGTCGATAGACAGACAGATGGGCAAGCTTGCTTGCACAGATGGCTGTTTATCAGACAACCTAACCCGTATGAGCAACGTAGGGCGATAGCCCGAAGTGCGAATACAGGGTAGATTGTGGGAGTGCGAAGCACGTAACAATCTACTTTTATAGTATGCGGTATCTGCAAATCAGAGCCGGAAGTTTACTTACTAAGGAGGAAAAAAGCCATGGACAAGATTAAAATGACTACGCCCATAGTTGAAATGGACGGAGATGAAATGACGAGAATACTCTGGCAGTGGATAAAGGATATTCTTATTATACCTTATGTTGACCTTAAGACGGAATATTATGATTTGGGGCTTGAGAAGAGAAACGAGACAAACGACCAAATTACAATAGACAGCGCAGAAGCAGCCAAAAAATACGGCGTTGCGGTAAAATGCGCTACAATCACCCCCAACGCAGCCAGAATGGACGAATATAACCTTAAAGAAATGTGGAAGTCTCCCAACGGCACAATAAGAGCCATTCTTGACGGAACTGTTTTCAGAACCCCCATTCTTGTTAAGGGAATTACCCCCTACATCCCCACCTGGACAGCACCCATAACAATTGCCCGTCACGCCTACGGAGACGTTTATAAAAATGTTGAAATGAGAGCAATAGGCGGAGGAAAGGCCGAGCTTGTTTTCACAGGCAAGGACGGCTCGGAGCAGAGAGAAACTATTTTCGACTTTGAAGGCGACGGCATTATTCAGGGGCTTTACAACACAGATAAAAGCATAAGCGGCTTTGCCAGAAGCTGTTTTAACTTTGCCGTAGACACAAAGCAGGACTTATGGTTTGCCACAAAGGACACTATTTCAAAGAAATATGACCACCGCTTTAAGGATATTTTTGCGGAAATTTTTGAAGCCGAATATAAAGAAAAGTTCGACGCTTTGGGCATTGAATATTTCTACACATTAATCGATGACGCCGTAGCAAGGGTTATCCGTTCCAACGGCGGCTATATTTGGGCTTGTAAAAACTATGACGGCGACGTTATGAGCGATATGGTTTCAACCGCTTTCGGCTCTTTGGCTATGATGACCTCCGTTCTTGTTTCTCCCGACGGAAAATATGAATATGAAGCGGCTCATGGAACTGTTCAGCGTCATTATTATAAACACCTTAAGGGCGAGGAAACCTCTACAAACTCCGTTGCCACAATTTTTGCATGGAGCGGCGCATTCCGAAAGAGAGGAGAGCTTGACGGACTTTCCGACCTTGTTAAATATGCCGACGCTCTTGAAAAGGCAACTATTTCAACTATTGAGGACGGTATTATGACAGGCGACCTCTATCTCCTTTCAAGCCTTCCCAACAAGAAAAAGGTAAACAGCAAAGAATTTCTTTTGGCAATAAACGAAAGACTTGAAAAACTGCTTGCATAAAATATAAAAAGTCCCTCTGCCGGAAATCCTTCAAACCGGATTTTCGGCAGTATCGGGGCTTTTATTTTTAAAATTTTTAATCTGTAAAACTCTCTTTGGTATATTTTGAAACAATGTCATTAAGGGTGTCGCCGAATGAAATTTTACCCTCTAAACAGCTCTTAATCAAGTCCTTATCTTCAGCTATTAAAGGCATATTTTCCATTTCCATTGAAGCATTTACATTATTTATAATTCTTTCAACATCACTCATATAAACACCTGCTTTTCCGTTTTGTTAATCCTATTATACAATTATTTACTATCGACATCTGATAACTTATACGTTATCATAATATTACATAATATTATATGAAAGACTTTTTGGAAAGGAATGAAGATTTATGAAAGATGTAAATACATTTGCCGAATATATGGCGGATGAAGAAAGAGTATCCAAAGAGGAAAGAGACGAAATACTTTTTAATGCAAGGCTCATAGGCAAAATGATTGAAGCAAGGGAAGCCAAAGGCATATCACAGCGAAAGCTTGCTGAATTAAGCGGTGTTAAACAGCCCTCTATTGCACGTATAGAAACGCTTAAAACAGCACCTCAAATAGATACACTTTTTAAAGTGTTATACCCTTTGGGTTATACCTTGGATATTGTTCCTATAAATGATAATGAATAAAATATCTATACAAAATAATTAAATATAAAAAGGCTTCGGCGAATTAATCTTCAGTGAACCCACCCCTGTCAAGTAGACAGAGCAAATAACAAAAGAATTATGTATAG
>JAJQFU010000154.1 GCA_021200955.1 Clostridiales bacterium | reverse complement strand
GTGTTTACTTTATTATAATAGATAACTATATTTTTTGTCTACTTTTTTAGTATAGAACCAACTATTGTTTTATATAGACTGAATAAGGAGGTTATGCTTATGAGACGAAAGGTGACAGCGGTTCTTTTGAGCATTGTTATGGCTCTCGGGGCTGCGGCTCCGGGTTTTGCGGCTCCTGCAAACAACAGACAGCAGGTTCAGCAGCAACAGCAACAGCAAAACGCAAATAACCAAAATCAAAACAAAAATAATCAACAGCAGACAAACAAACAGCAGCAGAACCAAAAACAGCAAAACCAAAAACAGACTGTTAAAGAGCCTGTAACGGAAACCACAACCAAAAGACAGACCGACACTGAAAAGCAGACAGTTAAAACCGACAACAAGCAGAACAATAAAACAGAAAACAGAGTAACGGAGCAGACGCGTGAAGCCCTGACAGAAGCGACAACGGAATATGTTGAAAGGGAAACACGTGCAGAGCGTGAAACCCTTGCAGAAGGAGAAGCCCTTCCCGAACCTCAGACAGACGAAGAGGGAAATGCCCGTCAGTTTAAAGAGGGGGAGAAGCCCGATTTTGATTTTGACGGCTTCGACTTTGATGACGATGACAGACCCGATTTCGACCGTGACGACTTTGAATTCGATGACGATGACAGAGACGATTGGGTCAAGGGTGATTGGGATGACGACAGAGAAGACCGCAGAGACTTTGACGATGATGACTTTGACGAGGACGCTCCTCCCTTTGAGGATGTTGAAAGAGAAGCATGGTATTATAAGTATGTAAAGAAGGCTTATAAGAAGGGCTATATTTCAGGCAAAAACGAAAAGAGCTTCGCTCCCAACGAAACAGTAACAGGTGCCGAGCTGATTGTTATGCTTTTCAGAGCAGAGGGCAACACATTAGGCCCCGTTTTGGCTGAAAGACGCTGGTATCAAAACGCTGTTGACTGGGCATGGGAAAACAATATTCTCACTGAAGAAATCAAGGATTTTGACCCCGACGCAGCCATAACAAGAGAACAGGTTATGTATATACTCTGCAGATATCTCTTCTACAGAGGTTTTGAAACTAAGTCGGACAATGACCTTAAGGAATTTAACGACAGAGACAGAATTTCAGACTATGCCGTAAGCTCCGCAGGACTTTTGGTTGACGAGGGAATAATTTCCGGCACAAACGGAAATTTAAACCCCGAAGAAAGCCTGACAAGAGCCGAAAGTGCGGTTATGCTTGTTAAAATTTTTGAGGATATTCTGGGCGAATAATCTTTGATTAAAATTTAATTTAGGCGGTGTCGGTTTAAGCCGATGCCGCTTTTTCAGTTGGGGTTGACTTTTTGAGTTAAAAGTATTATTCTAAAAAACGGATAATATAAAACAACACAAAACGGTGATTTTATGAAAGAAATAAAAACTCTAAGCGGAGTTATAAACTACGAAATTACATACAAACGAATAAAAAGAATAAATTTCAGAGCCAAGCCCGACGGAGTGCTTTATATTTCGGCGCCTGTTGGGGTTTCTGAAAGATATATACAAAAAATTATTTCGGAAAATTGCGAAAAAATGAAAAAGGGCATAGACGATATTGTAAGTGCTGATAAAGCAAAGAGCGAAAAGGAAGCGGAGGCGGAGAAGTATTTTTATTATTTGGGCAAAAAATACCCTGTTAAGCATATTAAAAGTAATGAAAGAAAGGCATATTTTTCGGAAGAGGGTGTTAAAGTTTTTGCTCCCGATGAACTAACCGCCAAGACTGCCCTTAAAGACCTTTCCGTAAGTCTCGCCAAAAAGGTCTTTGCAGAAGCCTATGACGAGATTTTCCCTTTAATTCCCAAGGACAAGGGCAAAATTCCGCCGAAAATAAAAATTACAATTAAAGAAATGAAAACAAGGTGGGGCAGCTGCACGCCTGACAACGGGCATATTTCGCTGAATTTGGCTTTGATAAAATATCCCTACGGCTGCACAAGATACGTTCTTCTGCACGAGTTTGCACACTTTTTCCACCGAAACCACAGCAAGGACTTTTACGCCTTTGTTGAAAAATATATGAGGGACTATAAAAACTATGAGGGCATTTTGAAAAAGCCCTATTATGAGGTGACACTATGAAGAAAACAGCGGCAGTTGGTATGTCGGGAGGGGTTGATTCCTCCGTCTGCGCATATTTGCTTAAAGAGGCAGGCTATGACGTAATAGGGGTGACTATGCAGATTTGGCAGGACGAAACCCAAGACGAAATTCAGGATAACGGCGGCTGCTGCGGACTTTCGGCAGTTGAGGACGCAAGGGCTGTCTGCGGAAGGCTTGGCATACCTCACTATGTTTTAAACTTTAAGTCTGAATTTAAAAAATATGTCATCGATTATTTTACGGCTGAATATCTTAAGGGAAGAACCCCCAACCCCTGTATTGCCTGCAACAGATATGTAAAGTGGCAGGCGCTTTTAAACAGGGCTGTGGCAGTGGGGGCTGACTATATTGCCACAGGGCATTATGCAAAGGTGGGGATTTACCCCAAAACAGGCAGATACAGCCTTCACCTTGCAAACACTTCAACTAAGGATCAGACCTACGCCCTTTACAGCTTAACTCAGGAGCAGCTTTCGAGGACTTTAATGCCCGTTGGGGAATATGACAAAAACCAAATAAGGGAAATTGCGGAGAAAATAGGTCTTGCCGTGGCAAATAAGCCCGACAGTCAGGATATCTGCTTTGTGCCCGACGGAGACTACGGCAGATTTATAAGAGAAAATACAGAAGCGGAAATTCCGGAAGGCAATTTTGTTTCCCCCGAGGGCGAAATTTTAGGCAGACACAAGGGCATAACAAACTACACATTAGGTCAGCGGAAGGGCTTCGGCTTGTCCTTTAAAACAAGAATGTATATAACGGAAATCCGTCCCGAAACAAACGAAATTGTTTTAGACCAAAACGCAAAGCTTTTTAAGTCTCTTGTGGAAATAGACGACTTTAATTTTATGGGAATCGAGGATATAACCGAGCCTTTAAGGGTTCAGGGAAAGCTCAGATATTCACAAAAGGCGTCACCCTGTACAATATGTAAAAAGGGCGATAAAATCATCGCAGAGTTTGACGAGCCCCAAAGAGCGCCTACGCCCGGTCAGGCAGCTGTTTTTTATGATGAAGGCTATATTTTGGGCGGAGGAACAATTATAAAGTCGGAATAAAAAGAACCGCAGACAGCTCCTTTTTAAACAGAGTTATCTGCGGTTTTGTTTTAATATTAATATGGAATGTCGTCAACAATAGGGCTGTTATAGACATAAAAGGGGTCAATATCTATGCATTTGTATTCGTCTCTGTTTCCTTCTAAGTCCCAGGCTATGGTATAGCCTATAACGGTTAAGGCGGATTTGAAAAGGGCTTTGTCTCTTAAAGGCTCAAACACGCCGCCTTTTTCAATAAAGGGGGAAATATCAACCTTTCGCATTGAGCCGTCATTTACGTAGGCATAGACAGTGTAATCTTCACCGGCAACCGCCTGATAAACCTCGGGATAAAAAAGACTTGAGTCTAATTTATTTACCATTTGCATCACCTCTCTTAAATCTCTGAACTGATTTTGTTTAAAGGCTTAAGCTCCTTAGCAAGCTCCCAATTCTGCATAAGCTCGTCCTTATGAGTGTTTGCCCACGCAAGGACATATTTCAATTGATTTTTGGGAAGATAACCCGCCGAAACAATTCCTTCCTGTATAAGTATAATTGCTCTGTAGTCTCCATAAGCTGCATGAAAATGGGGAGGATTATGGTCATCCCAATTCATTGTAATCTTAATTCCGTGAAATAAGCATAATGTAGGCATAACATATCACCTGACTTTCCTTATCATATAACATAAAAGACCAAAAACTTGTGAATAACTAACTTCCTATAAGCGTCGCAGACTTAAATCCGCAGGGCGAGCTTTGCCCGCCCGAGGACGGAAACTTTTCTGTGAATTTGATGCGAAGCATCAAATTTGCGGAAAACTTGATGGTTTCTACCTTAAACTTTTTGAAAAAATGCGAGCATTTTTTCAAGCGATAGCCCCGAACTTTTTCAAGGGCCAAACTCTGAACATTATTCTGCCTACAACCTGTTCCTCCGAAACACAGCCGATAGTTGATGAACGGCTGTCAACAGAGGTGGAGCGGTGGTCGCCGCAGACGAAAACTCTTCCGTCGGGAACCTGATAGGGCAGGTCTATATCGCATTCGCCGAAAGCCTTTTCACTGATATAAGGCTCATCCAAAAGCTCGTCGTTTACATAAATATTGCCCTTGTCATCGATATCAACATAGTCGCCGGGGAAGGCGATAACACGCTTTACCAAAATTTTGTTATTATAGTAGAATGAAACTATATCTCCCTGTTTAAAGTCATAATTTTTAATTGAAACAACAATGTCTCCGGCGCTTAAGGAGGGGGTCATTGAAGAGCCGTAAATCTGAAGAACGGGCAGAAACAGGGTTGCCACCAAAACGGAAACAGCCGCAACGGTTATAAGAATAAAAACCGTACTGCGGAAAACAGCCTTCCAGCGGTTTATATATACTGTCCGCTTAAGCTCTGTTTCGACCTCGGCAGAGGAGGGGTATGTATTAATTAAGTTCACTTGCTTTCACCTTCCGCTTTTTCCTTTATGTTTTGAAGATATTGCTCCGCCGCTTTCTCGGCTGCTTCAAAAACGCCGTTAAGGCGAAGAGCCGCTTCTGCAACAGAGCCGGATTTTTCTATAATAATTTTTTTGTTTTCAAGCTCTGCGTTTTTTTGCTTAAGCTCTTCCTCAAGGGCTTCGGCTCGTTTAGTCTGTTCCAAAAGAAGTTCGAGAAGCTCCTGACGTTTAAGCTTTTTCAGAGGATTTTTTTTATTCTTAGATTTATCTTTGTCAGATTTGTCCTTTTTAAAAAATGGCATAATAATTGTCTCCTTAGAGCGGGTTACACACTTTTTTTGAAAAAATTTCAAAAAAACCGCTTGACAAAACGGGGTCTGCGGCTGTATAATAATTAATTGAACCCTTGTATTTTGACAAAAGTGGGTTTTAGTCGAAACTTGTTAGTTTCTTATATAATTTTGAGAGTTTGCTTTTTCTCATCCCTTATAATATACCACAGGTTTTGACTTTTTGCAATAGTAAAAAGAGTATAAATTTTTTCACACAGAGGAAAAAAGTTTTATGACATATATTGATAAAAGCTTGTGTTTTTAACTGTATATGGAGCAGACCGCCGAACCCTTTTTTATAAAAAAATGAGGTGGGTTTCGGTGTTTTTGTGTGCTTTAAACGAGAAAAGCATCACCTTTACAAAAATGTTCTTATGTTTTGCAGTTTCAAAAAATGAAGGAGTGAAGGCGTAATGGAAAAAGACAGAATGAAGCCGGTTAAGCTGGGTCACGTTCAGAGAATGAGCTATGAAACCGTTGAAGAGGTTTTGGAAATGCCCAATCTTTTGGCGCTTCAAAAGGACAGCTATGACTGGTTCAAAACAGACGGTCTCAGAGAGGTTTTTGACGATGTATCTCCAATGAGCGATTATAACGGAGATCTTATTTTGGAATTTTTGGATTTTTCTCTTGACAGACCCCCTAAATACAGCATTATGGAGTGTAAGGATCGTGACGCCACCTATGCGGCTCCTTTATATGTTAAGGTCAGGCTCAGAAACAAGGAGCTTGACGAAATTAAAGAGCAGGAGCTTTTTTTCGGCGACTTTCCTTTGATGACCGACACAGGCACATTCGTAATAAACGGCGCAGAGAGAGTTATTGTAAGCCAGCTTGTCCGTTCCCCCGGTATTTATTATTCAATAGAGAAGGATAAAGCCGGAAAGAACCTTCTTTCTTCACAGGTTATCCCCAACAGAGGGGCATGGCTTGAATATGAAACAGACTCAAACGATGTTTTTAACGTCAGAGTTGACAGAACGAGAAAGCTGCCCGTTACTATATTGGTCAGAGCCTTAAGCCCCGATAAAACAGGCTCAGACGACGAAATTTACAACCTTTTCGGAAACGACCCCAAAATACTTGCCACTCTTGAAAAGGACACAACCACTAATTATGAGGAGGCTCTTATTGAGCTTTATAAGAAGATAAGACCCGGCGAGCCGCCTACGGTTGAATCCTCCGAAACACTCGTAAGAAATATGTTTTATGACCCCAAGAGGTATGACCTCGCAAAGGTGGGCAGATATAAATATAACAAAAAGCTTCTTCTTAAAAACAGAATAAGAGGAATGAGACTTGCTTATGACGCAGTTGACCCCTTAACAGGTGAAATTATCTGCGAAGAAGGCACAAAGCTTGACAGAGAGCTTTGCGACAAAATTCAGAACTCAGGCATAGGTTTTGTTGACGTAATTAAAGAGGACGGTGACGAGTGCAGAATACTTACAAACAAGCAGGTCTGCATTAATCCCTTTGTTGAAGGCTACGGCTTTAAAGCAGAGGATTTCGGCTTAAAGGCAGACACTCTTGTTTATTTCCCCGTTCTTAAGGAAATTCTCGAAAACTGCGAAGACCCCGACAGTCTTAAAGCTGCCGTAAGAACAAATATGCACGAGCTTAACCCCAAGCACATTACCTATGATGATATTATGGCTTCTGTGAACTATTGTATTCATCTCGATTACGGCGTCGGCAACAAGGATGATATTGACCATTTGGGCAACAGACGTATCAGAGCCGTAGGCGAGCTTCTGCAGAACCAGTTCAGAATAGGTATCTCCCGTATGGAGAGAGTTGTCAGAGAGAGAATGTCCACACAGGATAAGGACGCCGTTACACCTCAGGCTCTTATTAACATTAAGCCCGTAACCGCAGCCATAAAGGAGTTCTTCGGCAGTTCACAGCTTTCACAGTTTATGGATCAGAACAACCCATTAGGCGAAATGACCCATAAGAGAAGACTTTCAGCCTTAGGCCCCGGCGGTCTTTCAAGAGAGAGAGCAGGTTTCGAGGTTCGTGACGTTCATACATCACACTACGGCAGAATGTGCCCCATTGAGACACCTGAAGGCCCCAACATCGGTCTTATAAACTCACTGGCGGTTTATGCAAAAATAAATGAATACGGCTTTATTGAAGCACCCTACAGAAAGGTTGTTAAGGTTGACGGAAAAAGCGTTGTTACAGACGATGTAATTTATATTACAGCCGATGAAGAAGAGGGATATGTTATTGCCCAGGCTAACGAACCCTTAGATAACGAAAATCACTTTAAACACAGCAAGGTTACTGCAAGGCTGGGCGTAGACAACGTTGAAATAAGTCAAGATAAAGTTGAACTTATGGACGTATCGCCCAAGATGCTTGTTTCCGTGGCTACAGCCCTTATACCCTTCCTTGAAAACGACGACGTAACAAGAGCCTTAATGGGTTCTAACATGCAGAGACAGGCGGTTCCTCTTTTGACTACCGAAAGCCCTATAGTCGGCACGGGTATGGAATATAAAACCGCTAAGGACTCGGGCGTTGTTGTGGTAGCCAAAAACGGCGGCTATGTAGATACAGTAGACGCAGCCCAAATCGTTATTGTAAACGACGCAGGGGTTAAAGACAGATATCAGCTTATTAAATTTAAGCGTTCAAACCAGTCCACCTGTATTAACCAAAGACCCATAGTAAACAAGGGCGACAGAGTTGAAGCAGGGGAGATTATAGCAGACGGCCCCTCAACAAGCAACGGCGAGCTTGCTTTGGGCAAGAACCCCCTTATAGGCTTTATGACTTGGGAGGGCTATAACTACGAGGACGCCGTTCTCCTTTCAGAGAAGCTTGTGGCTGAGGATGTTTACACATCTGTTCATATTGAAGAACACGAGTGCGAAGCCAGAGACACAAAGCTGGGCGCAGAAGATATTACAAACGATATTCCCAACGTCGGTGAGGATGCTTTGCGCGACCTTAACGAAAACGGAAATATAAGAATAGGCGCAGAGGTAAACGCCAACGATATTTTGGTAGGCAAGGTTACCCCCAAGGGCGAAACCGAACTGACAGCCGAGGAAAGACTTCTCAGGGCTATTTTCGGCGAAAAGGCAAGAGAGGTCAGAGACAACTCATTGAGACTTCCTCACGGCGAAAGCGGAACCGTTGTTGACGTTAAAATATTTACAAGAGAAAACTCAGACGAATTAGGGCCCGGCGTAAATAAGCTTGTCAGAGTTTATATCGCTCAGAAGAGAAAAATCTCCGTAGGCGATAAAATGGCGGGCCGTCACGGAAACAAGGGTGTTGTAAGCCGTGTGCTTCCCGTTGAGGATATGCCTTTTCTTCCTAACGGCAGACCTCTTGACATAGTTTTGAATCCCTTAGGTGTGCCTTCACGTATGAATATCGGTCAGGTTTTGGAAATTCACTTAGGTCTTGCGGCTCAGGTTTTGGGCTTTAAGGTTGCCACACCTGTATTCGACGGCGCAAGAGAAAAGGATATTATGAATACTCTTGAGCTTGCAAATGATTTTGCAAACAGCAGCTGGGAGGATTTCGAGGCTAAGTGGAAGGGCAATATAAACGATGAAATTTTTGAATACCTTGAAAACAACAAGGAACACAGAGAAGAGTGGAGAGGCGTTCCCATAAACCACACAGGACGTGTTCAGCTTCGTGACGGCAGAACAGGCGAACCCTTCGACAACACCACCACAATCGGCTTCATGCATTATCTTAAGCTTCACCATTTGGTTGAAGATAAGATCCACGCAAGGTCAACAGGCCCTTACTCACTTGTTACTCAGCAGCCTTTGGGCGGCAAGGCGCAGTTCGGCGGTCAGCGTTTCGGCGAAATGGAGGTTTGGGCGCTTGAAGCCTACGGCGCATCATACACACTTCAGGAAATTTTGACTGTTAAGTCAGACGATATCGTAGGCCGTGTTAAGACATATGAGGCTATTGTTAAGGGCGAGAATATTCCCGAACCCGGTATACCCGAATCATTTAAGGTTCTCCTTAAGGAGCTTCAGGCACTTTGTCTTGATGTCAGAGTTCTTGATGAAAACGATAACGAAATCGACATTAAGGAGTCTATTGACGATGTTGACGAGCTTACGGTAAATATCGAAGGCACTGAGGATTCGGCTCCTCTTCACAGACCTCCCGTTGTGGCTGACGACGCTGTTATAGAGAGCAGCACAGACGACGTTATTGACGGAGTTTTAAACAGTCTTGATTTAGACAGCTTGGAAACAGACGATGATGACGAGAATTTAAGACCCTTGGATAAAGAGATTATGAACGCAGAGGACGAACTCTTAAGCGAAGAAGATTTTGAAGATTAATTAAGAAAGGAGATAGTTGGAATGCCCGGTAAGGATTCTGATCAGATAGTATTTGATTCAATTAAAATAGGACTTGCATCTCCTGAAAAAATAAGGCAGTGGTCTTACGGCGAGGTTTTAAAGCCTGAGACTATAAACTACAGAACATTAAAGCCCGAGGTTGACGGTCTTTTCTGTGAAAGGATTTTCGGCCCCACAAAGGACTGGGAGTGTCACTGCGGAAAGTATAAGCGTATCCGCTATAAGGGTACGATTTGCGACCGCTGCGGCGTTGAGGTTACAAAGTCTAAGGTAAGACGTGAGAGAATGGGTCACATTGAGCTTGCAGCTCCCGTTTCTCATATTTGGTATTTTAAAGGCGTTCCCAGCCGTATGGGCATCATTTTGGGAATAAGCCCCAAAAAACTTGAAGAGGTTCTTTATTTTGCCGCTTATGTGGTTCTTGACCCCGGCAAAACAGACCTTGCTTATAAAGAGGTTTTGAGAGAACCCCAATATAGAGAGGCTATCGATAAATACGGCGCAACAAGCTTCAGAGTGGGAATGGGCGCAGAAGCAATTAAAGAGCTTTTGATGGCTATCGACCTTGACGAAGAAGCAGCTAAGATTAAAGAAGAGCTTAACGCCGGAGGAAAAGGTGTTTCTAAGCAGAAGAAAGTCAGAATTATCAAAAAGCTTGAGGTTGTTGAAGCCTTCAGACTTTCGGGAAACAAGCCCGAATGGATGATTTTGGACGCTGTTCCCGTAATTCCTCCCGATTTAAGACCTATGGTTCAGCTTGACGGCGGCAGATTCGCCACCAGCGACCTTAACGATCTTTACAGAAGAGTTATAAACAGAAACAACCGTCTTAAGAGACTTATTGAGCTTCAGGCTCCCGATATTATCGTTAGAAACGAAAAGAGAATGCTTCAGGAAGCTGTTGATGCACTTATTGACAACGGCAGAAGAGGAAAGGCTGTTACAGGCCCCGGCAACAGAGACTTAAAGAGCCTTTCTGACCTGCTTAAGGGCAAGCAGGGACGTTTCCGTCAGAACCTTCTCGGTAAGAGAGTTGACTATTCGGGACGTTCCGTTATCGTAGTAGGGCCTTCTCTTAAGATTTATCAGTGCGGTCTGCCTAAGGAAATGGCTATAGAGCTGTTTAAGCCCTTTGTTATGAAGAAGCTTGTGGAAATGGATCTTGCCCATAACATAAAGTCGGCTAAGAGAATGGTTGAAAGACTTCAGCCCGAGGTTTGGGACGTTCTTGAAAACGTAATTAAGGAACATCCCGTTATGCTTAACAGAGCACCTACACTCCACAGACTGGGTATTCAGGCTTTCGAGCCTGTTCTCGTAGAGGGCAAGGCTTTGAAGCTTCACCCCCTTGTTTGTACGGCTTACAATGCCGACTTCGACGGCGACCAGATGGCTATTCACGTTCCCCTGTCGGTTGAAGCTCAGGCTGAGTGCCGCTTCCTGCTTTTGTCTCCCAACAACCTTTTGAAGCCTTCAGACGGCGAGCCTGTTACTGTTCCCACACAGGATATGGTTTTGGGTATTTATTACCTTACTCTTAAAAAAGGCGGAGACAGAGACGAAAACGGACTTCCGTTAAGTGTTTATAAGGACGAAAACGAAGCAAGACTTGCTTATGACAACAATGTAATAACCCTTCACGAGCCTATAAGAGTAAGAAGAACTCTTAACATAAACGGCGAGGAAAGGTCTAAAATTATAGAAACAACTGTCGGCAGAATTATATTTAATGAAATTATTCCTCAGGATATAGGCTTTGTTGACAGAACTAAGGAAGAAAACCTTTTTGCCTATGAAATCGACTTCTTAACAGGCAAAAAGGAACTGGGAAAAATTATCAACCGCTGTATAAATAAACACCCGGCAACGGAAACAGCCGTTGTTCTTGACAACATTAAGGCTTTGGGCTTTAAGTTCTCCACAAGAGCAGCCCTTACCGTATCCGTTTCCGATATGAAGATTCCCGATGTTAAGGAGGAATATCTTGCAGAGGGCGACAGAGAGGTTGAAAAGATAACCAAGCTCTTCAGACGTGGTCTTATGACCGACGAAGAAAGACACGCCAAGGTTATTGAGGTTTGGGAAGAAGCGGATAAGAAGATTACAGACGCTCTTCTTGAAAACTTAGGTCAGTATAACGACATTTATATGATGGCTCACTCAGGCGCAAGAGGTTCTAACAGACAGATTAAGCAGCTTGCGGGTATGCGTGGTCTTATGGCTTCACCTACCGGCGACACAATCGAGCTTCCTATAAAGGCTAACTTCCGTGAGGGACTTTCCGTTCAGGAATACTTCATTTCAGCCCACGGCGCAAGAAAGGGTCTTTCCGATACGGCGCTCAGAACAGCCGACTCAGGCTACCTTACAAGACGACTTGTTGACGTATCTCAGGATATGATCATAAGAGAGCATGACTGTGCCGAAAATCTTGACGAGGTTCCCGGAATGTGGGTTTCCGCATTTATGGACGGCAGAGAAACAATCGAGCCTTTGGCAGACAGAATCAGAGGCAGATATTCTGTAAACGATATTTATCACCCCGAAACAGGGGAGCTGCTTGTTAAGGCAGATACTATGATAAGCCCCGACCAGGCCGAAGCAGTAGTTAAGGCAGGTATTGAGAAGGTTTACATCAGAAACATTCTTTCCTGTCACTGCAAGAACGGCGTTTGCTCCAAGTGCTACGGTGCAAATATGGCTTCAGGCAGACTTGTAAGAATAGGCGAGTCTGTAGGTATTATTGCAGCTCAGTCAATCGGCGAGCCCGGTACTCAGCTTACTATGAGAACATTCCATACCGGCGGCGTTTCAGGAAACGACCTTACACAAGGTCTTCCCAGAGTTGAAGAGCTTTTCGAAGCAAGAAAGCCCAAGGGCGTTGCTATTATCGCTGAAAAAGGCGGTAAAATCAGCGTAACCGACCTTAAGAACCAGAGCAAGGTATATGTTGCGGAAGCTGACGGAAACACATCCGAATATGTAATTCCCTACGGCGCAAGAATTAAGGTTATGAACGATATCGAAATCGAAGCCGGTGATCCTCTGACAGAAGGTTCAATCGATCCTCACGATATTCTCCTTATTAACGGAATAAGAGGGGTTCAGGACTACATTCTCAAAGAGGTTCAGAGAGTTTACAGACTTCAGGGTGTTGATATAAACGATAAGCACATTGAAATTATTGTAAGACAGATGCTGAAGCGTGTTAAGGTTGAGGACGGCGGTGACACTAATATTATGGCCGGCAGCTTTGTAGACTGGCTTGCTTTTGAAGACACCATTATGGAAGGTCTGAAGAGAAATGTTGAAGCAGCTAAGGCAAGCGCCGCTGTATTTAAGGACACCAACGCCGAAGAAATCTTCACTCTTAACGAGCCCGAGGACGTAGAAGCCTATAACGGCAACGCAAGAGCACTAAACGAAGGTATTTTCGCTTATAATGACGGCGTTATGTTTAATCTTCCGGAAGAATGTGCCGATAAGCTGCCCACTCTTAAGGCTCACGTTATAACCTATAACGACAAGGTTAAGGAATATAACGAATATGCCGAAGAAAACGGCTTGCAGAAGCTTTTGACTGCTTATGTTGCTCTGCCTTCAGGAAAGAGAAACCTTTTGGGTATCACAAAGGCTTCACTTGCTACGGATTCATTCCTTTCGGCAGCTTCATTCCAGGAGACAACCAGAGTTCTTACAGAAGCCGCTATTAAGGGCAAGAAGGATTCGCTTATAGGTCTTAAGGAAAATGTTATCATAGGTAAGCTTATTCCTGCCGGAACAGGTATGAACTCCTACAGAAAGATTGACCTGAGACTTGTGGATAAGGAGGTCGCTGCGGCTGAAGCTGCCGCACAGACAGCCGACACAGTAGTCGAAGCTTCCGAAACACCCGAAATTGTTTCAGAAGAAGCATAAAGAAATAAAACTATATTTCTGCTTTGTAGATACCACATACTATAAAAGTCGATTGCTGCGTGCTTCGCACTCCCGGCTGTCGTCCTACGCTGCTCATACGGGTTAGGTTGTCTGATATACAGCCATCTGTGCAAGCAAGCTTGCCCATCTGACTGTCTTTCGACAACACTTTTATAGTAAATTAAAGAGGAGACGGATTTTTATCGTCTCCTTTTTGAATGCGATTAATTATAAGATTTTGCGGCGAAGCCGAGCCTCCCCTTGAGGGGGTTCAGAACTTTTGCCTTGCGGCAAAACTGAGTTTAGCAGTTGATAACATTTAAAAACCTCTAAATAATCGGGTTTTTAAGTAATTGATACCATTTGAAACAAGCAATTTTACACCACATTGACACCAATTTTGAAAAAG
>JAJQFU010000069.1 GCA_021200955.1 Clostridiales bacterium | reverse complement strand
GTGTTGTGTTTCAGTTATATTACATTATTTGAAAATGTTTCATGCGTTTGTCCTGGTTTTTTTCAGCCGAAAAATCTCACATTTTCCCCTCATCTATAAGATTTGCCGCAATATCAAGACTGCCGACACAGTAGTCAATACAACCCATAATATCTTTATCAAATGGAATCATATCGGGAATCGCCACAACCCTGATTCCGGCATTTTGCCCTGCTTTTATTCCTGCCGGGCTGTCCTCGATTACAATACATTCATTGCAGTCAAGCCCAAGCATATCCACTGCCTTCAGAAAAATATCCGGCGCCGGCTTTCCTCTTTCCACTGTGTCTCCGTAAACGAAAGCATTAAAGCATTTCTTTACATTTACCTTTTCAAAATAAAATTCCGCCAATTCTCTGCCCGTAGATGTAGCAACCGCAGTCAAAATCTTCTTACTTTTCGCAAAAGCAATCAACTCATTAAACCCCTTTTTAACAGGCACTCCGAACTCATTTATATAATCGATTATAAATTTTGTCCTAATATTCCTTGCCCCGTCATAGTCAAAGTCCTCTCCAAACCTGTCCTTAAAAAGCCCGCGGCTATAGCTTCTTGCCGTTCCTTTAAAGCTGTTTATAAACTTCATATCGAGTTCAATTCCGAGTGCCTCTCCACACTTAAGCCAGCCCATAGTTGAAAGCCTCTCCGTATCAAAAACAACCCCGTCCATATCAAATATTATCCCTTTAACCATTTTGTCCTCCTCCGAAAAATCAGCTGCATATTAACCATTGCCCAATGATTAACCTATTTCAAAATAATCTTCGGCGATTTTGTCAAGCTGCTGCACTATTATTTTAAAATCTTTATTTAAATCAAGGGTTTTTGCCCCTATTTGGTTTCCGCCCATATTAAATGAACAGTCCGGCACAATTTCCTCGTTTGTTTTGGCATACAGAAGCAAGCCCGATGGATTGCCTGTATTATTTTTGTCCGTATTTTTCACATACGTAAATATCTGATAAATATTGCCCGAATGAATACTTTGTTTATCATAATACTGCTGTAGAATATGCCCGTAATACTTTGCATCGATAATCAAAACCTTTTCTTTCAGCCGAAGCATAATATCCGTCTGCATATCGGGCAGAAATTTTATCATTGCTTCATCATGTGAGCCTACAAGATTCCAGCTGACCTTTGCCGCATTGACGTTTAAAATATCTCCGTAGTGATATTTATAATATTCCAAAATAAACCTTTCATAAAGCCTTTCCATATGGTCATCAAAAAATGAGGCTGTTTTGTATTCTCCCTCTTCCGTTGTCTGAAGCAGCCCATTCAAAACAAAATAACAGATATTCATAAGCATTTCATAGCTTTTGTTATTTCGGCGGTAATTCAGTCTGCTCCACATAATTTCAGACGGCTCCCTGTAATTAACAGTGTCGAAAAACACAAGCTCCTTTTTCAGCATATTTTTTCGTTCGACATCTACATTCTTATTCTTAACAAGAAGGCTCATAGTGGTTTTAAGAATTTGATTAAAAAGGTTATTTTCCGAAAGCTCGTCAAATTCACAGGCTATTTTACGGTTCTGACGGGTTTTATTCAGAATAGTTTGGGACAGATTTATCTTTCCTCTCATTACGGAAAGATTTTCATCAGCCGTTACATATTCTCTGTATAAGCCTTGCTTCAGCTGCTGAGCAACGCCTTTGGCTAAAATTGCCGCAAACAAATCCTCGGCATTTTCAAAGCTTTCCGAAGCCACACTTTTATAGTTAGACTGTTTCAATACCTGAAAGGCATATGACAGCATATAATATATATTTTTTATAAAAATACCCTTGTCATTCGTCATTGAAAACACCACGCAGATTATTTTCCCAATCTTTTATATTTTTCGGCTCGTCAAACCAATATTCGTTAAGCATAGGCAGAATATCAAATTCCACAACAGAACGCAGCCTTTCAACAGAAAACTCGTTTTTCTTTATGCCGCAAAAATAGCTGTGGCCTATTCTGAAACCCTTTCCCAAATATTTATCGTCTGCAATAGCTTTATTTAACTTCTTGATTTGTTCAATAAGAGCATTAAAGGTTTCGCTTTCAAACTGCTGCTGATATTTTTTAAATCCCTCAGAATTAAAGCCCGGCTCAATCTCAAAAAAGCTGAACCGTCTCCTTAAAGCATAGTCTATCATAGCAAGGCTTCTGTCCGCTGTATTCATCATACCGATTATAAAGAGATTATCCGGAACGGCAAACTCTTCACCGGTATAAGCAAGCACCGCCTTAGTATCTCTGTAGTCTTTTTCAATAAGCAAAAGCAGTTCGCCGAAAATCTTACTCAAATTTCCTCTGTTAATTTCATCTATGATAAAGAAATATTCTTTGCCCCTGTTGGCTAAAGCCAGCTTGCAAAAACGATAGAAAATACCCTCTGTCAGCTTAAAACCGCCTTCATCGGGACGGTAGCCCATAATAAAATCCTCATATGAATAATTCTGATGAAACTGTATTAATTCAATTCTTGAATCGTCCTTTTTGCCCATAATTGAATAAGCCAGCTTCTTTGCGGAAAATGTTTTGCCCACACCGGGAGCGCCCTGCAAAATCACATTCCTTTTGTAAAGCAAAAGCTCTTTTAAAGCCTCATACTTTTCGGCAGTCATATATACTTCATTCAGAAAATCCTCTTTGGTATATTTTTCGGCTTCAGTCTCGGTAATTTCAGGGGAAATCTCTTTATTTCCGTATAATTCATCAATCGTCATATCAAAATATGGCTTCAATATAAGCTCCTCGAAAAGATTTTTTTCGCTGTCATTAACAGATACACAGGTGGAATTATAATTGGGCGTCCACCATTTTTTTGTATTGGTATAGGCAGATATATCCTTTGAATTTGCTATTAAGCGGTATCGCCATTCATACCAGTCATTTTCCATTTCGGGGTTTAAAACAGGCTTTTCGCTTATAATCTGCCCCAAAAGACGAATACTGTTTCCCCAGCAGAGATAGAAATAATCACCCTTTTTCATAACATCCGTAAATGCCTGACCCTGTGAAACCTTTGATGATGCTATTGCCTTTGTCTTGCCGTGAACGACCACTGCGTTTCTGCTTTCAAACAATACTCTCTTAGCCTTCGGAATACCAGTCGAATCAGTTCCGTGGCTGATTTTCCAAATAGTAGGTTTTGCCTCTGCATAAAGCGGCACATAAGATAAATCTGTATTTTCAAGTGCTTCGGAAAGTTCTTCTCTCATACACCACACAAAAGAACCTTCTTCATCCTTTTCGGCAACTCTGCCCATATAAAGAACAGGCCACCACTTGTAATCATTATCCTCCGTCTGCATTAGAGTACAGCCTGTTTTTTCAGCAATACGCTTTGCCAGCGCTGTTGAACCCGAATTATAAAAATTGACACTTTCCCCGTATTTAGCGGCCAGCTGCGTACATGTGGCTTGTCCTCCGCAGTCCTTCATACGCCTTACAATCTTTAACGAGTTTAAAGTAAACACTGAATTATCATTTAACAAGGCAGTCCAGTCCTCAACGGATAAGCCCGGAGTATAATCCTTGGGGAGCCATCTCTCATCTTCGCCTTTATTTTTCTCATCTAAATAAAATCTCTTAAAATAAAACGCAATATCAATTGCGGCAGTGTGAAGCTGTTCGTCCTTCCAACAGCCCTCCTCGACAACAGCATTTCGAATCATTGAGCAGATTTCTTCATCCTTCATTGCCGCTTCACGAATTTCATCATAAAGCTTAAACCCTTCAATCATACTTTCCGCTGAACCATTGCGCTTAGGATTGTAATCTGAGCCTAATTCCAAAGCCGCACTGTGTGCCAATTCATACTTATAAATATAATAATTGTCCGGAAAACGAAGCCATAAATATGTACTTATCGCATTTGTACTTTGGTAATTATTATTCCATGTACCATCATCATATTTTACACGCATCTCCTCAGCAGCTTCCTGAAATTTTTCCACGCGGACAGCTAAATCCTCTTCTTTTTTATACAAATCCCGAAACATCTGTCTTACTTTTTCACTGTCAGCTTCTATAAAATTTAATATCATAGCCTTGGGATATGCGTGACCCATAGCCAGCAAATTAGCTGTTTTTTCTGTGGCTTGCTTAAACATATCTCCGAAATTTTCCGCCTCTATGTTCCAATAGGTCTGAAATTGCTTTACAGCTTCCCATTTGTATTTTTCATCCTTCCAATGCTTTGGAAAATACTTTTTATACCCTTCAAGCACAGGCTTTAATTTTTCATAGTCAATCATAATACCCCTCCGATTTCTTCTCGAATATATTTCATTTTCTTCCTTATTAAACAATTATGCCTGCCGAAATCACCACCGGAACAGCCGCCGCCAAAATCAGCGGTATCGCTCCGTCATAATAACCCAATGTGGTGTCAAGTTTATAATACAATATGTAGCATATAAGACTAATCGCCGCTGCTGCAGCTGTAATTATGATAAAAGCAACAGCGGTAAACTTTGAAAAATGTCCTCCGGCATACAAGGCATTAAGCTCCGAAAGTATCAAGACAGCCCAGCCTACAATCAAAAACAGCTCTGTTGTAACCTGCCGTTTCAAAACAACAGAAGTCAACCCGTACAAAATCAAATATGCGGCTATTCCGCCAAGCAAAATAAAGCTTCCGGGCATCAATCCTGACTGAAGCTTTAAGGGATTGCTCCCTCTTACAATTTCGGCTATACCAGCCAAGCCAAAAACAAAGGCCGGAAGCAAAAGCCAACCGCTTTTCAAGCCCTTAACCTCTCCCGTCGGTTTAAAAGCCAAAAGCCACCACGCCAAATAAAATAAGCAGCAAATTATAAGCAAAACATTTCCGGTCAAAATTTGTTTTGTCTGCTCATCTAACCGATACATCACTATAATCTCCCCTTTCATATGCAATACTCTGTCTTTTCTATAATTGATTATATCAAAGCAAAACTTCAAAAGCAACAAAATCATATTATTTTCAAGAATAATTCGGTTGTAAGTACAAAATGATTTTGTTATAATTATATAAGCAGAAAACGTGTGTTCTGCACAACAGTCAGGCGTTCCCTTGAGAACACTCCGGCAATATGAACAAGGTCAAAAAACATTAATAAAGCTGCCGCCGAGCAGGTCTATGCCCTCTCAAAAATGATATAAATTAAACAGCAGCGGCAGTTATCCCTTATAAGAATGACTGCCGCTGTATTTGTTTTTATAAATTTTTCATAAATTTCTTGATTTCGGGCAAGGTTGAGTATGAAGCTATTGCACCGCTTTTTGTTACACTTAAGGCTGAAGCGCAGTTTGCGAAGTAAAGCATTTCGTGAAGCTCTTTTTCCGAAAGTGCGGTCAGTGTTTCTTTTTTAACATCCGCCGCAGAAAGAGCGTAAAGAAATGAGCCTATAATGCAGTCGCCTGCCCCTGTGGTGTCTTTTGCCGTTACCTTCGGGGCTTTTACTTTTATTTCTTTGTCGGGGGTCAAAAGTTCGGCGCCGTCTCCTCCCATAGTGTACATAATCATTTTTACACCCTGTGAAAAAAGAGAGGGGGCTGCTTTTTTTATGTCGGTTTCACCTGTTATTAATTCCAGCTCCTCATCGGAAATTTTTAATATATCCGCATATTTTATGAAGTCTTTTATTGTGTTTACGCAGTTTTCGGCACTGTCCCAAAGATTAAGGCGAATGTTGGGGTCAAAGCTGATTATTGTGTTTTGGCTCTTGGCAAGCTCTATGGCTTTTATGTGGGCGTACTTTACCGGGGCTTCGATTAGGTCAACAGAACAGAAATGCAAAATCCCTGTGTCTTTAAGCATACTTTCCGATATTTCATCAGCTTCGAGAAGCATATCCGCCGAAGGGTTTCTGTAAAACGAAAAATCTCTGTTTCCGTCTGAAGCTAAGGCAACAAAAGCAAGGGCTGTATTTGCTTCGTCTGTCCGCAAAACCGAGCCTGTGTCAACACCGGCTTGATTTAATGTGTCTGCAATATAATCGCCGAAGGGGTCATTGCCCAGTTTTGTAATTATTCGGCTTTTTCCGCCAAGCAAGGCTGCCGCCGCCGCTACATTTGCCGGAGCACCTCCGCAGACCCTTTTAAAGCCTGTTACGTCCTTAAGCCTACAGCCCTTTTCTTCCGGTATAAAATCAATTAAGGCTTCACCGATTGTAGTTATATACTTCATTTTACAGCCTCCTATTTTATTTTGTATTCAAAGCCTTTAAGCTTCCAAACTTTAAAACCGTCACAGTTTTCATCAGGTCTTATTCCGCTGTATTTTTCGGGATAAAATCGTGAGGAGAAAACCTCTTCACCGCCATTTACGAAAATTTCTATTGATGAGCTGTCGCAGAAAATTCTTAATTCTTCAAGGCTTTCAAGGCTTACGCATCTTTCTCTTCTGCCTGCGCCGCTTTCTCCGAAGGACAGTGTTAAAATTTTGTTTTCATAGGCTATTTTGCAGTCGCTGTGAATTAAAACTTCTGTTTTTTCGGAACTGCAATAAGTAATTACAGCTTCAAAAGCCTTTATTCCCTCTTGATTTTCCTCTGTTATATCCTTTTCTCTTAAGCTTTCATATTCTCTTATAGGATTTTGAATAAGCTTATTGCCCTTAAGGCTTAATTCTCTCGGTATTGTCAGACAGTGTGACCAGCCGAACTCTTCACAGGGATTTTCATAATAGCCCTCTAAATCCGGTAAACCAAGCCAGCCTATCATAATTCTTCTGCCGTCTGAGGCTTCAAAGGACTGGGGAGCATAGAAGTCAAAGCCTCTGTCAAGCTCCGTAAATTTCCCCACTGTACAGTCCTCGTCTGTAAAACTGCCTTCAAGAATAGCCCATCCGCTTTGGTAAACGTTGTTATATTCAAAGCCTTCAGCTTCTATGCCCTGTGGGGAGAAAGCCAAAATCTGCTTATCCCCTAAGAAAAACAAGTCGGGACATTCCCACATATAACCGAACCTTTCGGCTGTTCTTAAGCGGTTTACAAGCTGCCAGTTTGTTTTATTGTCTGATTCATAAACCAAAACCTCGCCGATGTTATCCGTTGTTCTTGAACCCAAAACCATATAAAATTTATTGTTGTATTTAAATACTTTGGGATCTCTTACGTGACAGGTGCAGTCGGAGGGGTAGTCTGAGTTTTTCATAAGAAGAGTTTTATCGTCAAAGGTTTCTCCGTCCTCAGAAACTGCAAGCACAAGATTGTGTTCTCTCCCATTATTTATATAGTCGAAATCTCCAAGCTGTTTTACATTGCCTGTATAATAAAGGTACATTTTGCCCTCATCTATAAGAGCCGAGCCGGAGTAAACCCCATGACAGTCAAAAACCTGATCACAGCAGAGAGCCGGAGTTAAATATTCATAGGTTATAAAATCCTTTGTTTTATAATGACCCCAAAAATTTGTTCCGGGCTTTGTGTCAAAGGGTGAATACTGATAAAATATGTGATATTCTCCCTTAAATTCGCAAAGACCGTTTGGGTCGTTAAGCCAGCCTGTTTTGGGCATAATATGGAAAAGCTGTCTCCACTTTGTCGGCTTATTTTCCGCCGCTTTTTCAAAAAGAGCCGCTGTCTGAAGAAGATTTGTTTTCTTTATGTTGTTAAATTTCATATTGTCACCTCGGTTAATGGGGTAAGGCACCGGGAAAAGCTCCCGATGCCTGCGCCGTTATTCTCAGAATTAAGCCTCGTCTTTATATCCGAAAAGGTAGGAAAGAACAAAGGCAACTGCTACAGCTATCAGCATAGAAATTACATACTGAAGGGGAGCGTGAAGGTGAAGAAGTATTGCGAAAATACCTGTTACACCTGTGGCTGTTGCACCTAAGTGGAAAAGTGAAGCCGCCATAGCTCCGCAGGCACCGCCGATTGCTCCGCAGACAAATACCTTTGTATACCTTAAGTTTACACCGAAGATTGCCGGTTCTGTTATACCCAGCATAGCTGAAAGAGCCGCAGGAAGAGCAAGTGACTTTGTTTTTGCCTTCTTTGTTTTAACCGCTACTGCAAGGCAGGCTGCGCCCTGAGCCATATTTGCTGCAGAAGCAAGGGGAAGCCAGTAGGTATAGCCGTATTGTGAAATCTGACCTAAGTCTATAACTGTGTACATATGGTGGATACCTGCTACAACGGTTGATGAATAAAGACCGCCCATAATGAAGGAGCCTATTCCGAAGGGAAGTGTAAGAAGAACGAGAATTCCTGAAATTATAGCATTTTCAATATAGATGAATATAGGGCCTATGAATGTGAATACAAGGAAGGCTGTTGCAAGAAGGCTTACCAAGGGTGTTACGAAAAGGTCGATTATTTCGGGAACAACCTTATGCAGACGTTTTTCAATGTTGGCAAGTATCAATGAAGCTATAACAATGGGGATAACGTGACCCTGATAGCCTACCATATGAACATCGTAAAGTCCGAAAATGCTGAAGGACTGAGCATAGCCCTCTGTTGCCACCGTATAGGCGTTCTGAAGATTTGTGTGAATAAGGAACATTGCCAAAACCGCACCTAAATAGGGATTTCCGCCGAAGGTTTTTGTTGCGGAGAAGCCTATTAAAATAGGAAGGAATGTAAAGGCGGCGCTGCTTAAAAGTGAAATAATCTGGAAAACATAGCCGTTGGTGTTAATGCTTATGTAACCGTTTGTATTCATAAAGTTTAAGGCTTCTGTCAGACCCATAATAAGACCGCAGGCAACAATTGCCGGAATTATGGGAACGAAAACGTCGCCCAGTGTCTTTATAAGACGTTTGAAAATATTCGACTTTGCAGCTGCCTGCTGTTTAACCTCTGAGGTGGAAGCGGCGGATATGCCTGCAATCTGTATAAACTCATCATAAACCTTGTTTACGGTGCCTGTTCCGAAGATAATCTGAAGCTGACCTGATGCAAGGAAACAGCCCTTAACGCCGTCTATTTCTTCAATATCTTCTTTTTTGATAATATCGTTGTCTGCAACAACCAGTCTTAAACGTGTTGCACAGTGAGCGGCTGAAACAATATTTTCTTTTCCGCCTATTTTTTCAATTACCTGTTCTGCCGATTTTCTGTAATCCATAAAATTAAACCTCCTGTAATAAATTTAATAATAAGAACACTATAAAAACGCAGATGCCTGCAGGACTTATCTGAAATCGTTTTCATATCTTGAATTTATTATAGTCTTTTTTGAGGTTTTTGTAAATTCGCTTTTCCTACAAAGGTTAAAAACTTTTTTATTAAAAATATACAAAATGCTGAAATCGTTTTCACATTTGTTTCACATTGTTTTTTTATTCCCGGTACTTTCTCTCTCAATAACTCTGTAGCCCAGTCGAAGCTGTTTAAAAGCCTTCTCCCCCTGAAGCATTTCAAGAAGCAGCTTACAGGCTTCTTCTCCCGCTGTTTCATAATAGAGCTTTACCGTTGAAAGCGAAGGGGTTACAAGCTCAGACATTTGGGTGTTGCCTGTTCCTATAATTTTTATATCATCGGGAATCGAAAGTCCGAACTCCTTTATTACCTTCATTGCTCCTATGGCGATACTGTCTGTTGCACAGAAAACTCCGTCAATACGGCTGTTGCTTTCCAAAATTTCTCTCATACGGGCTGTTCCCGAAGCAAGGTTAAATGTTCCCTCTTTTATAATAATAGGGTCGGGATTTATATTATTGTCTCTAAGAGCCTTTATATAGCCGTCATAGCGGTCCTGACCTGCGGCTTTGTCCTTTTTTGTTACGCCTATATAGGCTATTTTCCGACAGCCCTTGTCAATTAAATGACATACTGCGTAATATGCTCCGTGAAAGTCGTCATTATATACACAGGAAAATTTTTCGGTATACTGTGAAAGAACAACCAAGGGCTTGCCTAACTTTTTCATAGCCTTGTAATGAGCAGGTGTAAAAATTGTTGCTGTTAAAATTACTCCGTCAACATTGCCTGTTTGAAAGATGTTAAGGTAGTCAACCTCTTTGTCATAGGCATTATCGGTGTTTGCCAAAATAAGGCTGTATTTAGACCCTTCCAAAGCTTTTGTAATTCCGTTTACCATTTTTGAAATTGACTCTGAGCTTATTTTAGGCACAATAACCCCTATAATCAAATTCTTTTTCGTTCTGAGACTTTGAGCCGAAGAGGAAGGAGCATAGCCCGTTTTTAAAACAACCTCTTCTATTTTTTTCTTTTTTTCATCGCTTAAATAACCGCCGTTAAAATAGCGTGAAACAGCCGCCGGAGAAACCCCCGCCAAAGCCGCCACTTCCGATATTTTCATAATTTCCGCCTTCTTTCTGTAATCGATTTCATATTATTTATTATACACATATCTGAATTTTTTTCAAGAGCCCGGGGCTTGTTAAAATGCCCGAAAATAAGTCTCACAATTTGTTAAAAATCACAAAAAGACCGTTAAGCCTTTGCTTTTTTGACTTTAAGTAACGGTCCTTCTGTGATAGAATATATATATTAAAGGAGAAGCTTTTTTATAGGCTGTACAATAAGCCTTACTTATTTAATCGGCTGTGCAAACAGCCTTTCTTACAGGCAGAACGAATGAGGGTGAAACCGAAAGCTCATCTATGCCGTAATCCAAAAATGTTTGGGTAAGGGCTGTATCTGCTCCCAGTTCTCCGCAGATGCCTGCCCAAATTCCCGCCCTGTGGGCATTTTCGATAACCGTTTTTATTGACCTCAAAACAGCAGGGTGATGAGGGTTATTTATGCTGTCAAGCTTTGAGTTCTGCCTGTCAATGGCTAAGGTGTACTGTGTTAAATCGTTTGTGCCTATGCTGAAAAAGTCCACAAGCTGAGCAAGCTCATAGCTCATTATAACCGAAGCCGGAGTTTCAATCATAATGCCCTGTTCTATTTTTTCATTGAATTTAACATTTTCTTCTCTTAACTCTTTTTTTACTTCCTCAACAATTTCTTTAATCTGCAAAACCTCATCTACAGATATAATCATAGGATACATAATAGCTATGTTTCCGAAGGCACTTGCCCGAAGCAGGGCTCTCAGCTGCGTTTTGAAAATGTCCTGTCTGTCAAGGCAGATTCTTATAGCCCTGTAGCCCATAGCCGGGTTATCCTCTCTGCCTAAGTTAAAGTAGTCAACCTGTTTGTCAGCACCCAAATCAAGAGTTCTTATTATAACCTTCTTGCCGCCCATTGTTTCAGCGACTTTTTTATATGCGGCAAACTGCTCTTCCTCTGTGGGGAAATCGTCGGAATCCAAATATAAAAATTCGCTTCTGAAAAGACCTATCCCCTCAGCGTCATTTTCAATTACAGAAGCCAAGTCGGAGGGCTTTCCTATATTTGCATAAAGCTTAATTTGTTTTCCGCTTTTCGAAACTGTCTTTTTTCCTTTAAGGCTTTTAAGAAGCTCTCTCTTTTCGGCATCCTTCTTTTGAATTTTCTTATAGGTTTCAATAGTCTCTTCATCCGGGTCAACTATAAATATCCCCTTATATCCATCAACAATACCGATTTTGCCGTTCCAAGCCTTGTCGATCTTAACTCCTATTAAAGCCGGAAGGTTCATTGTTCTGGCAAGAATAGCAGTGTGGGAGTTTGAAGAGCCAAGCTCCGTTACAAAAGCGAGAAGTTTGTCTTTGTCAAGCTGAATTGTTTCGCTGGGGGCTAAGTCCTCAGCAACTATAATTGAAGGCTCACTTAGCCGGCTTAAGCTTCCGCCGCCTAAAAGAACAGATATAACCCTTTCCGAAATGTCCTTTATGTCAGCAGATCTTGCCTTGAAATATTCGTCCTCCATATTGGCGAACATTTCTGCCATAGCGTCTCCCGTAACAGCAACGGCATACTCTGCATTTACCTGCTGATTTTCGATTTTGTCAATAATGCCCTCATTAAAGTCATCGTCTTCAAGCATCATTTGGTGAACCTCGAAAATAGCGGCGTTATCCTCTCCTACTTCCTTAAGTGCCTTTTCATAAAGACCCTGAAGCTGTTTAACAGCCTCTTCCTTTGCGGCCTCATATCTTGCCTTTTCCGCTTCGGTATCGGTAATTTTGGTTCTTCTGACCTGCTGCTTTTCCTTTGAACCGAAAACAATCTTTCCTATGGCAACCCCTTTAAAAATGGCTTTACCGCCGAATTTTTCCATACCTTTCCCCGTCCTTCACTTATAAATTATTCTTAAAGAAATTCTCTATCTCAACAGCGTCTGCCGCTTCGTTTTCTCCGTTTACTTCAACAGTCACCTCTGTGCCTTTTCTGACGCCAAGCCCCATAAGAGCCATAAGCTTCGTTGCGTCGGCTGACTTTGCTCCTGCCTTAACAACAATCTTAGAAGAAAGTCCCTTTGCCGCTTTAACCAAAAGCCCTGCCGGTCTTGCGTGAATACCTACTTCGTCTGTAATAACATAATTAAAGCTTTTCATTTTTTTGTTTTCTCCTTTCTCCGGAATTATTTTACGTCTAAAAGCTTAACGCCTGCGTCCTGTGTGCCTTCGCAAACCTTTTCAATTTTTTCAAAATCATCTGAATTTGTGACAATTACGGGAGTAACTGTTCTGTAACCTGCCTTCTTAATTCCCTCAAGGTCGGCTATAGCCATAAGGTCGCCTTTTTTGATTTTCTGTCCGTCTTTAACCTTAATATTAAAGCATTTTCCCTCAAGGTTTACAGTGTCAAGCCCAATGTGAATAAGAAGCTCAACTCCGCCCTTTGACATAAGCCCCAAAGCGTGCTTCGTGTCATAAACCATTGTTATCTCTCCGTCAAAGGGAGCGTAAACCTTTCCGTCGGAAGGCTCAACAGCGGCACCCTGACCTAACATACCTTCGGAAAATACTCCGTCCCCAACCTCTTTTAAGTCAATAACCTTTCCGTTCATAGGAAGATAAACTGCCTTTGGGTCTGTAGGAGCCTGTGTCTCACTTTGAACCGCTGTCTGTGAACCTTTTTTGAATCTGTCAAATAATCCCATATTAAATACCTCCTTATATTAAGCTGTGTGGTGAAATCGTTTTCATATATTTATTATAGTCATATTTTCCCTGTTTGTAAATTCATATATTTAACAAAATACGGATATTTTGTTTAGATAAAATTTACAAAATATGAAACCGTTTTCATATTTTGTTTCACATACGTAATTTTTTAATCCGAAACCGCCTCTTTGGGAACTCCGAAAAGCAATGTCAGAACAAAACAGAGGGCTGTTGAAAAAAACAGTGAAACCAAGAAATAGAACAAAAGCTGTCTGCCTTTGTAAATGTACATAAGATATGACGGAAGAACCGCAAGTCCGTAGGAGTTCGACTGTATGTTCAAAATCGAAGGAAATGCTGCGCCGAAACCGGAAGAGAAGAGCATTATTACAACCGTTGTAAATAAAACCTCCTTAAGTTTTTCTATAAATTCATCTAATAAACACGTTGTCCTTTCTTCACTAATATTAAGTTTAAACATATTACAAACCTTATTTTTTAATTGAATCATACATTGTTTACAATGCACATCTCCATTTAAAAACGCTCCCATTTTAGGGGTTAAATTCGGACAGGGAAAATTTATAACGCCGAGGACTATATTTACATTTATCGGCAGGTTAAAAATAAAGAAATATCGATAAATAAAGCCATTGATATAATAGGTCACAGTGCAAGTACCTATTATAGAATAATGGCTGA
>JAJQFU010000125.1 GCA_021200955.1 Clostridiales bacterium | reverse complement strand
GTTATATATTTTTACATAATAGGTTTCTGTGATATAAATTATTTTGTTATTAATGACAAAAAAATTTTTGAGATTTTTGTCTAACGAATCTTCTCTATATATAATTTCTATTCCGTTCTGTCCTTTTTTACTTATACTGATAATGTCATTATAATTACAACAACAGTAAATAATGTTGTCAACAATACAATATTCACTGTCCCTCTCACTGTCAATAACAAGGTCAATATGTTTACCGTCATAACTGTACAATTTTCCATTTAAATTAAAATATGTTTTATCATCATATGTAATAATATCCTTAAAAAGAATATGATAATTTTGCTTATAACTACTATAAACATAACATATAATAAAAATTAATACAGCTATACTTAATAAAAGATATATTTTTTTACACATATCAATACACCTCCAATTCCGCAGTGAATTGTGCCTCCCAAGGACACATCAGATTACACAGGGGAACAGGTGAGGAGAGCAACCCTTTCGGTTTCAACCGCCAGTTTTCCCTTTTGCGACAAGACTTTGTCACAAAGACAATAACAGTCTTATTGGAACATTTAAAAAGTTCTTGAAATAAGTTTAACACAGGTGTAAAAATATGTCAATAAACAATCTTGTCTGACACCGCAGTCAGCCAAACAATAAAGTTCAATTTTTTTCGTGATACTCTTTTTTGTTGTACATATCTTTAAAATGTGTTACAATATGACTTAAGGTTTAATTAAGTATTGAATATTATAAAACAACCGGCTTGGGGGGCATTAAAAATGGATAAAAACAAGAAAGCGGAAAAGCTTGCGATTATGCTTATAAATATTGATATAGCACTGATGATAGCCGATATGATAATTATATTGTGCAATATTGACACTTCCGAGGTTAGGACTACTATATATTATAGGTATAGAGATTATATATTTTATATTTTAGTTTTGCCGATGATAGCTATGTCGGCTGTTATTGTCATAATAACCTATACGGCGGATTTCATTATGAAAAGAGAAATAAATGGTTTTTATATTTATATACAATTATGTCTTGCTTTAATAATATGGTGTATATATCTTATAGGTGTTCTTGCATTAATGCTCTTTTATGACGATTTCGGAAACATAATAAATGGAATAATCAAACATTTAAATCCGAGTTTGTTTTTGCCCGCAGGGTATTAAACACATCACGCAAAGAGTATCGGAAAATTTTCTCCGTTACTCTTTTTTGTTGTACATATCCTTAAAATGTGCTATAATATGACTTGAAGCATTTAGATGTTTACGAAGCGGAAAAGAGGATTTATTATGACACTAAAGGATTTGGAAATAGGAAAGAGTGCCGTCATTCAAAAAGTAGGCGGCGAAGGTGCTTTAAGACAGCATTTTTTGGATATGGGAATTATCCCCGGGGGAAAGGTCACAATGGTGAAATATGCCCCTATGGGCGACCCCATTGAAGTGAGAATACACAGCTACGACCTTACACTGCGTTTGGCTGACGCCGCAAAAATCGATATTTCGGATGTATGCGACGCTCAGGCTTCAGCCCCTCAGCAGAGAAAAAAGCCCATACCCCACCCGGGTTTAGGAGAAGGGGGAAAGTTTCACAGCAAAGCAGACGAAAACCCCTTGCCGGAGGGCGAGCTTTTGACATTTGCCCTTGTGGGAAACCAGAACAGCGGAAAAACCACACTGTTTAATCAGCTGACAGGGTCAAATCAGCACGTAGGCAACTTCCCCGGTGTAACCGTAGACAGAAAAGACGGTCAGATAAGAGGGCATAAAAACACAAGAATTACCGACCTTCCGGGAATTTATTCTATGTCGCCATATACAAGCGAGGAGCTTGTAACGAGACGGTTTGTGCTTGAAGAAAAGCCAAAGGGCATTATAAATATAGTTGACGCAACGAACATAGAGAGAAATCTTTATTTGACTATGCAGCTTATAGAATTAAACGTGCCTATGGTTTTGGCTCTTAATATGATGGACGAGGTCAGAGAAAGCGGCGGTTCGATTATGGTAAATCGGCTTGAAGCAATGCTGGGCATTCCCGTTGTGCCTATATGCGCCTCAAAAAATGAGGGTGTAGATGAGCTTGTTTCCCATGCAATCCATGTTGCAAAATATCAGGAACGCCCCGGCAGAGAGGACTTCTGCGACTCAAAGGGAAGAACAGCCGTTGTTCACAGATGTCTGCATGCAATTATGCATTTAATAGAGGACAAGGCTCAGAAGAGCGAAATGCCCGTTCGTTTTGCGGCAACAAAGATGGCTGAAGGTGACGAGCTTATAATAGAGCATTTGGGGCTTACAGCGGACGAAAGAAAGGTTTTGGAGTCCATAATTAAACAGCTTGAAACAGACAGCGGTCTTGACAGGGCGGCGGCTGTTGCTGATATGAGGTTTATGTTTATAGAAAATGTCTGCTCACAAACAGTAATAAAGCCCAAAGAAAGCAAGGGTCACCTGAGAAGCGAAAAAATCGACAGGGTTCTTACAAACAGATTTTTGGCTCTGCCCTGTTTTATAGGCATTATGGCGGCGGTGTTCCTTCTTACGTTCAATGTGTTCGGCTTGTGGCTTTCCGACGCCCTTGAAGCGGCAATAGGCTGGCTGACCGATGCAGCGGCAGCGGCACTGACTGCCGTAAATGTAAACGAAGCCCTGAGAGGCTTAATTATTGATGGTGTTTTTACAGGTGTAGGCAGTGTTTTAAGCTTCATACCCTACATAGTTATTCTGTTCTTCTTCCTGTCGCTTTTGGAGGACAGCGGTTATATGGCGAGAGTTGCCTTTATTATGGATAAGTTCCTCAGAAAGATAGGGCTTTCCGGCAGAAGCATTGTACCTATGCTTATAGGCTTCGGCTGTACTGTTCCCGGGGTTATGGCATGCAGAACACTGCCCTCTGAAAGAGACCGTAAAATGACAATTCTTTTGACCCCCTTTATGAGCTGCTCTGCCAAGCTGCCTATTTACGGCTTTTTTGCGGCGGCGTTCTTCCCGAGACACGCCGGAATAGTTATGACAGCACTTTATTTCGGAGGAATTGTTGTAGGGATAATTACAGCCCTGCTTTTAAAGGGAACAATGTTTAAGGGTCAGGCTGTGCCCTTTGTTATGGAACTTCCCAACTACCGTATGCCCGGAGCTAAAAACGTAGGGCGTCTCCTTTGGGACAAGGCTAAGGACTTCCTTCAAAGAGCCTTTACGGTTATTTTTATAGCTACAATTGTGGTGTGGTTCCTTCAGACCTTCGACCTTCACTTTAATATGGTAGAAAATTCTCAAGAAAGTATTCTTGCCGTAATCGCCGGAATTATTGCCCCTGTTTTTGCACCTTTGGGCTTCGGCGACTGGAGAATTTCAACAGCCCTTATTACAGGCTTTATGGCTAAGGAAAGCGTTGTTTCAACCCTGACTGTGCTGTTCGGAACATCAGCCGCTTTGCAGCAGATTTTAACGCCTTTGGGAGCAGTTTGCCTTTTGGTTTTCTGTCTCCTTTACACCCCCTGTGTTGCGGCTATAGCCTCGGTTAAGCGTGAACTGGGCGGAAAATGGGCAGTGGGAATGGTTTTCGGTCAGTGCGCCATTGCGTGGATTGCCGCCGGAATAATCCGCCTTATAGGCTCGCTTTTGGGAATTGCTTAAATAAGACATTGATAAATAAATCGGATTTTGTATTATTCAAGGACTATGTGCAGACTGTGCATAGTCTTTTTTTATTGCAAAAAATAAAAAAGAAAGTGAGAAAAAACTTTTTTTCTAATTTTTGGCTGTGATTTACTAAATATAGGCGGTTCCGTAATAAATTATACTAAATACAGTTTTTTGCGGTTTACCCCCCCCTCTGACCGGCATTCCAAGCTATATATATAATAGCTATTGTAAGAAAAACGAATGTTTAAACCCGATATGAATTAAGGGAGGAATAGAAATGAAGAGATTTACTAACAGACTGACAGCGGTTTTAATTGCAGGAGCTGTACTTGTTTCGGCAGCAGGCGTTAATGCGGCGGAATACTGCGGAGCAGACACCGAAATATCACAAAATGAGATTGTGCCGGAGGCTTCTCTGCCGGAAGAGGTCACTGAAATTACGGAAATAACTACAGAATGTCTGAGCAGAGGGGAGACTCATACAGAGGAAGAAACGGAATCGGCAGAAGCCCGGTCGGAGACAACAACCGAAACCATAACCATTCAGGAACAGGAGGACAGCGAAACAAAGGAAGCCGAAACCGAAGCCACGACCGAAGAGACTATATCAGACAGTGAGGGCTCCGGAGACACAAATATAGATATAACAAACACGAATATTGTTAATGTAGAGAACAATACAGGAGATGTATATATAAACATATACAACAATATAGGGGTCAGCGCTGAGGGTTCCGGCGGCGGAGCAGATGTCAATATTGAATCATATAAACAGGTTGCCGTTTTAGGAGAGGATTCCCGGGAGGAAACTGCTGCCGAAGCCGAAACGGAAACAACAACGGCAAAGTCAAAAAGCTCTTCTTCCGGAGGGTCATCTTCGAGAAGAAGCTCCGTTTCAACAGGGGGAAACAGCTTTGACGCGGGGGTTTACAGCAGCGAAGCTCAGGAAGCCGAATCGGCAAAGACGGCGGAAAAGAGAGCAGTCTGTATGACAATAGGAAGCAGTATGCTTAACATTGACGGCAAAATTAAAGAAACAGATTCAGCGCCTTATATTTCAGCGGGCTGTACCTTGGCTCCCTTAAGATGTATTTCAGCGGTGTTCGACGCAGATGTTCAATGGAACGCAGCTGCAAAAACAGCAGTAATCAAAACAGACGACACCGAAGCGGAATTTACTATCGGTTCTGATACAATGACCGTAAACGGCGAGGTTAAGGGTATAACCAAATCAGCGGAAATTTCCGGCGGAAGAACCTATGTTCCTCTCAGGGCTTTAGGCGAGGCACTCGGCGCTAACGTAAGCTGGGTGCCTGACAGCAAGACTATTCTTATAATTAAACAATAAAATCAGGAGGTAAGGAATATGAAAAAAATGTTATCGATTCTTACAATATGTCTCAGTGTTATTTCGTCGGCGAATTTTGCCTTCGGCGCTGTAAATATCAGCCGAAGCAGTGAAATTTCCATAAACTCCGACAGCCGCTATACAAGTGAAAATATTTACAGCTATTCTTCAGGCGATAAATCATCAGATCAGACTGTGGTTTTTCAGGTGGGTTCTTTAACGGCTGAAACCTCCGACGGAACAATAATTACAATAGAACAGGCTCCATATATAAGCCAAGGGCGGACAATGCTGCCGCTGAGGGCTGTGGCGGAAACTCTTAGGCTGTTTGAAAACAGTGTCAGTGTCAGCTGGAACAGCGCCGATAAACAGGCAGTGGTGTCTTACGGAGACAATGAAGTTATTTTCACTGCGGACAGCAATGTCTATACGGTAAACGGCAACAGTGTAACAATGGAAGGGGGCAAGCCCGAAATTAAAAACGGCAGAGTGTTTATTCCCTTAAGGGAGCTTGCAAACGCAATGGAGCTTAACATAGAGTGGGACAGCAGCACTAAAAAAATAACCATAATGAAATAATATTATTCGGTAAAAGACGATTTACCCCCCCTAAAACACCTGTTTAAAAATATGTTAAAGTATCAGTATAAACAAATTACAGCAGTTCAGCAAGCAAAAGGAGGTATTGCTTATGAAACACAGTATTATTGCAGCATTAATTATAAGTGCATTTGCCGCGCTTAATGCCGGTGCGGTATTCGGGGCTGAAAAACCCGATGCAGTCAGCTCATGCGGCAGTTATGAGGATGTTATTAAACGGGAAGCTTTAAGGAGTTATTCTTTAAAGGGTTCAGAGGTGATTCCTGAGCTTATACCGGTATATCCGAATTTCGGATATTCTTACGACCAAAACAATACATTCTTATATCCCTTTGAGGGTTATAAGTCTCAGTATTTATAAAAAACAGACAATTTATTCTGTAAAGAATAAGGAGGGAGCCTGATGAAGGGAGGTTAATAAAGGCTTTCTCCGATAGAAACAAAGCTTTATAACCGTTAATTACAACAACAAAAAATTTAATTTCAGGAGGATTTATTTTATGAGAAAAATTTTATCAGTATTATTTATAGGCATATTATCACTTTTAAGCGTAACCTCGGCATTCGCAGGCACAACCAATATTTCAAACGAAAGCTATGTAGGAGTAAACGGCTCAGCAATAGGCACTCTGGTATCACAGGACACAAGCATTATAACAGCGAAGGGCGGCAATGTAACTATAACAGATGCAGCAATTGACAGTATTAAAGATTCTGTAATAGGCACAGGCGTATTTGTTGAAGATACATACATTGACGCAGAGGGCAGAGATGTAAGCATTGCTTCCGCAGATGTATTCTCGTCTGACGGCTCCTATGCAAGTGTCTTAATAAGGGATGTATATAAGGACATCAACGCAAGAACCAAGTAAAACGGTGTTTCAGCGGGGGAAAGACAAAAGCTTCCCCCCCTAAACCAAAACAAAGTAGGTAATATATAATGAATATGCAAACAAAATAATATTTAATTTCTTAAGGAGGAAACAAAAATGAAGAAAACTTTATCAGTAATGGCAATAATCGGTATTATGACAGCAATGAACACAGCATCTGCATTCGCAGGCACAACAAATATTTCAAACGAAAGCTATGTAGGAGTAAACGGCTCAGCAATAGGCACTCTGGTATCACAGGACACAAGCATTATAACAGCGAAGGGCGGCAATGTAACTATAACAGATGCAGCAATTGACAGTATTAAAGATTCTGTAATAGGCACAGGCGTATTTGTTGAAGATACATACATTGACGCAGAGGGCAGAGATGTAAGCATTGCTTCCGCAGATGTATTCTCGTCTGACGGCTCCTATGCAAGTGTCTTAATAAGGGATGTATATAAGGACATCAACGCAAGAACCAAGTAAAACGGTGTTTCAGCGGGGGAGTGACAAAAGCTCCCCCGAAAATCCAAGCAAATCAGATAAAGTATAATAAACAATGCAAACAAAATATTATTTAATTTTAAGGAGGAAACAATACAGTCGTGTTAGGTCAGGGGCTTTTCGGCGGGGTTCATAAATTCTTTGGGTTTTGTTGAAAATCTCTGACTTAAAAAAGGAGGGTTTTAATGAAAAGATTTAAGAAAACGGCGGCTGCGGCTGCTTCACTGACAGCTTTGGCTGTAAGCTGCTGTCCTGTTTTGGCAGGAGAGGTTAATACAACGGTTTACAATAATAATACCTCGGCAGTTGAGGATTTGAAGGGAAGGATTGAATTTAACAGACAAACCGATATTTCAATTGAAGACGCAGATGCAGGTTCAATAACAACCACAAAGGTTAATATAAATACTCAGAAGATTTCAAGTGAGGAAGGCGAGGTGATAATTTCAAACGACACAGCTACAAAATATGAAAACGTAAAAAGCCCCGTAATAGTAGATGTTGAGGTTGACATAAATTCACCTATAGTTTTCGGTGATGCAGATGTCACCATTGAGAACAGCTCAGAAACAACCTTTGAGGACGCAGACGCAGCATATATTTACAAATACGGTTACAGCTATAACAATGTGGTAAGAGTTCCGTATATTGACAGCGGCGGCAATGTAATAATCAATAAATAAAAAGGGAGTGATAATATGAAAAAGGGCTTATTTAAGAGGATCGTCTGCATAGCTGCGGCAGTAACGGCGATATCGGTTTGCGATTGTTCGGCATTTGCATCGGTAAAAATTACAAGCTCAAACGGCAACAGTATTGAGGTCAGCGACAGCGGTGCAGCAGTAATTAGAAAACAAAACGGCGGAATATTCGGCAGCTGTATTTCAAAGGGCAGCTTTATTGAGAAACAGCCCGAAGAGGAGGAAGCAAAAACCGATTTTGATAAGGAGGAAACAACAGAAACAACAGAAGCAGCCGAAACAGCCGAGAACAGCACAGGAACCGATAGCACAGAGACAAGCAGTATATTTCCCGAGTTTGTATGTGAAGTGGTAAATTATACAAACATAGAAAGAGAAAAATACGGCTTGCCCTTGCTTGAAATAAGTGAAGACCTTACGGAGTTAGCTCAATATCACGCAGATGACATGTATGAAAATAATTACTTTTCTCACTCATTTTCCGACGGCTCAGGCATTGAGGATAAGGTTAAGGGAGGGTATAACTGTCTCGGCGAAAATATAGCCCAAGGCTATTCTTCAGCGGAAGCTGTTGTTGAAGGCTGGATGAACAGCGAAGGTCACAGGGCAAATATATTGAACAGCTCCTACACTGAAATCGGTGTTGGCTGTAATAACGGCTATTGGGTACAGATATTCAGAGGATAAAATTTTTTATAAGCAGTGAAGATGAAAGTCTCTTTGTAAATAATTATATGTTTCGAAGGGACTTTTTTCAGCCTAATAAATCTTGATTATATAAAAAACAAAGGAATCTCCCCCGTAAATCCGCAATATATTTTTAAATTATAATGTATAAGCAAATAATTTTAAAATAATAAGGAGGAAATAATATGGATGTATTTATAAGAAACTCAAGAGGAAATTATTCAGTATCAACAAAGTCGCTTCTTTTATCGGACAGAGTGGTTTTTATAGAAGGAGAGATTACTCACGAAGCCGCAAATGAGTTTAAACGGACAATAATGTTTTTGCTTGATGACAGTGAAGATGAGCCTATTTCAATTCATATTAATTCTAACGGAGGCAGTGTAGACGCAGGGCTGTTAATTTATGATATTTTGAAGGGCATTGAAGAAACGGAGGTAAATATATACTGCACAGGTACGGCAGCGTCAATGGCGGCGGTAATATTGGCAGGCGGTCAGAAGGGCAGGCGTTTTATTCTCCCTCACTCAAGAGTGATGATTCACGAGCCTTTAATTGCAGGGGGTGTGGAAGGAAGAGCGGCTGCCATACAAAAGACGGCGGAGTCGATTCTTGAAACAAAGAAACAGCTGGTTGAGCTTTTGGCGGCTGACACAGGCAAAACAAAAAAGGAAATAGAGGAAGCTATTTCTTATGACAACTTCTTCAATGCAGAACAGGCTGTTGAGTTCGGTCTGGCTGATGCAGTTGTAAAGAAGTTAGTTTAACCAAAAGGCGTTTATGTAAGGAGGCATGCATATGATTAAATATGATCCCATAGTTCTCGGAAAGGATTATTGCCTTCAGGGCAGCGAAGTGGGGGCGGTCCGCCCCAATGACAATATACTCGCCGACGGCTGCAGCGGATGCGGAAAGTCAACGAATCTGCTGCTTCCGGCTATTGCAAGAATGAATCATATGAACGGTATGGCATCTTATTCAAAAGAAGAGGATGCTTATATGATGGGCCGCTTCGCGGAGTCAAAGGGCTACAGAGCGGAATATCTTAATCTGTGTACCCCTTCAAGATCTACCGTTGCCTTTGACCCTATTCCTTATTTGAGCAGCTATAGCGATGTTGAAGCCTTGTCAACCTCAATAGTACAGTCGGTTTTATATAAAACCGTCGATTCGTTTTGGAACACAAATGCTATTCAGCTTTTAAATTCGCTGATACTCGCAAATTCTATGATACATAAAAAACCGGGAATGGCAGGGGTTTTGAAATTATTTGACAAAACCGTATCAGATGATTTCGGAAGCAACAGCCTTCCCTCAGATAAAATATTTAAAACAATCGAAGAGGAATATCCCGAATGTCCGGCTGTAAGGGAGTATAAATCGTGGAGAGGTATGCCCGAGAAAACTGCCAACTCTGTAAGAGCTACCCTTAAAGGAGCCTTAAACTCTGTTTTCCCCGAGGATGTAAGGCATATTTTGACGAGCCGAAAGCAGACGGATTTTGAAGAAATGGGCAGAGAAAAAATGTTCTTATTCATAATTTCCGACTCCGCCAATATGTCGCTGGGGTATTTAGCAAACCTTTTTTGGGAAACAGCCTTGAAGGAGCTGAGAAAAGCGGCTGACGCTTCGCCGGGGCATCATCTTATAAGACCGATAAGACTGTATTTCGATGATTTTGCCTGTATCTCCGCAATTCAAAACTTTGAAAAAACCATAAGCATTATGAGAAGCTACGGCATCTCCTGTATGATTTTGCTTCAAAGTCAGTCACAGCTTGAAAGCATATACGGAGCTGACAAGGCTTCTATAATCAGGCAGAACTGTCCGGTTCAGGTATATTTCCCCGGAGGCTTTGACGACAGATCCTGTGAGCTGGTATCTAAGAGAATGAACATAAGCTATGAAAATGTTTTATATGCGCCTATGGGGAAGGTGTTTATTATGGCTGCGGGGAGAAAGCCGGCTGTCGTTCAGCGCTATGATGCGTTTAAAAGCAACGAATATCAGGATTATCTTAAGGCAAACAGAAGAGAGCCTTTTATAGAAATGGCTGTTTCTTAAAATTATAGGGGTGATAATATGGCAAATATATTTTACAAAGACGATTTGGCAAGGAGGGTTAAAGGTGAAAATGAGGTGCTTATGCTGAACATTTACGCAACGGAGGACGTCTTGTCTTTATCATCCGCCGACAAAGAAAATACGGCGTCTTAGCCAGAATATTGAAAAGCAAAAGGTCTCTGAAAAGAATAAACTCTTCAGAGACTTTTTTAAATTGATTGACTGTTTATTTATTTAATATTTCGATTGCTTTAGCCTTTGCCGCTGTTAAAGCTTCTTCAAGCTTTGATGGGTCTTTGCCCCCTGCCTGAGCCATATTGGGGCGTCCGCCGCCTCCTCCTCCGCAGAGAACAGCCGCTGTTTTAACGATGTCGCCTGCCTTAACCCCTGCTTTAACGGCACAGTCGGAGCAGGAAACAACAAAGCTTACCTTTCCGCCGACGGCACTGCCCAAAATAATTACCGCATTTGGGTTCTTATCCTTAAGCTTGTCGCTTGAACCTCTTAATGTATTCATATCCGCCGAGTCAAGGCTTCCGCAGATAATGTCTACGCCCTTTACGGTTTCCTTACTGTTTTCTATATCGCTGAGCTTTCCGCCTGAAAGCTTGCCCTTAAGTGCTTCGATTTCCTTCTTAAGACGCTTGTTTTCGTCCGTTACGTCTGAAATTCTGCCCACAAGGTTGTTCATATCGGTTTTTAAAACAGCCTTTGCCTTATCAACGATTTCCTCTGTTTTGTTGTAATAGTCGATTGTGCCGAAGCCTGTCAGGGCTTCAATTCTTCTTACGCCTGCGGCAACGCCGTTTTCGGAAAGAATTTTAAAGTGGCCTGCTGTGGCTGTGTTTTTAAGGTGAGTTCCGCCGCAGA
The DNA here is from genome assembly GCA_021200955.1 of Clostridiales bacterium. Lineage (GTDB taxonomy): Bacteria > Bacillota > Clostridia > Lachnospirales > CAG-274 > JAJQCI01. The sequence goes on along the minus strand of JAJQFU010000125.1, from coordinate 3,104 downwards.
ATTCAACTGAAAAATCGCCTACGGAAACAACTCTGACCGTCTTTCCGTATTTTTCACCGAAAAGAGCCATTGCGCCTAACTTTTTGGCTTCTTCAATATCCATTTCCTCACACTTAACGGGCATATCGGAAAGAATAACATCGTTTACAATAGATTCAACCCTCTTAAGGTCGCTGTGAGAAATAGGCTCGAAGTGTGTAAAGTCGAAACGGAGACGCTCATCGCTTACATAAGAGCCTGCCTGTTCAACGTGATCGCCCAAAACGGTTCTTAAAGCCTTTTGAAGAATGTGGGTTGCTGTATGGTTGCGGCAGATTGCAAGCCTGCGCTTTGCGTCAACCTCTGCGGTAACGCTGTCGCCCAGCTTAATTACGCCGCTTTTAACAACTCCTGTGTGAAGAAATTTGTTTCCGCCGAATTTGGTTGTGTCGCTTATTTCCACAACTGCGCTGTCTGTTTTGATTGTTCCCGTGTCGCCTATCTGACCGCCCATTTCCGCATAGAAAGGAGTTTTGTCAAGAATAAGTGTTACGTTTGCTCCGGCTGAAGCCTCTTCCGCTATTTCGCCTTCCGAAACAAGGGCAATAACCTTTCCCTCGTCTGAGGTAAGGCTTGTGTAGCCCGTAAATCCAGTTGAAAGTGAGGGGTCGATGCGGTTAAAAACAGTTTCCTCCGCACCCATATATGTGTCTGTTTCTCTGGCGTCTCTTGCCTTCTGACGCTGAGCCTCCATTTCCTTAACAAAGCCCTCATTGTCGGCTTTATAGCCGTTTTCAGCCAAAATATCCTCTGTTAAATCAGTGGGGAAGCCGTAGGTGTCATAAAGTCTGAAAACCTTCTTTCCGTCCAAAACGGGGTTATCCTTTGAAAGGTCCTCCATATATTCGTTAAGCTTTTCAAGACCCTTGTCAAGAGTTTTATAGAAGTTTTCTTCCTCTGTGGAAATAATCTTTTTAATTGTAGCCTGTTTTTCTTTAAGCTCAGGGTAGGCTTCGCCCGAATTGTCTATAACCACCTGAACCAAGTCGGTTAAGAAGGTTCTGTCAATGACCAAAAGCTTTCCGTGACGTGCTGCTCTTCTGAGAAGTCTGCGGAGAACGTAGCCTCTGCCGTTGTTAGAAGGCAGAACGCCGTCGGCAGTCATAAACGTCATTGAACGAATGTGGTCTGTAATAACTCTTATTGAAACATCGTCGCTGTGCTTTTTGTGATATTCCTTGTTTGCGATTTTGCAAACTGCGTCGCGGATTGCCTTAACTGTGTCAACATCGAAAATCGATTCAACATTCTGCATAACGGTGGCAATTCTTTCAAGCCCCATACCCGTATCGATGTTGGGGTGTTCAAGACGGGGATAAGAGCCGTCCTCCTGCTTGTCAAACTGTGTGAAAACAAGATTCCAAATCTCCATATAGCGGTCGCAGTCGCAGCCTACAGTACAGCCGGGCTTTCCGCAGCCGTATTCTTCACCCTTGTCGTAATATATTTCGGAACAGGGTCCGCAGGGACCTACGCCATGCTCCCAAAAGTTGTCGTCTCTGCCCATTCTGAATATTTTTTCAGCGGGGATTCCCACTTTCTTGTTCCAGATTTCAAAGGCTTCGTCGTCGTCCTCGAAAATCGAAACATAGAGCCTGTCCTCGGGAAGCTTCAGAACATCCGTAAAAAATTCCCAAGCCCAGGGGATAGCTTCTTCTTTAAAATAATCGCCGAAAGAAAAGTTCCCCAGCATTTCGAAAAATGTGCCGTGACGGGCAGTTTTTCCCACGTTTTCAATGTCGCCTGTTCTTATGCACTTTTGACAGGTGGTAACACGCTTTTTAGGCGGAATCTGCTGACCTGTGAAAAAGGGCTTTAAGGGAGCCATTCCCGAATTTATAAGAAGCAGAGACTTGTCGTTGTGAGGAACAAGCGAAGCACTTGCCATTCTGAGATGCTCCTTGCTCTCAAAAAAGGATAAAAACTTTTCTCTCAGTTCGTTTACACCCATATATTCCATTTTAAAACTGACCTCCGATAAAAACATCTATTAATTATTTCATTTGAATATATCTCTAAGTATTATAAAATTTTTTGAAATAAATGTCAACATATTATTCTGTTATTTCAGACTTCTTCTTTAAGAACCTGTTCCTTAAGCACCTCAAGGGCTGTTGTTATAAAGCTTTTTGCAGCCGGAGACACAAATTCCTTAGAGCGTAAGGCAATTCCCAGTGTTCGGGAAACGCTTTTGTTTAAGGGGCGGATTGAAAGACGGCTGTCGTGTCTTGTGTCGAAAAGAAGCTTAGGCATAAGTGAAACACCCAAGCCCTCGGACGCCATAGCCAAAATTGCCTCGTCGCCCTTAACTCTGTATTTTATGTCCAAAGCTATGCTGCTGTCCGAAAGTATCATTTTATAGATTTCTTCGTAAGAGCTTTCAGTTGAATATATAAAGGGGTATTTCGTAAGCTCCTTTAAATCAACGGTTTCCTTTAAGGCAAGAGGGTGACCCTTAGGCAGAATAGCCATAATGGGGTCTTTTGTAATGGGGATGAAATCTATGCCGCTGCAGTCTGTTTCCGAAATGAAGCCTATGTCTAATGCTCCCGACTTTATGCCCTGTGCAACCTCTGCTCCGTCGCCTTCTGTCAGACGGAGACTTATGTTGGGGTGCTGCTTTTCGAAAGCGCTTATTATTTTGGGCAGCCAGTAGACGGAAATTGAAAAATAAGTGCCTATACGTACCTGACCGGACTCTATGCCCTTAATCTGCTTTGAAATTTCATAAATTCTGTCCTCGGCGTTTATCATTTGGCGAATGTGGGGCAGAAGTATGTTTGCCTCTTCTGTGGGAATTACGCCGCTTTTAAGGCGTGTTAAAAGAGAAAAGCCCAGCTCCTTTTCAAGATAGTCTATCATATGGCTTATTCCCGGCTGGGAATAGCTCAGTTTCGCCGCCGCTGCGGTTAGGTTGCCCTCTTCGATTGCACTTAAAAGGGCACGGTATTTTATATTGCTCATAATATCACCCTTATTATAACAAATCAGAATACTAAATATTCCTATTATTCATTTTACTTATTTATAAAACTGTGTTATTATTATTTCATAAAGATTTACTC
>JAJQFU010000147.1 GCA_021200955.1 Clostridiales bacterium | reverse complement strand
TGCTCCCGTTCCGCCGTTGGCTGTGCTTAAGGGCTCACTGAGGTTTAAATCGTCGGTATAAACCGTTCCGAAATGCCCTTCCGCATACCTTAAGTCCTCCTGCCCCACTGTGTAGGTGTCCGTCTCCTCCGGCAAAACCTTGTGCGTGCTTAAGTCATTGGTCACGCTTACTGTTCCCCCGCCTATATTCACGTTTCCGGAAATGTCCACGTTCCCTGCTTTTCCGCTGCTGTCCGCCGACTTTATCCCTATATAGTCTCCGCTTATTTCCAAACCGCTGTAGCCCTTAATCTTCTGAGCATATATGCCGTTTTCGCCTACCGCCGTCACGTCCCCCTCAAGCCTAACAGCCCCGGCTACCGTTCCCCCGACCCTTTTTGAAAGCTTGTCGGCAAGTGCCGTATCAATTGCTTCGGCGTTTTCGTTAAAATCCTCTACATTATAATAATCATCGCTTTCGGGCAGCTTAAGCCCGTAGTTTTTGCTGTAATTCATAAAAAAGTCTCCTTTCTCAAAGCTCCTTTTCTCTTACCTCGATGTATGTTAATTCCGACAGCGCTCCATGGGTAAAAATACTGATTTCGCCGTGTGTATTAAAAATCTGTTCTATAATAATGCCTATATTTGCCGGAAGAATTTTATAAAGAAGGCTCTTAATGACCGAATACTGACCTATGCTCAAATAGCCCAGCCCCACATAAAGAGTATAAGGCTCGCTGCCGTATTCCAAAACAAATCTTCCTCCGCATATAAGCTTCAGCATTTTATAAAGGCTGTTCATTGTGTAGGGTGTTTCCCCCATAAGCTTAAAAATAATGTTTTCACGTCTTTCGTCTATAGTAAGCCCCGACGATGAAAGGCCCAAAATGCTTTCAAGCCTTAAAAGCCCCTGATTCTCCGCTGTTATAACAAAGGCTTCTCTTAAAATTTCGGCATCCTCCTGCCACAAGGCGTCAATTAAACTCTGCTCCGTTTCGCAGATTTCTTTAAACTCGTCTGTTTGAGCGTCATAAAAGGGCAGATAGTCCGAAAGGTTGGTTCCTGCGCTCATAACTTAACCCTCCTTCAGCGAAAATTCGCCCAAAGCTGCTATGCAGTCCTCGTCTAAGGTCAGGTTTTCGGCGTTTCCGTCTATGGTTACTCTTACAACATCAACAACCCCTTCCACATCCACAAGCTCCGCAATAATATGTGAAATGTAAAGCACAATTGTGTCCTTGTCCTCCCATTCCTCATTAAGCCCTGTTATGTAGCCGAGAACTGCCTGTTTTGCGTCACCTTCAAGGTTTGCGTTTGTTCCGTCGGATGTAACCTCGCAGCTTATATCTACAGTCTGAACCTCCGCCCCGTAAACACTGACAATATGCCCTATGGGCGCAAGCCCAACCCCTTCGCCCTCTCTGTCTGAGGGGTCAAGGGCTTCCTTTACATAGGCAACAAGCTCCTCTGTGGGAGTGCCGTTTTCGGTGTCGGTTATAACAATTTTCACTGTTCCCGCTCCCAGCCAGTCGTCGGCTCTGTAAACCTTCACGCCGCCTACACCGTCCATAGCCCCAACCTTCGCCTTGTAGTCTGCTGCGTTTCCGCCGAAGGCAACATTGTTAAGGCTGTCGAAATATCTCTGGCGAAATTTCTCTGTGTCCTCTTCGTCGTCTCCGTAAACCAAAATTTCAACGGCACAGGCATAGCTTAAGCCCGAAATGTTGTTAATGGGGATTAAGTCCCCTGTCACATTCCCTTCAGAACCGGCTGTTTCACACTCTAAGCTGTAAACAAAACAGCCCTCGTCGGAAAGCCCCGTATATTCAAGGGTTATAAAATTAACACTGCCTAAGCTGAACCTTGCCCCAACCCCAACATCAATGTTAAACTCTCCTTTGACCTGTGAGCAGCTTGCTTCGTAGGGTTCAAGACCCCGCTCGCTTGCCCGTCTTATAAGATATTCTCTGTCCGCAGTGTCCGCAAAAACCTGATTTAAAACCGCTTCCAAATCGGCATAAATCTGAGCCGCCTCCAAAGCTGCCGGGGCCAAAGCGTCATAGATTATACTTCCCTCTCTTTTGTCAAAGCCGCTGCCTACGGCTGAAAGCATTTCGTCTAAAATATTTTCATAGGTTCTGTTTTCAAACATCAGCCCTCACCTCTCCTTCGATTTCGCCCTCTGAGCTTATTACCGTAAACTTAACCAAAAGGCTCTCTTTGTCTATATCCGTAAATTCAAAATTGTTTACCTCGGAAATTCTGCTGTCGCAGCAAAGAGCCGACCTTATAATTTCGGGCAGCATTGCCTTTGCTTCGCTTTTGCCCCTGCCTATAACCTTGTCAAGCTCAACACCATAGTTAAAGCCGTAAATTATATATTTGTATCTTTCCGTCATTAAAATTTTGTAGACAGCCTGTTTGACCGCTTCACTTCCGTCAACATAACCCCTGACCCTTGTGTCATCAAGCTTATATGTGTATGAGGGAATTTTCTCCCCCTCCTGAATTACGGCTGTTAAAGGTATCATAAAATCACTCCTTCCTATTGAAGCTTTATTGTCTGCCCTACGCTTAAGGTGTAGGGGTAGCTGAGATTATTAAGAGAAGCAAGCTCAGTATATTTTTCTCCCGACCCAAGCTCAGACTTAGCTATAGCCCAAAGACAGTCGCCCTGCTTAACAACATAGGTTTTCGCCGTCTCCTTAACCTCTCTTGTTGTTTCTTCCTTAACCTCTCCCCCTGTTATAACCGCTTCGGTACTTTCAAGGCTTCTGTATTCCTTAAAATTGAGATCAACATAAAAATCCCCCTCTTCACCGCCGTTTTCAGTCACAACATAGCTTTCAAGGCTTAAGCTTATGTCTCCGTTAAAAATGCTTGTGCCGTTGGGCAGATCTCTTAAAATAATGAGCCTGACAGGCTTTTTATCCGCCATAATGTTTCTGAAAAGAGAAAGAAAGTATATAGGCTCGTGAAACTCCCCTGCCATAGCCCCGACCACATTGTCATCCTTGGGCAGCAAAACCTGAAAGGAAATATCTCTTAAGCCTATGTCTTTAATTACGCTGATTTCCCCGGAATTTACAAGGTCAAGGGTAACGTTTTTTCCGCCAAGCTTCGTGGTCATAGCCTTCGGCGGAAGAGGCAGCTCGGCGCTTATGCTTCTGTATTCATAGTCTAAAATAAATCTGTACATCGCTCTTCACCCCTTATTTGTAATATCCGCCGCAGGACCCTTCGCAGACCTCCAAAAGCAGCTCCCCTATTTTTTCGGCTATTTCTTCTATGTCGTTTTCAAGGCTTTGACCCCCTGTGTATAAATTTATGGTGGGGTTTATGTTGTTGGTTATGCTTTGTGACGAACCGCCCTCTGAGCCCAAAAGCTCCGAAATAAGGCTTTTGCCGCCATCTGTATTCTCTGAAGTGTTTTCAAAAAAGCTTTCATTTTCAAAGACATTGTTTAAGGCATTTTCAAAGCTGTTTTTAACAGGGGATAAGCTTAAATCCCCTTCGGAATTTTCAAAATTATTAAAAGCATTATCTGAAAAGGAATAGCTTAAGCCTCTGTCCGGAAAAATATCTCCTGCGTCGTTAAAATAATTTTCAGAGCCTTCAAAAATATCTTCGCTGTTAAATGTGTTTTCCGTGTTGTCGGAGTTTTCCGCCCCTAAAAAATTTTCTGATAAATTTTCAAAGGTATTTCCCTGAAAGCTGTTTGGAGGTTCAAAGTAATTTTCTGCAATGGAGTTTTGAAGGTCATAATCGGATAACATTGATTTTTCAAAGGGAAGAGCTTCCCCAATGGCAATATCATCTGAATTTAAGTTATTTTCATTTGAAAAATAATTTTTCATTTCTTCGGACATAAAAGCTTCTTTATTGTCCCTTAAAGCTTCATATTTATGGTTTTCATTTGTTAATGCACTTTCCAAGCCGTCTGCCCCTCTGACAGAAGTGCTGTAAGCCTGTATTTCTTCATTAAAATATTCATTTAATTGATTTTCCGTCTTTTCCGTTAAGCTCTTTTCATTGTAAAATTTATTGTCATTACCTGAATAAAGCACGGAATTTTCTTCGGAAAAAGTGTCTAAAGCATTTTCCGAAGAAGCTTCCGAACTGTTAGACACAGGTGATTTTTCGCCTGTGTTAAAATAATTATCCGCCGTATTTTCGGCTGTGTAATAGTCCGCTTTATTTCCGTATGCATTTTCTGTTATGTAAAAGTCCGAATTATTTTCGCCGTAATTGCCCGCATAAATATTTTCACTGTAATTATTGCCGTATGTATTTCCTCCAAAACCCGGTCTTTCAGACCGTTCGGGCATCTTTCCGATTCCTGTGGAAAAACCGAAATTAAAGCTCTTCAAAAAGCTGTTTTCGAAAATGCCTTTATAAGCCCTCTCCGCCGTTCTCTCAAAATCCATAACAACCGAACTGCTTTTTTTATCCTCAGACCTGTTTGAAATCTCGTTCAAAACAGTTGAGAAAAATCTTTCTTCATTATAATATGAATTAAATATGCTTTCGTAGTTATTGTTAATAATCTCCTGCTTTTCGGTCTCCCCCTCTGCCCCTTCCTCATCGGAAAAATAAATATTAAGAAGCTCCCTTAAGTCCTCCAATTAATCCACCTCCGCAATTCTGTCTATAACCAAATATCTCTGACCTCCGTTAGCCGCAAGCAAAGCTACCCTGTCGTCTATGTCAAGTCCGTAGCCGTTGCCGAAGGCGGTTTCCGTAAAGGTCAAAAATTTTTCGGTCAGTTTAAGCTTTTCGTTTATCCTTATTTCATAAGGCTCAACAGCGGAAACGGTTCCTATAAGAAAATCACAGGGATAAGCCGCCTCGCTTTGGTTTTTGCAGATTTCCTTAATTGCCTCTGCCATTTTCATATACTTCACTCCTCCAATTCAAGACTCAGTTTCATTTTGTGCAGACCGTTTTCAAATGTGTGAACCGCCCTTGAAACAACCGCCCTTTGGGCAATTTCAACATCTCCCGAAATATAAACCCAAACATAACATCCGGCTCTGACGGAAGGGTCACCCATATCCTCTGTTATGAGGGTTGTTGTTCTTCTGTTTTTCTGTGAAAGAATACTTTCTGCAAGCTCCGAACAGGCGGCTCCGCTTAAAAGCTTTTCTCTTGTTAAAACCTCGGTGTACTGCAAAACGCCCCATTCGTTAATGCTTGAGGTGTTTTCAGCCTGAAAGCAAAAATTGCTTTCTCTGCCTATGAAAAGCTTAACCCTGTTGTATGTGTCGGTGTCTATGCTTGTGGAATAGCTGAAGTTTATAAGTCCGTCCGCTTCCGATGACGCAAGAAGGGCAAGCTCCATATTTTCTTTATTTTTAAAGCAAATTTTTCCGTAATCGTCATAAAGTATAAACTCTTTTCCCGTTGCCTTTCGGCTCAGCTCCTCAGCCGTCAGAATAATGTCGAAAAGGCTTTGATTGCTTTCCACCCTGTCGGGCAGAATATATCCGCTTTCTTCTATTTCTCCCTTTTCAAGATTATAGTCCTCCAAAATAAGCCTTAAAAGTGAGCTTGCGCTTTGACCCGAATAAATATAGGTGTCTTTGTTTTTAAGGTATCTCAGCTGATCATAGGCTCTGACTGTTATAATCTGCTCTTTGTCTCTGCTTTTTGTGAAAATATAGCCGAAAAACATATTCACTCCGTCAACGGAAAACCCCACCGAATCCCCCTCGTAAAAGCCGAAAACACTGCTTTTTAAGTCTCTTGCAACTGAAAATTCAAGAACCGACGGCTCACCTCTTTTTACATAGGTGAGCTTAATCTTCCCTACGCAAATATCGCTTAAATCACAGCTTGAATTGTTGTGGGTCACTATAAGGCTTACGGTCAATTTTATCTCCCCTTCCGTTTTTTAATTCTTATTTTTTCGTCTGCAAAAGCGGCTATGCACGCCTGTTCTCTTACATCCATAAGGGCAAATTCCTTAGGTCTTATGCCCATTTCAAAAGCTGCAAGACAACCGTAAACAGCTTCTCTTTCGCCCTTTAAAAGCATTTGCCCTACCTCTCTTTTAAGCTCGTCAAAGGTTTTTCCTCCGCCTCCTGCTGAAACAATTTCATTAAAAAGCCTTAAGGCTTCGCCCGGCAGAAACAGCCTTTCGCAGCTGTCAAAGGTTAATTCGGGTTTTAAAACACATTTTGTTATAACCTTAAAAATAAGTTCCTTTTCGGAATGAGCCTTAATCTCCCTTAATTCCCTTTCGCTTATTCCCCTTATGTAAAAGCCCAAAGCTCTGCCGTCAGGCAGTTTAATTCTATGAGACACAAACACCGTTTTTTCCTTTGGCTCACTTTCGGAAAAATATGCTCTAAGCCCCATAGCCGTCACCGAAGCCGGAAAGCTTGAGAATTTCCCCCGCAAGCCTTGAAATTTCACCTGCAAGTAACACCTTTTTAAGGTAGTCCTCGGGAAGAGCCGCCCCCAAAGCCTTTAGGCTCTTTGCGTCCTTAAAATTAGGCTCAATACAGCCGCTTATAACAACTGCGCTTTTGAAGCCGTTTAAGCTTCCTCTGCCGCTTTTGTCGGTTTTCGCCTTGGCTCTTTGAAATTCTTCCATAGAAAGAGCCTTTATTTTGAATAGATAGGGCTTGCCATTGCTGTCGCAAATTCTGTCAGAAACCTTAACCTCTTTAAATATGTTGTCAATTCTGTTTGTGTTTAAAAATTCCTGTATGTCCATAAATTCTCCTTCCTTGGTGTTAGCCTCCCTACGTCGGGTCTTGCTGCGTTCGTTTGTTTCGGTGTAAACACCAAAACAAAACTTGCTCCGCAGCCCCTCCTTATTCGCTGAAGACTAAAGTCTTCAGCGATAGAGGAACGCTTCCAAAGTGCATCTTGTTTCTGTGCAAGCACAGAAACGAATGCGCACAGGATAGCGTGACGTGGCGAGGTGTCAACAGCCCAATCGGGCTGTTGACTGAGAGGTGAACCCCTCTTATCCTTTACTCACCCTCAACCTCTTCAAAGCTTTCCAAAATCTCAACGCCGTCGAATGTAAACTCAATCGTCTCCGAAAGCTCGGTGTTATTCACGTTCAGCTTTCCAATATCAACATTATTGATATTCACTCTCTTAAGCCAAATTCTCTGAGCGCCGATTTCGGAAGAGGGGTCTTCATTTTCGATATAAAGGTCAAAATAAGTGTCCTCGCCTGTTTTGGCATAGTTTACCATCATTTCACGGAAGTATGACGTGCAGTAATACATATTCATAGTGCCCGTTCCTGTCCAGCCTGTGGCCTTTGTTTTAGTTCCGGTGTAGCCCAAAACCCTGATTTCGGACTTCTTCTTATTTATGACAGCCTCAATGTCCTTAACGTAAAACATTTCTTCAACAGAGCCGTCAACCTTGGCATAACAGCAGCCCATTGTTCCGTTAATAGCGTCCCATGCCTTAAGCGTCTGGGTATAAGTCATAAGCCTTTTCCTCCTTTATTTTTATTCCACAATACAGGTCATATAAAGCTTCTCCATAGCGGAAACAGGCTCTATATAGAAGTTCACAATTACATCGCCCTTTTCCTGACCCTTTTCAACGGTTACATCCTCCGAAGAAAATTCTTCAATGGCTCTCATACTCTGAAGCTTTCCGCAGTAATCGATAACCTCGCTTTTGAAAATATCTCTGCCCAGCTCGTCATTCTGCATTTTGCCCAAATAATAATCGTTGAAAATCTTTGCCACGTCGTTGCCGACGGCGTCCAAAACCCTGATAACCTGATTATTCTGAAAATCACTGTTTTTATCGGTGGAAATTGTCACAAGGGAGTTAATGTCCTTCAAAACCCTTAATGTTCCCAAATCGTTATAATATACAAACTCACCTGCCGCAATTGCCGCCTTTAGCTGTGCCTTAGTATAGCTTACGGTTACGTCATATTCACCGCTGTAAGCCATATTTGTCAGGCTTTCGTTAATTTCAGCTCCGGCTGTAGCTCCGGCGGTAAAATAAACAAGCTCCTCAGCGGTGGTTACATTAATAACACCCTCATAGTCCGCAGCCTTGTCATAGAGAACGCAGGTCACCTTATAGCCCTCATCGTCTCTGAGCCTTTTGACAAAGCTGACAAAAAGGGACTTTGTGGTTTCGTCCTCGCCGTCATATAAAACGGTTGTAAAGCTTTCAGCCTCAATAAGACCCAAAAACTCGGAATATGTATTGCCTGTAAAGCTTACGTCCTCGCCCCCTGTCAGCACAATTCCGCTTGCTTCCGCAAGGCTTCCGCTTAAGGTCACCAAGCCGTTGTCCTCAAAATCGTCAACTGAGGAAATTGTCTGGCTGTCGGCTAAAACTCCGCTTACATATGTTTTAACAACATAGCTTTCCTCATCGTCAACATCCAAAGCCGATGTAACTGTTATGTCGTTGCCCCTTGTTCCGCCTTTCGCCGCTTTAACCGTCAGTGTACCCGATGAGCCGCCTGCCGCTGTTCCCTCTGCTCCGCAGTAAAGCAGAAGCTCGCTTGCACCTAAAAAGATTTCTCTTAAGGGCTTCATCATATCGTCAGTGTATTCATAGCCCAAAATATCAAGGCAGCTTGTCTGAAATTCCTCAGCTGAAATCGAAATAAGCTTTCCGTCGCTCCAGCCTGTTGAATAACAAAACGCCGCAATTCCTCTTTCGCCCACTGTGCCCAAAGCCCTCGCCTTAGACACAAAGTTAATATACGCACCGGGCAATACCTTATTTTCTGTTACAAATGTTCCTCCGGCAGCCATTTACGCCATCTCCTTTTCCAAATAATTTTTAATAAGCTTCTGTGCCTCTTCCTTTGAATAATCCTCTCCGTCCTTTAAAACAGCGGAAAGAATATCCCTTTGTTCTCTGAAAAGCTTGCTTTTAACAAGCGCTTCCTTTGAGAACCTGTTTTCGCAAGCCTTTACTTCATTTACAGAATTTTCTTCCATAAAGCCCTCCTTCAAATAAATTTAAAACTCAAATTTTTCAAACAGTTCTTCCATAACTCCGCTTTCCTCTGAAAGCTCTTTCCTTACAAACCTTGAATAAACAGCGGTTAAGCAGACTATGCCCCCTGTTCCTTCAAGTCCGTTGGGTGTTCCCTGAGAGGTGGTTTGGCTTTTTCTTTCGGATGAAATGCTCTTAGCGCAGTATTGCCTGCCGCCGACGTTTATAAATCTCAAGGCTTCATAGGCAAAAGCTTCAGCTTCACCGAAGGCAAAGCTTCTGCCGCTTTCAGGGCTGCCGTCGGCACTGTCATAGCCGTAGGGCATATAAATTTCAACCCCCAGCCTAATCTCTTCTTTAAAATATCTGGAGACACAGGGCGTAACCTCTGTTGAAAAGCACTTAACCCCAAAACAGGGTCTTGAAAAGCCCATAGGCATTTCATCAATATAAACAGGCAGCCCGTACTCCTTAAGAGCCGAAGCCGCCCCTTTAACAAAATCGTTTACCAATCATCTCACCCCGCATTCTTAATTTTCAAGACAACCTCCTGATGACCCAAATAAACCGCAGGCTCGCCGCTTGAAACAAAGTCATAGGTTCTGCCGTTTTGACTGACGGTTATAAAAGACCCGTCCTTAACGGTGACTGAAGGGGAAGTAAAAAGCCTTGCGGTCATATTTTTATAACCTGAAAATCTGCTTTGAATGTTTTCGCTTATAAGCTGAAAGCTTAAACGGCAAGGCTCTTCGGCTATATATTCGCTTTTAACGGGGCTTACAATGCCTGTTTCCTCATCCTCAGAGGTTAAAAACTCATATGCCCAAAACACTCCGTCATAAAGAGAAGCCGCTTCATTGCTTATGTTCTTCAAAAAAGCCGCCTCCTCTCACCATTTAAGCCGTCTTGAGGCTATAATCTCGTTTTCAGCCCCCAAAAAGCCTTTTAAAATAAGCTCAAGCCTTTCGGCTGTAGAAAGCTCCTTGTCTGCGGCATATTCAACAGTCACGTCGCCCTCTGTGATTTTTGCTATAATGCCCTCTGCAGTTTCGTCGCTTAATAAACCGCCGTAAAGCTTCGCCCTTAAAAAGCTTCCGCACACATAATCGATATAAACCCCTTCAAGAACAGCCGGCAAAACAGACAGATTACAGGCGGAAAGCATATAGGCTTCGCCCCTTTCCGCTTCAAAGGTCAAAATTGCGCCGTCAGCTTCGCTGTCATATTCCCAGCCCAGACTTTTAAGCCTTTCAATAATTTTTTCTTCCATAATAATATAATCATCCCTTGGAAATTATTCTGCAAATGGGAACAGCCTTGTGGTTAATATAAGTCTTTTCGCTCATACCGTCGTTTACAAGCTCCCAGTTGCTGCCGTCCGCAAGCTCATCGTCTGTGGGGGAAAGGCTCGCCTGATTTGCCTTAATATAGCTTATTCCGTAGGGGGCAAAGCACTTTCTCTGCCTTGCAATGAATGTCTCCTGACCTCCGGCAGTAAAAGGATCTCTGTATATTTCATAAGGAACGTTTGCCCCTACATCGGCATAGTCGAAAGCTCCCTTGCCTAAAATATAGGTTGTGTAGAGGGTGCTTCCGCCTGTTGTTTCTGCGGGCATAGAATCGTCAACGAGAACTGTTCTGCCGTTCCATGTGCCTATGTTTAAGCTTCTCTGAATACCCTGTTTATCGGTATATTTAAGATATTCAAGAAGGCTTAAGTTTTCAAGATTTGTGGCAACGGCTGAGTGCATAATACAGAGAGAATATCTGCTCTTATTGTCGCCCCCTGCCTTCTGAACCGCTTCGTTTAGGGTTGTAGCTGTGCATAAGCCGTCGCCGTTGGAGGAAATGTCAAGGGTGTGACCCTCCGCAAACTCGCTTCCGGCATCGTCCGTCATATTGAATATACCCTTGAGAACAGCCAAAAGCGTGCTTTGGTCAACACCGTCGAAATATTCCGCCACCTGTGAGGCTACGTTGTCCATAAAGCCTGCGCCGCCCGTTATGTCCTCGGCGAAGTCCTGTTCAAGCCATGCCTTGGCACGGCCTACCACAACTACCCCTCTTTCAAAGGAAGATGTTGTGTCGGCGGTTATAGATGTGCTTCCGTCATAGTTAAGGGCATCTCCGCCCAGAAGTCCGTACATAGGCAGAACGGCGTAGGCTGTGCCTGTTTGAGACTCAAAAACCCTTTTTATTTCGGAATTTACGCATAACGCTCTGCTTTTAATAAGCTCGTTTTTGTTGACCTGGGGAATAGTGTTTATATATGCCCCGAATGCCTGAGGGTTAAAGCTTACAGCATTGAATTTACTCATAAAATCACTCCTTTTTTAATATCAATCAGCCCTTGTTCTTAAAATATTTGTCCCAGTCGTCATAGTTAAAGTCCTTAAAATCCTTGCCGCCGCTTTTCCCTCCGGAATAAGCAGGCTTCATTCCCTTAAGACCCTTTTTTCCGGACTTTTTTTCAAATAAAAAGCCTGTGTCGTCCCCTGAGGAAAGGGCTTCAATCTGCTCCGCCAAGCCCTCTATTTCACCGTTTTTCAAGGGCTTAAGCTCTTCGAAGTCAATAAGTGCCCTGACCGCCCTTACATTTTTAGCCCCTGCCGCCATAAGCGCCCCGTCAACGGCGTTTTGAAGATTAAGCCGCTTGATTTCCTCCTCATAGTCGGCTATTCTCTCCTTAAGTCTTTCAGCTTCAAGGCGAAGATTTCCGTCTCCCTCCGAGCCTGTTTGAGCTTCGAAAAGCTCCGCCGCCTTTTGGGCGTCCGCTTCGGAAAGCCCCAATTTCAAAAGCTTTTCCTTCATAATTAATCCCTCCTGTATATTTTTACAGCCGTTCTTTTACGTCTGCGGCTTTAAAGACGATTTTTTAAGCTTTTCCATTTCATCATCAATGTTTTTAACCCATGGGTGCTGTGCAATGACGCTTTCCAAGGGCAGAATATCAAGGCTTGTTTTACAGTTATTAATAACCTCTGTTTCATTTGTCAGAATATCTCTGTTGAAAATAAAGTCAACGTCTCCTTCCGAAAAGCCCTCCCTTCCGCTGTTTTCGAAATAATCCGACACAAATTTCAAGACCTGAGAAAGAGAAAATCTGAACTCTCTTTCTGTGTTGTCGGCGTCAATATCGATTTCGGAAAACATAGCCTTTATGTTCAGCTGATTGGGGTTTGTGGAAAACCTTTCGTCACGTGAGTCATAGCCGCCGCCGTTTTCGATTATTGCCTTTTTGAGCATATCGCAGATAACAACATAATTTTCCGAGTTTAACTCAAGCTTTAAGGCTTCAACCCCTCCGTCACAGCCGTCAATGCTCCTGACCTTAACCGCTCCAAACTGGCTTAAATTCCGCCTGAACTGCCCCAAGTCCTCACCGTCATAATTTTTAATTACCAAAATAGTATTGCGGCAGTCCTCCTGCATATTATTCATAAAGTCGGATCTCGCCGTATTAAGTGCGTCCTGCAAGCCCTTAACCCTTTTAATCAAGGGGATTTCCTTTGAATTTGCCCGAAACGCCACAAGTGGAATATTGGAAAAGCCGAACCCTTCTTCGCCGTCAAAGGCATAAGGCAAAAACGGGTGTTCCCCTTCGGGAATAAGCCTTTGCCCCTGCATTTCATAAAACCTGACCCCATCCGAGCCGTAAACTTCAACCTTGTCTTTAAAGCTTTCTCTTTCTCCGTCATAGCCGAAAATTCTGTAAATTCTGACCGCAAGCTCAAGCTCTCTGTGTTCCTCGTCCTTCCAAAAGGGCAGAATTTCATAAGGCTTAAACCGCCTGAAGCTTAAACTGCCCTCTTCGTCATAAAAAATATAGAGCCAGCCTATTCCCCCGAGGTAGCAGTCCTCCAAAATCAGCCTTAATGTCATTAAAAAAGAGCCTCCGAAAAGCCTGTTAAGCTCCTTCAAAAGCTCCTTATTGTCACAGGTAATCGTGAAAGGTCTGCCTAAAAAATAGCCTGCCTTTTGATCCACAAGCCGACAAAACTGGTTGTCTACAAGCCTGTTGTTTGGAAGGTTTAAAACCTCTTTAAGCTCGCCGCCCTCACCTATAACCTGTCTTTTTCTTTTGAGAATGTCCTGTTCTCCCTCATAATATCTTTCCCCCGTCAGCATATCCCGGCGTTTGGGAGACGACAAAAACTTTTCTATCTCCCTTTCCAAAAAACGCTCATCGGTCATAATCTCCCCGGCGTCCTTCTCGATTTTGGCGTTTACTTCCTTCGTTAGTACACCTAAAAAATCAAACAAATAAATCACTCCTTTTTTTATTCAAAGCTCATTCTGTCCCCCGAGATTATATCCTCAACGGCATATCTCATAGCGTCCATAAGATGATTAAAATCGTCAACGGGTCTGTTTATTTTATGTCCCTGTTTATCGCTGTCCCAGCTGTAATTTGAAATTTCTGTCAGAAAATTACAGCACAGGGGACTTACGATGATTTTATAATTTCTTATAAACTGTATGCCGTTTAAAATACTGTCCTTCCCCTTTCGTGAAGCCCTTATGCCCTTAAGACCCAGCTGCCTCAGCTCCTCAATGCTTTTAGGCTCGGCTGCATCGGCTCTTATTTTTTCCTTTCCGTAACCCAGCTTCTTTATTTCCTGTGCAATGTCAAAATTAGTCAGCCCCCTTTCATAAAGCTCGTCAAATACATATATTGTCTTTTCGGCTTTAAAAACAACTCCGCAGAACAGGGCAGTAGGATCGTTTGTATAGCCGAAATCCAAGCCGAAAACAGTTTCTGCCCCTTTTATCTTTAAAATTTGGGATAAGTCGAAGGAGCTTTCCTCCCAGTTTTCGAAAACAACCCCTTCGCTTATGCCCCAGTTTCCCAAGCCTGCAACGGAATATCTCTTAGGATTTCTGACCCTCATATCCTCAAACATTTTTATATCCGCTTCGTCTAAAAATTCATTCATTTTATAGTTTGTGGTAAGGGCAAGTATTTCGGGATCGGAAACGTCAAAAAAACGTTTCTTAAGCCAGTGTCTTTCATTCCATGGATTAAAGGTCAGAGTAATCTGCTTAAACAGCCCTTCACCAACCTGACCTCTTATGCTTTCGTCAAGTATGTTAAAATCCTTTTCATCGCTTATTTCATAAGCTTCTTCAATCCACATCCAACAAAGACTTCCGTTTTCAGCTGCAATAGAGGTCACCTTTAAGGGGTCGTCAAGCCCTCTGAAAAAAATTTTCTGACCCGTAGGCAAATATGTCATCTCCAAAGGGCTCGCCTTAGCCGACCACTCCTCATCAGCCCCAAGCCTGGAAACCGCCCACTTAAGCTCCGCAAAGCAGCTGTCCTTAAGCGTTCGGTATGTCTTTCTCACAACCAAAAGATTTGCTCCCTTATATAACATCATATTAAAAATAAACCACAGAGCCGCCGTTTTGCTTTTTTTGCTGCCGCGGCTGCCCTTTACAACCCTGTATCTTCCCTTAAAAAACCAAAATTCCTTATATCCTTTGCCTATAAGCTCACTGAACAAAAGCCTATTCATCTACATCAACCTTCAGCTCTATGGCTTTGTTTTGGGCTTCTTTTTCCTCTTTTCGGCTGTACATTCCGTAATGTCTGCCCAAAAGCTCCGCCGCCTTGCTTCTGTCCTTTACTAAAGGCAGACGGCTTACCATTTGCTTGTCCACAACAATTTCTTCCGTAATGTCTCCTCTTAAAAGCTCCGTCAGATACTCCATTACCTCTCTTTGCCCGGCTACTTTCCCCTCGTTTCTAAGCTTTTCTTCCATATATGCCCTTATATAGCTTCTCTGAAAAAACTCTCTGCGAAAGCGGCTCTTTTCAACTGTTTTAGGCGAGTATCCTGCTTCCAAAAGAGCCTGTCTGCTGTTTCCGCATTTTAAGTAAATATCAGCCGCCGTTCTTTGTTTTTCGTTGATTTCCTTTAACGCTTTAACCCTGTCAATGTCTTTAATGCTTCTTATCTCAGCCATTT
>JAJQFU010000073.1 GCA_021200955.1 Clostridiales bacterium | reverse complement strand
CTGAGTCCCCGAACGATTTTTTCCTGCGTTCACTTGATTTTCAGTTTTTCCGCAGTGAGGGCACTTGCGTCCCTCTATTTCCTTTGTTTTTCTCATAGCTATATTATACCACAATCTGAGCTATTTGTCCACACCCATGCCAACCGACTGACGGAATGATAAGGCTCCCCTTGAGGGGAGCTGCTGAACGTAGTGAAGCTGAGAGGTGGGGCAATTTCCATTTTTATGAAACTGCTTCTTCACGAAAAACTAACCATTGAAAAAGCTTTGTTTACAGTGTATAATAAGCTTAATAACTTGAGAGGAGAAACCAAAATGGCAATTAAAATAATGAACAGCTTAGGCACAATTTCAATAAGCAATGATATAATTAAGCAGGAAGCAGCTTTAACTGCCGCAGGCTGTTATGCAGTGGCAGGGCTTGCAGACAAAAACGGCAAAAAGGACAAAGCCGAAATTTTATCGGCAGATGAGCTTTTTAAGGGAATTGACCTTAAAATCGCCGACAATTCCTTATACATCGATGTTCACATTATAGTGAACTACGGCGCTTCAATTCAGTCGGTGGGCGACAACATTATCGAAGCGGTTAAGGCTAAGGTTTTGGAAATGACAGGGGTTAAGGTTGCAGACGTCAAAGTATATATCGAAGGAATAAGTATGGAATAATCCGGTGATAAGATGGAAATTACATCAGAAATAAGCACTCTTAAAAACGTAGGCAAAAAGAGAACTGAGCTTCTGAACAAGGTAGGAATTTACACTGTTTTCGACCTTATGGAGTATGTTCCCCGTGACTATACCAACAGGAGCAAATTCTCCGCCTTGAAGGACGTAACCGCAGGGGAAGAAGCTATCGTAAAGGTAAGAATAAAGTCAAAGCCCGAGGTCTTCATAAGGGGAAGGCTCCGCATAGTAAGGGCTGCCGTTTATGACGAAACAGGTGAAGCCTGTGTAATTTGGTTTAATCAGCCCTATCTTAAAAACACGCTTAAGCCCAAAGATGAATATTTGATTACGGGAAAGGCTGAAATTTATCAAAACCGCCTGACATTTACATCCCCCGATTTTGAAGCGGTTAAAGAAGAGGGCAGCATAAACACAGGGCGGATTGTTCCCAAATATCACCTGACCAAAAACCTAAACCAAAAGCTTTTGCGCAGGCTTATTTATGACACTCTGACGGAGCTTGAACCTCAGATTAATGAATATATGCCCCAAAGTGTTTTAGAGGGGAACGGTCTGTGCAGCCGAATTTACGATCTTAAAAACATACACTTTCCAGAAAGCGACGAAGCCTTCTTTCAGGCACGAAGAAGGCTTGTTTTTGATGAGCTTTTTTTACTGAGGTTAAGACTTTTAACCATAAGGGGCGAAATTAAAAAGGAAAACTGCGGAATACCCTATACATTTTTCGAAACGGACAGAATAACCGAGACTCTGCCCTTTAAGCTCACACAGGGTCAGCAGAAGGTCATAGACGAAATTATTGAGGACTTATCCTCTTCAAGCCCTATGAACCGCCTTGTTCAGGGAGATGTAGGCTCAGGCAAAACAGCCATTGCGGAAATAGCCTGTTATCTGTCATATATAAACGGCGCGCAAAGTGCGGTAATGGCACCCACAGACGTTTTGGCAACCCAGCACTATCAGACCTTTGCCCCTCTTTTCGAAAGACTGGGTATAAAGACGGTTCTTCTTAAAGGCTCTTTGCCCGCCAAGGAAAAGCGTGAAATAAAAAATATGATAAAATCAGGTGAAGCGGATATTATAATAGGCACTCACGCCCTTATTCAAAAGGGGGTTGAGTTTAAGGAACTGGGGCTTGTTATAACAGACGAACAGCACCGCTTCGGCGTAAATCAGCGCAGACTTTTAACCGCCAAGGGCAAAAACCCCCATACACTTGTTATGTCCGCCACACCTATTCCCCGAACACTGGGGCTGATTTTATACGGTGATTTGGATATTTCCACTATAACCACAATGCCCTCGGGCAGAGCCAAGACAGACACATTTTACGTTACATCAGCCTACAGACAGAGGTTTTACGGCTTTATTTTAAACCAAATTAAAGAGGGCAGACAGGCTTATATTGTCTGCGCAGCTATAGAAGAAAACGAAAAATCAAACCTTAAAGCCGTAAACTCATATATCAAAAGCCTTGATGACACCTGTTTAAAAGATGTTCGGAAAGCCTTTGTTCACGGAAAAATGAAGCCTGAGGAAAAACAGCAGACTATGAACGACTTTGCTGAGGGGAAAATCGACATTCTCATAGCCACAACAGTCATAGAAGTAGGCATAAACGTGCCCAATGCCTCCGTTATGCTTATAGAGGATGCCGACAGGTTCGGTCTTTCACAGCTTCATCAGCTAAGGGGCAGAGTGGGCAGAGGTGAATATAAGTCATACTGTATTTTGGTCAGCGACACAAAAAGCGCCCCCTCAAAGGAACGCCTTAAAACTATGACTAAAACCGCTGACGGCTTTGAGCTTTCGGAAAAGGATTTAACCTTAAGAGGTCCGGGGGACTTTTTCGGCACTCTTCAGCACGGACTTCCTCCCCTAAAAATAGCCAATCTCTATAAGGACGGTGAAATTTTGAAGGAAGCCCAAAACGCCGCTCAAATTCTCTATGAAGATGACCCTGAATTAAAGAAAAGCCCAAACCAACCTTTAAAAGAAAGATTGTTTGAGCTTTATGAAGCTGATAAAATTACCGCCCCTTCTCTTTGAGTTCTTTATTCTCTAATTCACTGCGGGTTTCCGCTATCGGCAGCTTAACCGTTATTTTAAAGGTTTCGCTGCCCTTTTTAATCTCAAGACTGCCCTTATGCATAGAGATTATTTTTTCGCTGACTGAAAGACCTATATTCGTGCTTTCAACCTCGGCTAAATTCTTTCTGCGGTAGTTGCTGAAGCTGAAAACAAGCTCCTCTCCGTTGTTTGATACGCTTATGTCAACAGGCTTTTCCTTGTCTCCGTATTTTGTAATGTTTGAGAAAACATTGTCCATAACACGTCTCATAAGCTGAATATCCATCGATATAAAATAGTTGTTGCCTTGATCAGGCGAATAATTCAGGTCAAATTCCTTTTCGTTAAGGGTAAAAACGTAGTCCTCAATAAGCTGGCTGAAAACATTTTTTTCGTAAATCAGGGGATGAAGGGTGTCCTCCTCCGTTGAAAACGCCAAAAAATATTCAAAGAGCCTGTCCGAAAGATATTTAATCTGATAAGCCTTGTCCTTGCACTTATCTATATAAATATCTCTTGTTTCCTCGTCTTTATATTTCTTGCCTGACAAAATCTCCAAATAGCCAATAAGAATTGTCAAGGGGGTTCTCAAATCGTGAGACATTGACCTGACCAAATTGTGGCTTGACTCTATAAGCTCCTTTTCCTTTTCGTGTCTCTCTATTATAGAAACCCTCATTCGCTCCATAGCGTCAGCCAAGGCTGAAAGTCTGCTGTGACCCTTTATTGTGATTTTGTGGTTAAGGTCGCCGCCTTCGATTTTTCGGGCGTCCTCTTCAAGGGTTTTATAATAGCTTGTTATTTTATAGAAATTAAATATAACTATGGCAAGTACCAAAAGACAGCATATGGCAAACTGAAACGTTCCGTAAATAAACCTTGCCCTCATATTCAAAAAGGTCACAAAGTCGCAGCTTACGGTTTTGTCTGAAAATTCAAGTGAATACTTAGGGTGATAGCGTGTAGGCAGAATAATGTCATTTTCATTTTCTCCGCTTGTTTCACGAGGCTCCTCCGACCCGTAGGTAGAGTCATAAATAACTCTTCCGCCATCATAGATAATAAGAAATACGTTTCTTCTGTTAAAAACCCACTGATCGATTTCGTCCATATCCTTGGTAGTCAAATCATTTTCAAAAATATATTTTTGAAGCTGTTCAACCTCCTGAAGAGTAGTCTCAAGAACAAAGTCCTGTCCTGTATATCTTTTGCCTATGACCCTGTTTTCAATAAGAAGCAAAAATATAAACAAAACTATTGCGCAAAGCACGGCGAAAACATTGGCAAACAAAAACCGTCTGTTTATATCGCTGCTGCCGCTTATTGCTTTTTTCTTTTTGGCTTTTGAAGCCTTCCCGAATTTTTTATTCAATCCTATAACCTCTTCCCCAAACAGTCTTTATATACTTAGGGTTCTGCGGATCCTTCTCTATTTTAGAGCGCAGCTTTCTTATATGAACGGTCACTGTGTTGCTTGCGGAATATACATACATTTCATTCCAAACGGATTCATAAATATTTTCGTTTGTGAAAATTTTCTTTCTGTGCGAAGCAAGCAGCAGCAAAATGTTATATTCAATATCAGTTAAAATAACCTCGTTTCCCCCGACGGTAACGGAATTTTTGTCGGTATCAATAACAAGATCGCCTATTTTAATAACCTTTCCCTCTTCTTCTTCGCTGTTGCGGTAAATATAATATCTGCGAAGAAGAGATTTAACCCTTGCCACGATTTCGGTGAAGGAAAAGGGTTTAACCATATAATCGTCTCCGCCTAAGCAGAAGCCCATAGTCTTGTCGGAATCCTCTGTTTTAGCCGTTAAAAACAATATGGGCGCCATAGTTTTTTCTCTTATTTCGGCGCAGGCCTTAAGCCCGTCTTTAACAGGCATCATAACGTCTAAAATAATAAGGGAAATGCTCTCGTCGATTTTGTTTACGGCGTCGTCTCCGTTTACCGCTTCTATTACGTTATATCCTTCGCTTTCAAGAAGAACTCTCAAAACCTCTCTTATTTCAGCCTCATCGTCTGCCACAAGAATAGTATATTTTCTCTCCATCAAATTCACCTCGTTTTGTCTCGTTTGTTAAAAGAAAAGGCTCACACAAAGCTCCCAAGCCGTGTGCGAGCCTCTCCGAAAAATTCAAATTATCTTAATCTTAAAGAAGATTGGGATTTTCGTATTGCTGCATATAGAAATAATGTGAGTTTACAGTATCCTGAATTGACAGAACAAGCTGTTTTTCTTCAAGCTTATATGAGTCAAGGGCAAGCTCTGTTATCTGACCCAGCTCATACTGCTTTTCATAAATTGACATTGTGTTTTGAAGAGTGGTCAGCTGATTGTTAAGGTCGTTATAGCTGTATTCATTTTCCAAAATGTTCTGATAAAGTGTCTTAACAGACGCTTCATAGCTTAATTTTGTGTTGTTTAATGAGCTTGTAGCAGTATAAAGAGCCGCTGTTTTCTCAATCTCGCTGTCATTTGAATAAAGGTTTGAATAGGTATCAACAGTATATTGAGCTATTTCAACATTTCTTTCAAGAGACTTTATAGTGATATTGCTTGAAGACGTAGCCAAGGCAACTGCCGTAGCAAGAGTTGTTTTGTCAACAGGCTCATAAACCACAATGCTTTCCCCTGTTTCTTCATCGTCAAGGGTTACGGGGTAGGTAGCCGCTACGTTATAATCAAGAAGTGTGTTAAGAGCCGTATAAGCGGAGCTGATGGAATTTTCAGCTGTGGTTTTTGAGGTTACCTGCTCGTTATATTCATTCACAGCCTGGTCATATTCATTTTGGCTTATCATGCCTAACTCATATTGCTTTTTGGTTACTTCAAGGCTTCTTGCGGCAACGTCTAAAATCTCATCATAAATAGCAAGGTAGTCCTGCATATAGAGGATAGTTGAAAAATAGTTTTCGATATTATATCTTATAGACTGCTTTTCAACCTCGATTTTATCCTTATAATCTTCCTTTTGAAGCTCAAGCTGTTTATAGCTTATGGCGTATGAATTTACTTCATTCCACTCTGTAGCGTCAAGTCTGTCAACTCTTACATCGTCTAAGTTATCCTCTGTTATTTCGATGTTGTCCTCATAGGTTTTAATTGTTGTGCTTCTTTCAATAGCCCTTGCCACTGCCGCGTCAACGGTCATAGCCTCGCCTTCCGCAAGGGAGGGGGAAGACCCCGTCCCTATTTTGGTTGTTGTTGAGACTGATGCGTTTTGGCTTAATGAATAGCTTCTTCCTGCATATACATTTGCCGTAACACTGCCCGTCGCAATTGCTGTTATAAGCGCCGCAGTTATTAATTTATTCTTTTTCATTTCCTATCTCCTCCTTCTTTCAAAGATTTTGCTGTTGTTTTTCTTTAAATGCCTTTAATGCTCTTGAATATTTGTCTTCCATAGCGTCTGCATAGGGTGATGTCTTAGCAGTTATCTTCCTTACTCTGCCCGAAATGCTGTTAATCAGTGAATAAAGAACGGGTATGAACACGAGGGTTACAAGAGTACCTATTGAAAGACCGAATATAATTACTACACCCATTGCCTGCTGTGTTTCCATACCTTCGGAAAGAGCCAAAGCCATGGGAATCATACCGCAGACTGTAGTAAGTGTTGTCATAAGAATAGGTCTCAGTCTCGAGCGTCCTGCTTCAACAAGAGCCTCATAACAGGTCATACCGTGTTCCAAACGTCTTTGGTTAGCATAGTCTACAAGAACGATACCGTTGTTTACGACCATACCTACCAGCATAAGGAAGCCTATAAGACCGAAGGCTGTAAGCTCCATATTTGTAATAAACAAGCCGAACAAACCGCCGGTAATGGCAAGAGGCATTGAGAACATAATTATGAAGGGCTGAACAAGTGACTCAAACTGTGAAGCCATAACTATGAATACAAGAAGTATAGCAACTGCTATGATTATATACAAAGCGTTGAAGGTCTCCTGCATCATTTCGCCCATACCGCCGAATGAATAAGAATATCCGTCGGGGAAAACGTATTCGTCAAGCTTATCCTCAATAAGAGCCTGTGTTGAGCTTGTGTCCTGTCCGTCGATTTCACCTGTAATACTTATATATGTTACCTGGTCTTCTCTTGAAATAGACTGGGCTGTTTCGCTTTCTACGATGTCAGCTACCTCTGTAAGAG
The DNA here is from genome assembly GCA_021200955.1 of Clostridiales bacterium. GTDB lineage: Bacteria > Bacillota > Clostridia > Lachnospirales > CAG-274 > JAJQCI01. The sequence goes on along the minus strand of JAJQFU010000073.1, from coordinate 8,180 downwards.
GAATTTCAGTACCCGATGAGGTGGTTATGGTCATTGAATACAAGTCCTTTACATATTCAACCTCGTCCTCGGGGTACATAACAGTTACGTCTGTTTCAGTTCCGTCAACCTTAAGGGTTGTGCCTGTAGTGCCTGAGTTTGCAAGGCTAACGGCTGAAGCTATGTTAGATGAGCTTATGCCGTATGAAGCAGCCTTTGCTCTGTCTACAACTATATCTACCTGAAGCTGTGAAGAGTCAAGAGAGCTTTCAATATCCTTAGCTCCGTCAATTTCTTCAAATTTTTCAACAAGGTCGTCGCTTATTTCTCTTAAAGTGTCTGTGTCTTCACCTGCAATTTCAAGAGTGAAGCCGCTTCCGCCGAATGAACCCATAGCCATAGACCCTTCGGAAACGCTTATATCCGCACCGGCAATATTCTTAACCTTTTCTTCGATATAAGCCGAAATATCTTCGTCGCTTCTGTCTCTTTCGTCAGATGAAACAAGGTTATAGCTTATGCTTACTCTGTTTGAGCTTACCTGAGCGTTTGATGACTCAACCTCGGGAATTTCGCCTATGCAGTCAATCATTTCCATCATTATGTCATATGAATAGTCAAAGTCATATCCATCCGGAACATCAGCCGAAACGGAGATTGAGCCTTCGTCTGAGCTTGACATAAGGTTCATACCCAGACTTCCCGCTGTGGAAAGTGTCAAAACGAAAAGCACAACTACCACGATAACGGTTATAATTCTGTGGCGGAGGCAAAGCCCCAAAAATCTGCTGTAAACTGCGTCAAGTCTTTCAAGACAGCGGTTTACAAAATCGCCTATTGTATTAAGGAAGGTTCTTCTCTTAGGTCTTATTCTGGGTCTGTCCTCATTAGCCATAAGCAAAGCACAGGCTGTGGGAACGAATGTAATAGAAACCACATAAGAAGCCGCAAGAGCTACGCAGACTGTATAAGCTATTTCCATAAGCATAGTGCCCATTGTGCTGTCCCAGAAAAGGAAGGGAGCGAAAACGGCTATTGTGGTTAAGGTTGAAGCGAATACCGCCATAGCAACCTCTTTTGTGCCCTGATAAGCAGACTCAAAGGTTGAATAGCCCTTTGCCCGCCAGTTTGAAATATTTTCAAGTACAACTACCGAGTTATCAACCAGCATACCTATTGATATAACGACACCGCCCATGGAAATGATGTTCATTGTCATTCCTCTTAAATACATAGCGCCGAAGGTTGCCATAATTGATGTGGGGATTGAAATACCTATAATCAATGCACTCTTCCAGTTCTGAAGGAAAATAAGAAGAACGATAACGGCTATAATAGCTGCCTGGAAGGCTGTCTCTACTACGTTGTTGATAGATCTCTTAATGTAGTCAGCTGTTGTTGAAAGCATAAGGAAGTCAAGGTTAGGCTCTGATGCTTCAAGCTGTTCGATTGTTTCATTTACGCTGTCAGAAACGTTTACGATGTTGCCGTCGGAAGCAAGTGAAATACTTACGTTAATACCCTCTGTTCCGTTTATAAGAGAAATTCTCTCCTGGTCAAGCTGAACCTCTTCGATAGATGTGGCAATATCCTTAAGAAGGAGACCGTTGCCCTCAGAAGTGGTTATATAAATGTTTTTAACATCCTCTATTGAATCAAACTGACCTGCCACTCTCAGGGTCATATCCTGAGTACCCTGTTTAAGAGTACCGGCTGAAATATTTTGGTTTTCGGCTGAAAGCGAAGAGGATATTGTAGAAAGGGATATGCCGTACATAGCAGCCTTTTCCGGGTCGATAACAACCTGAATTTCGGTGTCGATACCGCCCATGATTTCAACTGAGGCTACACCCTCTATTCTTTCGAAATATGTAAGAATGTTGTCATCAACATAGGTATAAAGTGAAGCAACGTCCATTGTGGTTGATGTAATACCTACGTTAAAGGAGTCGGAGTTCATTTCCATTTTCATAATGGAAGGATCGTCAGCGTCATCCGGAAGTCTTACTCTTTCAAGCTTGTCTCTGATGTCGTTTACTGCGTCGTCAAGGTCTGTGTCTGACGTAAATTCAAGCATAACTCTTGCACTGCCGTCAGACGACGTTGACGTAACGGATTCAACGCCTGTAATTGTGGAAAGCTGTTCCTCCAAGGGTTTTGTTACAAGCTCCAAAACTTCTTCGGGACCTGCATCATCATATGACACCATAACCATTGCATAGGGTGCACTGGTGCTGGGCATATAAGCAAGGTCAAGGGTCATATATGCCGCAAAGCCTATTACAAGAACGGCTATAACAAGCATACATACCGTAACCGGTCGTTTAATTGCGGTTTTTATCATTATTTAGTTGTCTCCTCTCCGGGCTGTTATTTGTTTGCAGGGGCTGCTTCGTCTGCAGGTGCTGTCTCCTCTTCATCGTCTTCAACAACCACGCCGTTTATTTGTACTACATTTAATAAGCTTCCGTCAACAAGGTAAGTCTGACCCTTTGTAACAACAAGCTCGTCTGCGTCTACACCGCTTGCAATTTCGATTTCCGTACCGCCGTCTACGCCTACTTCAACAACTCTTCTTTCCGCTGTGTTGTCATCGGCTACTACGAATACATAATATTCATCGTCATCATTCAATACACTGTCTCTGGGAACTACAAGTGCGTCTGTAGAAATTTCCTTATTGAAGGCAACCTTTGCACTCATACCTGATTTAAGTGTTCCGTCGGGATTGGGAATATTCAGCTTAACGGTATATGTTCCGTCTGAGTTAGCACCGGGAGCAATCTCCGTTACGTTGCCTGTGAAGGTTTCGCTGCCCAGAGTTGAAACGGTAATTTCAGCCTCGCTGCCTACTGAAAGAACGGATATGATCTGCTCCGAAACATTAACCTCTACGTCAACTGTGCTTTGGTCTATAATAACAAAGGGTGTTGAGCTTGAAAGGGTTGCTCCGGCTGTTACGTTGCATTCAAGAACTGTGCCTGAAATTGGGCTTGTAACAGTTGCGTCTCTTAAATTCTTCTGAGCTGCTTCAAGAGCAATCTGGGCAGAAGTTACTGAGTTTTCGGCAGTTTCCTGATTTTCGCCTATGGTCTGATTAACCAAAATGTCATAGCTTGACTGGGCAAGCTCCAAGGCTTCCTGTGCGCTCTTTAATGATGTCTGGGCTGTGTTGTAGTTATCCTGTGCTGTTTTAAGAGCGTTTTCATATGTTGTAAGTGTTTCTGAAGCTATGCCCCCTGCGTCATAAAGCTGCTTATAGAGGTCATAGTCGCTTTGAGCCTTGTCAAGATTTGTCTGGGCTGTGTTAAGGCTTGTTTCTGCATTTGCAACAGAATTTTCCGCTGAAGTAATAGAGTTCTTTGCACTGTTGATTGAGCTTTGGGTTGTGCCGCCTGTTACCTGCTTTAAGTTGGTCTGAGCCGTAGCAAGGCTTGCCTGAGCGGACTTAACGGAGTTCTGAAGGCTTTCCGTATCCATTTGGAAGAGAACAGCCCCTGCCTGAACATAGTCGCCTACGCCGTAGTTGACGCTGGCTACCTTTCCGCTGACTGTGGATGTAACGGTTACCTCTTCGTTAGGCTGAATAGTACCGCTGTATGTATACTGGTTTTTGATAGTACCGGTTGTGGGGTTTTCGGCATAAACCGATGTAGCTGAAACCTGTTGTTCCATACCCATTCCGCCGGGACCCCCTGCCATATCTCCGCCGTCACTGCTTCCTCCGCAGCCCACAGCCATTACTGCTGCTATACAAAGAGCTGCTGCCTTATAATACTTTTTCATATTGCTCCTCCTTAAGAAAGACTATATTGCCGCAAAACCGCATTTGAAAAAAGATTTATAAACTTAGGCTAAGCCTAATCTTCTTTCAGATGCGCTCCGCAGCTATTTTAGTTTACATAAATTATTTTAGAAATACCTTAGAAACAGATTAAAACTTAAAAATTGCTTTAACCTTAAAAGCTAATAAAACTTGAATAATGTTTTAATCTTCCGATATTTCTTTTTTATTATCCCACAAATTTATTAATTTGCAAGATGTATAATTATTAAAAATTGTGAAACGGCTTTCGATAAAAACTGCTTATTCATCTTGTTTTTGTGATTTTTCCGTATATACTTTCTGTTTTTGCACTGTTTTCAAAAATATTTATATTATAAGTATATTTTATCAAAAACAGGAAAAACTTCAAAAAGGTGATAGCTTTGTTTAATGAAATAGACAAAAACATAAAAATTTTTGAAGATATGTTTAAAGACTGCGGAGATTTGGTCAGCCGAAAAATCCCCGTAAGCTCTACCTCAATATATGTGCTTTATTTTGACGGTATGAATGACAGAGACTTAATAGAAGGGCGTATTTTAGACACGCTTATGCTTGAAATAAGAAAAGCCCCTCCCTCAAATTTCGAAAACCTGACAGAGGCTCTTATAAACGGAGGTATAACCACCGCCGACCTGTCTTTTCAGGAGCATTTCGAAAAATGCGCCGACGCAGTTATGTCGGGGGAAACCCTTCTGCTTATAGACGGCTTTTCAAAGGCGGTAATTATAGCCTCAAAGCATTTTCCCAAAAGGGGAATAGAAAAGCCCGACACAGAAGGGGGCATAAACGGCCCCAAAGAAGCCTTTTGCGAAAACTTCCGAGACAACACTGCCTTAATCCGCAGACGAATAAGAGACACACACCTTAAAATTAAACAAATGCAGATAGGCAGACGGAGCAAAACCGACGTAGGGCTTGTTTATCTCTCGGACGTCGTCCGCCCCGAAATACTTTCGGAAGCTGAAAAGCGGCTTAAGGCTATAGATATAGACGCAATTATTGACTCAAGCTACTTGGCTCAGCTTATGTCAAAAAACAAGTTGAGCCCCTTTCCGTCCTTTCAGCTGACGGAGCGTCCCGACAAGGCGGCGGCTGAAATTTTAGAGGGAAGAATTGTTATAGTCTGCGACACGTCCCCCTTTGTAATAATTCTTCCGGCGGTTTTGGCTTGCTTCTATCAGGCAAGCGAGGACTATTATCAAAACTATCTTATAGCAAGCTTCACCCGTCTTATTCGCTACGCCGCTTCGGTTTTGGCTCTGACGCTGCCCTCTCTCTATATCTGCTTCGCACTTTTTAACCCTTCAATGCTGCCGACGGCTCTTCTTTTGAAAATGAGTTCCGCAAGGGAAGGGGTTCCCATACCCGGCGTACTTGAAATATTTTTAATGGAGCTGGCTTTTGAAGCCCTGAGAGAAGCCGGGGTCAGAATGCCCGACGCAATAGGTCAAACATTAGGCATAGTGGGCGGTATAATAATCGGTCAGGCGGCAGTTGACGCCGGGCTTGTAAGCCCTGTTGTGGTGATAGTGGTTTCCCTTACGGGGATCTGCTCCTTCGCCGTTCCTCAGCTTTCGTTAAGCTCCGCCTACCGCATATGCAAATATTTCTTAATGATCGCTTCTGCATTTTTCGGACTTTTGGGTTTTTGGGCGGCTCTCGTATGTATTTTCATTTACCTCAGCTCTCTTACAAGCTTCGGTATTCCCTATCTTTACCCCTTTGCAGGGGGAGACATAAGAGGAGACGAGGGCATAAAGGACACATTTTTGCGTCTGCCCTTAAGCTTTATGAAAAAACGCCCGATTTTTTCTAACAATTCACAAAAAACAAGATATAAAAACAAGGAGAAAAGCTAATGTATTCGGATAACGGAAAAATCTCTGACCGACAGCTTAAAATTCTCATATTTTTGGATATATTAAGTGTTTCAGTAATAACTCTGCCTAAGTTTAATGCAGAATATTTAGGTGATATGGGCTGGCTTCTGCCTATTGGGGCTGCTGTTTTTCTCACAATAAGCCTTATTCTTATATCCTCTCTCGCTCCCTCTCTATACAGCGGCAGCCTTTTAAACTCTCTGACAAGGCTTATAGGCAAGCCCTTAGCTGCGTTTTTCTGCGGCGGTCTTATTATAAAGCTGACCTTCGGGCTTTCAAACGACCTGAGAATTTTTTCGGAAGCGGCGAAGCTTTGGCTTCTGCCTTCGGCAGGTCTGCCCCTTACGGCTCTTATTGCCCTTCTGCCCTGTTTTTACGGCGCACTTTTTTCATACGAAACAAGGGCAAGGCTTTCGGAAATATTTGTGTTTATAGTCCTTATACCCTTTGCCGCTGTTTTCATACCATGTCTTTTTAAAGCTGACTATAACAATATTTTCGGTAATTTTAACCTTTCACGAAACATATATATTAAAGGGAGCCTGTACAACTGCCTTCTTATAACAGGCCCCGAATTTCTTCTGCTGTCGTTTCCCTACCTTAAAAACCCCTACAGGCTTAAGGGGGCGGCTGTTTCCTCCGGGCTTTTCGCCTTTGCTCTTATAACGATTGTCTGCTTTGCCTGTATAAACCTTTTGGGGGCTGACCTGACGGCTTCCTTTGACTTCCCCGGGGCTGAAATTATGGACGTTTTCGTTTTTTCACAGGGAAAGGGGGCTGTTATGATGAGCTTCTTCTATTTAAGCGTTGTTATTTTCGCCATAGGAGCAATTTTTTTCGGCGGCGGGCTTCTTTCGGAGCTTACGGGCTTAAAGCCTGTTTTTTCAAAGCTTGTTATATCTATAGCCGCTTACGGTTTAAGCCTGACCTGCGGCTCAATAACGGAGCTGTCCCGGGCAAACCTCTGCTTTAATCTGCTTTTCGGAACTGCCTATATGTTTGTGTTCCCTCTGCTTTTAAACCTTATTATCAAATTTAAAAAGGATGATTGAGATGCTGAAAAAAATAAATCTCATAATAACCGCTTTTGTTTTGGGCTTACTTTTATCCGGCTGTTCGGGCTCTTATGACCTTGAAGATCGGGCTTTCGCCACAGCTATAGCCGCCGATTGGTCTGCCGACGAGGGCTATCGAATTATAGTGTCTCTTCCTTCATTAGATAAAGACGAAGCCCTTACGCGAACAACAAGGTCGTCAACTGCCCCAACCCTTAAAGAGGCTATGGCTAAAATCGACCGAAATATGACCAAGCAGATTTATTACGGACATACGAAGGCCGTTATTTTAGGGGCTGATCTTTTAAGAAGCAGATCCGCAATGACGGAGCTTGCGGACTATTTGGCGGACAATGTTCAGATAGACAAAAACCTTATTATAACAGGGGCATATAATATAGAAGAAATTATGAGCCTTGAGCCTGAAGAGGACAAGCTGACGGGCTTTTATATTTCCTCTTTTTATGACAGCGGAAACGAGCAAAAAACATTTGTAAGCAAGGAGACACTTCTCGACCTTTTAAAAGAACGCTCAGAGGGTGTTTCGGCGGCGGTTCCACTTTTATCGGCGGTTGACGATGAACCGACCTTTACGGGTATAGCGGTTTTGAAAAACGGCTCGCTTTGCGGAATTTTGGAACAGGATGCCGCCTACGGCTTTATGTGGCTTACAGACAAAAGCTTTAACGGAACACTAACAAGCCAAGCCCCTGCCGTTTCTACCGAAATTATGGAAAAGGAAACGTCTTATGCCTTTTATGAGGAAGAGGGAGAGCTGCGTGCCGGGGCTGTTATTGAGGTTCAGGGAAATATGTGGAACTTCACCGATGATGAAATTAAGTCAAAGGCTTCTGAATATCTTTCCGTTTTCAAAAACAAAATTGCCGGTCAAGCCCAAGCCGCTTTAGAGGAGCTTTCGAAAATGGACTGCGACCCCTTAAACCTTTCAGACCTTCTTAAGGAAAATAACCCCGAGCTGTATGAAAAATATAAGGGGGATGTTCCCTCACAGGTCAATGTCAGCGTAAACCTGAGCCTTAATTTTGTTTAAGCGATTTGCCGCAAAAAAACAGACACCGCATGAAGCGATGCCTGTTTAAGCCGAGATATTCAATTTTTGGTATGTGCCGGCAGAAAATGATTATTTCCCCGGACAGTTATAATTATATAAGCTTCTCTTTATAAAACGTTATAAAACATTATAGTGCGGTTTCCAAACATTGAATACAAGTTATATGTATTATACACTATTGTCAAAATAAAGTCAAGAAAATGATTTGAAATTGTGCAAATTTTCATAACGAATTTCCTATTGACATATTCGAATTATGTGATACAATAAAGACAGATATTTTTTTGAGAAGCTTGTATAAGGACGTACACTGATATAATCCCCTTAGAGTAGACACTTGAAATAACAAAAACATTTCAAAACTA
>JAJQFU010000146.1 GCA_021200955.1 Clostridiales bacterium | reverse complement strand
CAGCAGGTTAAAATCTTTTTATCCATTTTGCATTTCCTCCTTATAATTTTTCACCGGCTTGTAAAAAGTGGTTTTCTTTAAATGTACTTTGTTTCTGAACTCTGAAGCCGAAATCTTGCTTTCAGCCCAAAGGGAGTAATACGTTTCCCATTTATCGGGAAATATAATTGCCTTTCTTCCTAAGTGTTTGCCTTTGCACTTAGCCGCACCAATGCCTTCTCTCTGTCTGAGACGGATAGTTGTCCTCTCCTGCTCGGCAATAGAGGAAGATATTAAACAGTTCAGCCAACTAATTCGCTAAACGTCTGCTCAGAACTTTTCCTTACGGAAAAGCAGCTTCGCTGTCTGACATCTTTCGGATTCCATTCGCATACGCCGCCGCTATGCGGCTATTTTTTAGCTCATTACTTGGCGCTCCGCTCGTGTCTTAATTTCAAATTTTATGCATATAAATATGCAAAAATCTAAAATTAAAAGACACGGCTGAACTGTTGCCTAATATCCAATCCTGACCTTTAGGCAGTTCGATTAGGGTTGTGGGCAGATCAAGAATCTTAAGCCTTATGCCGTTGACTTTGAAATATTCAAGTTCAGACTTGATGTCGGCTTTGTTTCTTGAAAGCCTGTCAAGTGACTTGACAACAAGTGTATCGCCTTTTCTGAGGATCGTAGTTTTCAGTGCCTGATAACCACTCCGATCAAAGTCCTTTCCGCTTGCTTTGTCGGTTATAATATTTCGATCATCGGCACCCATACCCTTGAAGGCTTTCATTTGTCTGTCAAGGTTTTGATCTGTGTTTGACACCCTTGCATAGTAGTAGGTTCTGCTTTCCAAAATTTCACCTCCCAAACGTTCGGAAAGGTCTAACCATTTCCGAACACGTTCGTTGGAATCGGAAAGATGTCCGACGGCGAAGCCGCTTTTGCCGCAAGGCAAAAGTTCTGAAAGTTTAAAAAACCAACTTTTTCAAACGCTTTTTTGGCACTTTTTGAGGCGTTCGTTAAGGTATACCTTTTCGGACGTAAAAATAGCCCGGTCAAGTTGACCGGACTGCTGTGTTCCTGCGTTCCTAATAGACATCACTAGGTATATCCTAATGTATGCACATCTATAATATGTAATTATAAATTGAAAGAATTTCTAAAATATTGAATTTAATTTGACAAACTTAAATGTATATGATAGTATAAATTCAGAAGCTGTGAATCTTGCCGAAAAGGCGGAGATTTGCGGCTTTTGGCGGTTTTGGGGGAGGTGCTTCTTAATCTGACTGCTCCTTGGGGAGCAGATGATACGGACGAGATTTTGGAGATACTTGAGGCGAATGATGTGAGGGCGACGTTTTTTCTATGTGGATACTGGGTTGACAAGTATCCGGAGGAGGTTAAGAAGATGTATGAGGCGGGGCACGACATCGGAAACCACTCGAATACGCACCCCCATGGGAGCAAGCTGAGCTTGGAGCAGAACAAGGCGGAGATTACGGGGGTACATAACAAGGTGAAGGAGCTTTTGGGGATTGATATGGAGCTTTACAGACCGCCATACGGGGAGTATAACGATACGGTTTTGAATGCCGCGAAGGAGTGCGGATATTACAGCATACAATGGGACGTGGACAGCTTAGACTGGAAAGAGCAGGGGGTTGAAGCAGAGATAAATCAGGTGTTGTCACACAAGCATTTGGGAAGCGGTTCCATAATTTTGTTTCACAATGACACGAAATACACGCCGGACTGTTTGGACACGATTATAAAAGGGCTTAAAGAAAAGGGATATGAAATTGTGCCAATAAGCGAGCTGATATTGAGAGAGGAGTATTATATGAACCACGAGGGACGGCAGATTGAGGGGAGCCCTGAGACAGAGTGAGGGTTCACCTCTCAGTCGGGCGCTGCCGACAGCTCCCCTCAAGGGAGCCATATCGCAGCAAGCTCCTCTTTCACCAAAAGTCTTGCGTTTTTTTGGTGAGAGATGGCTTTTAGCGCTGAAATATTTTTAATTGTTTTTATAAAAATTTTGTATTGAGGATTTTTAAGCCGAGTTGCCTTTATGGCGGTCGGCTTTTTTTCAATAAAATAAAAAAACACTTTACAAAAGTGGTTTTAATGAGACAATATATTAGAATAAAAAGGCATTTTACGTCAGTCAACAAATGTTATTATTGTGTTGCATTGATGATTTTATTCATTTCAAAAATCTTATGAGAAGTTCAGGGAAAATTAATGCTTGATTTGTATCTGTAAAAATTATACTACAAAATACATACCGTTGTCAATAATTTCTTTTTCTTTTGATAATTATGGTATAAAATGAAAATCCGCAATGCAACACAATAATAACAAAAGATGATTATTTTTTTAGGAGGAAAAATTATGAGAACCACAGACCCTATTAAGGACAAAGAAGATGTTAAGAAATTACTTGATTTTTATCGCCAAGAAAAGCATTGCAGCCTGAGAAATTATCTCTTGATTGCAACAGGTTTGTTTACTGCGCTTAGAATAAGCGATATTTTGCTTTTGAAATGGAGTGATGTGCTGACGAAGGACGGAAAGGTAGGCGACTATATAACCGTTAAAGAAAAAAAGACGGGAAAAGTCAACAGAATTGCCGTAAATAAGAGGTTGAAAAAGGCTTTCGAGCGTTATATGAGAAAAAATGATGACACAGAGGGCTACATTTTCAAGGGCAGAGACAAGTCTAAGCCCCTTCACAGAACCCAAGCCTACAGAATTGTTAAAAAAAGCGGCAAATGAGCTGGGTTTAAAGGGCGTTATCAGCTGTCACAGTCTCAGAAAAACCGTCGGCTATCAGCTTTACACCGACGGGGCTAAACCTGTGCTTCTTATGAGCATTTATAACCATTCTTCCTTTGAAATTACAAAAAGATACCTGCGTATAAGCCAAATCGAAAAGGACGAGGCTTTCTTAAGCCTGTCTTATTAGTCACAAAAAGGAGGAAAATAATGAAATTTAAAAGAATTTTGAGCATTACTCTTGCTGCGGCTTTAACGGCTTCAAGCCTGAGTATGGTTTATTCGGCTGAAAATGAGCCTGAAAGCGGCGAAATTTCTTCAGAGACTCTTGTTGCCGACGATACCTTATCGGAGTCTGCCCTTTCGGCGGATATTTCAGAAGCCTCAGAGGGCGAAGTGCCTGTTCACGTTGCCGAAAAGGTTGACCTTTCAAGCTCTGTCAGCTATGCCGTAACAGGGGGAAACATTTATTTTGATTCATCTACAGGGGCAGTGACCTCAGCAGACGCTACAATAACAGCGGCTGAAATTCCGTCAACAATCGAAGGCGTCAGCGTAACCTCTATAGGCAATGACGCATTTTATGCCTGCACAACATTAACAAGCGTAACAATTCCCTCAAGCGTAACCTCTATAGGCAGCTACGCTTTTTACTACTGCACAGGCTTAACTGAAATTTCTATTCCCGGCAGTGTAGAATCAATCGGCTATGGTGTTTTTTCAAACTGTACTGCCCTGACTACAGTCACTCTTAACAGCGGCTTAAAGACAATCGATGATTATGCATTTTATGAATGTACCGCTTTAACCGCCATAGATATTCCCGACAGCGTAACCTCAATAGGTGAGTACGCTTTCTATGACTGTAAGAAAATGACAAGCCTTACACTTTCAGCCGGCTTGACTGAAATTGCTCCTTATACATTTTATAATTGTCAGAAGGTGGCAAGCTTAACTATTCCCGGCGGAATAAAAACAATAGGGGAGTATGCTTTTTATAAATGCAGTACTTTTACAGAATTGAATATTCCCGAGGGTGTTACTGCTATAGGCGAATATGCTTTTTCACAGTGTACATCAATAAAGAGTGCGGTTATTGCAGACAGTGTTACAAGTCTCGGCGAATACGTTTTTTATAACTGTGGAGCTTTGACAGAAGTGAACATACCTATAGGTATAACAACCATCAGCAAGGCTGCATTTTTGGCTTGCAGAAGCCTTAAGAGTATAACTATTCCCAACAATGTAGTGACTATTGAAGAAGGGGCTTTTCAGAGCTGTGCTTTAACAAGCGTTTCAATACCCAACAGCGTTACAACAATAGATGATTCGGCTTTTAATATGTGCGGAAACTTGGCAAGCGTAACTATCCCCAACAGCGTTACGAGTATAGGAGCTTCGGCTTTTGGTCAAACTGCATTAATGAGAGTTGTAATTCCCGACAGCATAACAACCATTGATGAAAGAACATTTTATTATTGCTCGGATTTAGTAAGCGTAACTATTCCCGACAGTGTTGTAACCATTGGCGTTCAGGCATTTTACGGCTGTTCAAAATTAGCTACATTGTCTATACCCGACAGCGTTACTACAATTGGTTCGTGGGCATTTAACGGCTGTTCTACTCTTAAAAGTGTAGTAATTCCCGATAGTGTTACAGATATTGATGAATGTGCTTTTTGGAGCTGTACTGCTTTAGAAAGTATTACACTTTCAAATAATATTACCACTATTAATCAAAATATTTTCAGAGCTTGTAAAAATTTGTCAAGCATAGTAATTCCCGATGGAGTTACATCTGTCGGTGCCGGTGCTTTTTATGGATGTTCCGGTCTTTCAGATGTTACTATACCTGACAGCGTTACAAGTTTAGGCTCTCAAGCTTTTACTGATTGTACAAGTTTAACGAGCATAACTATACCCAACAGTGTGACAACAATAGGAATGAGCTGCTTTGCTGGCAGCGGCTTAACAAGTATAGTTGTTCCCAACAGTGTTACTGATATGAGCGGATATGTTTTCAACGGTTGCTCAAGCCTTACAGAAATAACTCTTTCAAAGAATCTTAAGTCTATTCCTATAGATTGTTTTACGAGCTGTACAAGTTTAACAAACATAACTATTCCTAACAGCGTAACAATCATTAACAACAGAGCATTCAAAGATTGTACTGCATTAACAGATGTTACTATTTACTGTACAGATGCTAATATAAGCAGTTCTGCATTTTCTACCTGTACGAATTTACAGACTGTCTACTGCATAGAAGGCTCAACAGCGGACGATACATCTCTCTACCCCGAGGGCGTGGCTATTGTTTATATCGATCAGGCAGTAAATGACGAGGTTGCCGTAGGGCTTAGCTCCGATTCGGTTATTACAGGGGGCGAGGTTTCAGTGCCTGTTGTTATATCAGGCTGTGAAACAGGGCTTTCAAGCTTCGATATTACAGTAACATATGACAGCAGCTACCTTACATATTCAGGCGTTTCGCAGGATATTTTTAAGGGAACCGTTGTTGTAAACAGCGAAACCCCCGGCACGCTTATTATATCCGCTGCAGGCGCAGAGAATTATACAGGCGACGGCACACTTATTTCATTAAGCTTCACTGCAAACAAGACAACAGAGAAGAATATTGTTACGGAAACAGGAATTACGGTTAATGAAATGGCTTATATAACAGGCTCTGCAAGTTTAAGCGAAATTGACCCCTATGAGGTAAACGGAAGCACTGTTTTAATCAATACAGTAGGCGACTTAAACTGCGACACAGAGGTCACCGCTATGGACGCAACCTACATTCTTCTTTCGTCGGCTAATTTGAGAGACACAACAGAGGAAATGCTTATAGTGGCGGATTTAAACAATGACGGCGAAGTTACCGCTATGGACGCAACTCTTCTGCTTCTTGTTTCCGCAAACTTAAGAACTTTATAATTCAGAAAGGGTGTTAAAAATAATGAAAAGAATTTTAGGAATACTGCTGACAGTGTGTATGATTATATCCTCACTGAATATAGTTATGGCTGAGGGCAGTGTAGCTATTGAAGTGGGAAGCACAAAAGGGGCTTCGGGAGAAAGTATTTCAATACCTCTTAATGTTTCAAACTGCGACACAGGAGTTTCAACAGTTCAGCTTTATGTAACATATGACACAAACTATCTTACATATACAGGCTATGCTTTGGGCTTTTACACAGGTACTGCCGTTGTAAATTCAGAGACAGCGGAGGACGGAACAGGCACTCTTACAGTAGCCGGTATGGATATTAAAAACTCCACAGGCGAGGGCGCACTTATTACATTTAATTTCACGGTTAATCAGACAGAGGAAACAAATGTAACAACAGAGGTTAATCTTAACGCAAAGGAGTTTGCTTATATCGATTCAACATATACTCCTTTGTATTTGGAAACAACTGTAACAAACGGCACTGTTTTGATTAATGAAGCAGAAGAGGTTAATCCCTATGCATTTGTTGTTGACAGAGACGTAACGGCGGGGGTTGAAGCAAGTGCTGTAATTTATTCTGACGAATATGTAACCTATACCGCTGAACAGGCTCTTAACCTTAACGAAGGCTCAAGCGAAACAGTAATCGGCGAATATTCTTATAAGAACTCTCTTAAGTCAACTGACGGAAAAACAAGTTTAAGCTTAGACGGCACAACAAAGGACTGGAGAATACATTCTTCAATTAAGGCTTTAAAGGCTTGTACTGTAACAATTGCCACAAAAGCTCCCGAAAACAAGCTTTATGCTGTTGCAGAGGGCAGTGTTGAAAACGGCTTTACTTCACTGGCTTATTATGACGGAACAACCACAACAACCGGCCCTGTGGAGATTACATTAGACCTTATGGAGGGTCAGACCGTTTATATTATGGGTCAGGGAACAAATCCCGAGGTTTATGCTTTAAACACAGCCTACAGAGACGGCAGCAACGATACAACCACAACCACAACTACAACAACCGAAACTACAACTGAAACTACTACAACCACAACAACCACAGAAACAACAACTACTACTACAACCACTACTACAACCACTACAACCACAACTACAACCACAACTACTACCACAACAACAACTACTGCTACAACGGAAGCAACTACAGAAGCAACTACAGAAGCTGCAACCACAACAGAGACTGCTACAACAGAAGCAACTACAGCTGCTCCTACAACAACGGAAGCAACAACCGCGGCTTCCGACGATGAAACAGAAACAACCTCAGAGGAAGAAACGGAAACAACAACCGTAAAGAAGTCATCAGGCGGCGGCAGCGGAAGCTCATATAACGCAGCAGGAACAACAACCACTACAGAAGCCGAAACCGAGGAAACAACCGAGGCAGTTGATGAAGCAGATGAAGCAACAGAAGCAACAACAGAAGCAGCGGCTGACATAAGAGTTTCAATCGGCAGCAAGACTGTTTCCATAGGCGGCAATGAATATGTAATGGATGCAGCGCCCTATATTCAGGCGGAGAGCAGTTCAACCCTTGTTCCCCTGAGATTTGTGGCTTTGGCTATTTTGGGCGAGGACGTTGAAGACGCCGACACAAGCAGCATTATTTCATGGGATAATACTTCAAAGACAGCCGCTATTAAGGTGGGCAAGGACGTAATTTCGTTTACTGCCGGAAGCAGCAAAATCTCAATAAACGGCGTTGAGAGTGAAATGGCGAACGGCGTTAAAGCTGAAATTAAGGACGGACGTATTTACATACCCTTCAGAGCCTTAGGCGAAGCTTTGGGCGTTTCGGTAGACTGGGTGGCTTCATCAAAGACCGCAGTTTATTCGGCAAAATAATAATTTTTAATAACAGTCTAATACAGAGGATTTCCTTTCATATGTATGAGAGGAAGTCCTCTTTTAATATGGTTCGGCTGTTAAGGTTATTAAGGAATCGCTGATTAATTAGTTCTTCGCAGCCTCACCTCCCCAATTTCCCCGATTGCCTGTCTGCTGTAATTGGGATATTTACGGATAGAGCTCGGAATTACAAGGTTTGCTCTTCCGCTGAAATTGGAAAATATTTGAAATATATATTATTGAATTGCAGTAACGAATTATGTACAGGCATTTTACTTATTATATTTTGGAGGTGTTTTCATGAAAAAGAGAATTTATATTGGGCTTAAAAGCCGTAAGCATACAGTCCGTAAAAGGTCTCTGTCTGTAAGTAGTCTTTTTGGATTTCGTGGGCGAGCCCTTCGTAGCCCTTCTTATAGCAACAATAGCCGCTATGCTTCTTTTGGGAATCAAGAGAGGCTATTCCAAGGAAGAGCTTGAAAAGGTAATGACAAAATCTCTTGAACCTACGGGAATGATTCTTCTTGTAACTGCCTGCGGCGGCGTTTTAAGATACATTCTTCAAAATTCGGGCTTAGGCGATGTTATAGGCTCAGCCGTAGCTTCGGCAGCCCTTCCTATTGTAGTTGTAGCCTTCATCGTAGCTGTACTCGTAAGAATTTCGGTAGGCTCATCAATGGTAGCTATGACAATGGCAGCCGGTATCGTTTCCGCTATGCCGGAGGTTGCCGGTCTTTCACCTCTCCACATTGCCTGCATAACAGCAGCCGTAGCCGGCGGCGCAACAGTCTGCTCACACTTTAACGACTCGGGCTTCTGGCTTGTTAAATCATTGGTAGGCATGGACGAAAAAACAACTCTCAAAACCTGGACAATTATGGAAACAATCGTAGGCTGTACAGGCTTCATAGTTGCTCTTGTAATTTCCTTCTTTGCATAAATATATACAGAAGCATAAACCAACAGGTTTACCGCTTACTAAAAATCCCCTCGGACGGACTTAAAGGTTTTAAGCTGTCTGAGGGGATAATTTTATTTCAGATTATAAATAAATGTTTTATTATCTGGGGAATTTGATCTGTGCCTGTGCTGCTGCAAGTCTTGCGATAGGAACACGGAAGGGTGAGCAGGAAACATAGGTAAGACCGATCTTATGGCAGAACTCTACAGATGAGGGGTCGCCGCCGTGCTCGCCGCAGATACCTAACTTGATGTCGGGGCGAACAGACTTTCCGCCTTCAACGGCAATCTTCATAAGCTTGCCGACGCCGTTCCGGTCAAGACGTGCTGTGGGGTCAGCTTCGTAGATGTGCTTGTCAAGGTAGTCGGCAAGGATCTTGCCTGCGTCGTCTCTTGAAAGACCGTAGGTCATCTGAGTTAAGTCGTTTGTACCGAATGAGAAGAACTCAGCTGTGCCGGCGATTTCGTCAGCAAGAAGAGCAGCTCTGGGGATCTCGATCATAGTACCTACTTTATATTCAATGTCAATACCGCTTTCTGCAATGATTGCGTCAGCTGTCTTTTTAACTATGTCAGCTACGTAGTTAAGCTCTTTGATTTCGCCTACAAGGGGAATCATAATTTCGGGCTTGATGTTGTAGCCCTTAGCCTTCTTAACAGCAATAGCACTTTCGATTATAGCTCTTGTCTGCATTTCGGGAAGCTCGGGATATGTTACTGCAAGACGGCATCCTCTGTGACCCATCATGGGGTTAAGCTCGTGAAGACCTCTTGCCTTAATCTTAAGATCGGCAACAGACTTGCCCATAATGTCAGCTACAGCCTGGAACTCAGCCTCTGTGTTGGGTAAAAATTCATGAAGAGGAGGATCAAGAAGTCTTACTGTTACAGGGAGATCCTTCATTACTTCGTAAATTGCGGTAAAGTCTGTCTTCTGATATTCTTCAAGAGCCTTGATAGCTTCTTTTCTTTCTTCTGTTGAGTCTGCAAGTACGAAGCAGCGCATCTTGGGGATTCTTTCTTCCTCGAAGAACATATGCTCTGTTCTTACAAGACCGATACCCTGAGCACCGAAGCTGAGAGCTGTCTTAGCGTCTCTGGGTGTATCGCCGTTTGTTCTTACCTGAAGCTTTCTTGTAGCGTCAGCCCAGCTCATAAATGTATCAAAGTCGCCTGAGATTTCAGCGTCTGCTGTGGGGATGTCTTCGCCGTAGATGTAGCCTGTGTTTCCGTCGAGAGAAATGTAGCTGTATTCTGTGAACTTCTGACCGCCTAATTCGAAGAAGCCGTCGCCCATTTTGATTTCTTCACAGCCCGATACACAGCATGCGCCCATACCTCTTGCAACAACGGCTGCGTGAGATGTCATACCGCCTCTTACGGTAAGGATACCCTGTGCGGCTACCATACCTTCAATATCCTCAGGTGATGTTTCAAGACGAACGAGAACTACTCTTTCACCCTCAGCTGCTCTTGCCTTAGCGTCTTCTGCTGTGAAAACAACCTTGCCTGCTGCTGCGCCGGGTGAAGCGGGAAGACCCTTGCCCAAAGGCTTAGCTGCTGCTAAAGCTGCCTTGTCGAATGTGGGGTGAAGAAGCTGGTCAAGCTGCTTGGGGTCAACGCTCAAAAGAGCCTCTTCCTTTGTTGCAAGACCTTCGTTTACCATATCAACGGCAATCTTAATAGCTGCGGGAGCTGTTCTCTTGCCGATACGTGTCTGAAGCATATAAAGCTTGCCGTCTTCGAAGGTTACTTCCATATCCTGCATATCCTTATAGTGCTTTTCAAGTGTGTCTGCTACGTTAAGAAGCTGACCGTGAATAGCTGCAAGGTCGGGATCTGCTTCGTTCTTAAGATCGCTGATTGCTGAAGGTGTTCTTACACCGGCAACAACGTCCTCGCCCTGTGCGTCAATAAGATATTCGCCGAAAAGACCCTTTTCGCCTGTAGCGGGGTTTCTTGAGAAGAGAACGCCTGTACCTGACTTGCTGCCTGTGTTGCCGAATACCATAGACTGAACGTTTACGGCTGTACCCCATTCATAAGGGATGTCGTTCATCTGTCTGTAAACGTTTGCTCTGGGGTTGTCCCATGAACGGAAAACGGCTTTGATAGCTTCATAAAGCTGAACCTTAGCCTCCTGAGGGAAGTCAACGCCCTGTTTTTCCTTATAAATTTCCTTAAACTTTGCAGCAACTTTCTTGAAGTCTTCTGCGTCAAGGTCTACGTCATATTTAACGCCCTTTGCAGCCTTATATTCATCAAGGTAGCCCTCGAAAAACTTCTTGGGAACGCCTATAACAACGTCTGCAAACATCATTATAAATCTTCTGTATGAGTCGTAAGCAAAACGTTCGTTGTTTGACTTTTTAGCAAGACCTTCAACAGCCTCATCGTTAAGACCGAGGTTAAGTACTGTGTCCATCATACCGGGCATAGATGCTCTTGCGCCGGAACGAACGGAAACCAAAAGGGGATTTTCAACATTGCCAAGCTTCTTGCCGATTTTGGCTTCGAGCTTTGCAAGTGCGTCCTCTACCTGAGCTACAACCTCGTCTGAAAGCTTTCCTGTTTTGTTATATTCAAGACAAGCCTCAGTTGTTACGGTAAATCCCGGAGGTACGGGAAGACCGATTGATGCCATTTCAGCAAGGTTTGCACCCTTGCCGCCTAAAAGGTCACGCATTTTAGCGTTGCCTTCTTCAAACATATAAACATACTTCTTTGCCATTTAAATAATCCTCCTAACACTAAATGGTATGATAAAAAATTATTTATGATAATAGTACCATAAATATCATTGAATGTCAAATAAAAAACATTTTACCGAATTTTAATTTTTGTATGCTACAGCAAGGCTCCACACCTCTCAGTCAGCTGTGCTGACAGCTCCCCTCAAGGGGAGCCTTAGTTAGCTCCGAAAACCTTCCTTTCAACATTTAACTCTTTCTAAAAGGCAAGCCTATTAAAATGTGTTTTACTTAAAATTTTTTAATCTTCACTTTCCGTATAATTTTTAAGAGTTCCGTCGGGATTTAAAATACAGCGTTTGCCTGTGGAGTTTTCAACAGCCGTAAATTCGCCGTCTCCGCAAGGCATTATCTTAGAAAAGTCTGTTACGGCAATTTCGCTTACGAGCCTTTTTATAACCCTAACATCTGAGTTTTCTTTGGCAAACACAAGATTTGACCCAGAAGCATAGCTTACATAATAGGCTGATTCGCTGTCATTGTCTCCCAAATCCTTTCTTATTTCATCTGTTCCGTAGTGAATTGTTTTAATAAGCTCACCGTCGGTGTTGAAAATATAATATGTGTTGTCTCTTGAGCTTGAAGAGTCGTTGTTTTTGTCTGTTAAAACAAATGTACCGTTGCTTGCATATGATTCATATATGTTGATATAATAATCCGAAATATTATCGGGGTGGCGGTACATTGAAACTGCGGGCAAATATAAAGGCTCGACTATAACCTTTTCGTCGCTTTGTCTCCATACGCCCCACCTTCCGTCGGAATTTTGAAAGGCGTAAAGCCCTCCGCCTATTGATTTTTTATTATATATTCCCAATTCGCCGCTTTCCTGTATGCTTTCATAATTGCTTATTCTCCAAACAGCTATTATTGCCTGTTCAAGCATATATTCCTTGTCGGGCTTAAACATATTTTCAAGTATATAAGGCGTCATAATATATGAATTTAAAACAGGTGTTCCGCTGATATTATAAACAGCTTCTTTAACCTCATAGGATATTTTCCTATCGTCCTCAAAGGTTTTGGAATATGGTGTTAAGGGAACCTCGAAAATTCCACAGAGACGGTTTAATGTATAAGCTGCTTCCTGACGTGTGAGAGCCTTGTCGGGATAAAAATATTTTCCCTCTGCAGGCTTCACAAGGTCCAATGCTTCAGCCACAAGAACATCGGGAGAGACAATATCCAAATATTTGTCATAATCAACACTTATGTTGTTTTCCTTTATATAAGTAAAAATATCTGTACCTTCCTTTTTCAATACCGCATTAACGGCAAGTGAAATAAGGTCGCCTTTGGTTACGGGCAGCATAAAATCCTTATATGAAAGTGTGTTGGGAAGTATTCCGGCTTCATTTGCAGCTTTAACATCGGCAAGCGCATATTTATGGCAGTCTTGTATATATTTATCATAACATATAGTTAAAGGCGAACTTCCGCTTGTAATTATAAAATCACCGTAGTTGTTATATGAGGCAGCCTGAATAACACCATTGCCGTCTCTTTTTATGCCGAAATATTTTTTGCTGTTATCAGAATAGTTTTCAAACCGGTCAGTATTAAGAGTTAAATAATAATAGTTTCCCATAGGAACTTCCGTTTCAAGGTCGGAATTAATTGTGGCAAAGCCCGAAAAATCGTTTGCTCCGTAATATCTTACTCTGAGACTGCCGGAATCATAAACATTGTATATACATTTAAATTTGTCATTTATAATCTTTTTTCCGTATTTATTTGTTATATAAACATAATTTCCCGAAGGGTCGGCTGTTATATAATAGCCTGTTTCACGGACTGTATAATTTTCGTCATCCATATATCTTATAAAACCGTCCATTGTTTCATTCGATGCCAGAGAGCTGGTATGGCTGTAATATTCACTCCCGTCGGAATTGCACTTTTTATAAATAGGCACAGGCTCAGAGCCGGCTTCTTCTGCGTCGATATATCTGTATTCCTCTTCTGCGAAAACAGGAGAAAGCCATAAAACCGCCGAAAACAAAGCCGTTAAAACAAAAAACAAAGCTTTCCTCATAACAATACCTCCCTTGCGTTTAATCTATAATGTATTGAACTATATCTATATTATAAACCCAAATTAAGACTTAAGCAACAAAATATTTAAATTTGATTGTGAAAAACAATGAAAAAGTAAGGCACACCGACCTATGCAGACCGGTGTGCCGAAGATTAAAAATATCAGAATGCTGTTTTTTCTTCCAAATATGCCTTTAAATCGCTTATTTTAATTCTTTCCTGCGTCATAGTGTCTCTTTCTCTGATTGTGACGCAGCCGTCCTCTTTAGAGTCGAAGTCATAGGTTATGCAGAAGGGAGTGCCGATTTCGTCCTGACGGCGGTATCTCTTGCCTATTGAAGAAGCGTCGTCATATTCAACGGCAAAGTACTTTGAAAGCTCGCCGTAAACCTCTGTAGCCTCGGCGGAAAGCTTCTTAGAAAGGGGCAAAACCGCAGCCTTAAAGGGCGCAATTGCCGGGTGGAAATGAAGAACGGTTCTCACGTCGCCGTTTTCAAGGGTTTCCTCGTCATAGGCTTCGCAAAGGAAGGCGAGGGTTACTCTGTCTGCACCTAATGAAGGCTCAATAACGTAGGGGATGTATTTCTTGTTTGATGTGGGGTCGAAATAATCCATAGCCTCGCCCGACGATGTCTGGTGTGCCTTAAGGTCGAAGTCTGTTCTTGAAGCTATGCCCCAAAGCTCGCCTCTGCCGAAAGGAAATTCATATTCAATATCGGTTGTGGCATTTGAATAGTGGGCAAGCTCCTCCTGTGAGTGGTCACGCATTGAAATATTTTCTTCCTTAATATCGAGAGAAAGAAGCCAGTTGTAGCAGAAGTCCTTCCAATATTTGTGCCATTCAAGCTCTGTTCCCGGTTCGCAGAAAAATTCAAGCTCCATTTGCTCAAACTCTCTTGTTCTGAAGGTGAAGTTGCCGGGGGTAATTTCGTTTCTGAAGGACTTTCCTATTTGACCTATGCCGAAAGGAATTTTCTTTCTTGTGGTACGCTGTACGTTTTTGAAGTTTACGAAAATGCCCTGTGCTGTTTCGGGACGGAGATAAACTACGTTCTTTTCGTCCTCGGTTACTCCGGCGTGGGTTTTGAACATAAGGTTGAACTGACGGATGTCTGTGAAATTTTGAGCACCGCAGCTGGGGCAGGGAATGTTGTTTTCATCGATAAAGGCTTTAAGCTTTTCGTTTGACCAGCCCTCACAGGCAATGTCCAAGCCGTTTTTCTCGATGTAGTCCTCAATTATGTTGTCTGCTCTGAAACGCTCGTGACATTCCTTGCAGTCCATAAGGGGATCGTTAAAGCCGCCTACGTGACCTGAAGCTACCCAAACCTGGGGGTTCATAAGAATAGCGCAGTCAACCCCTGTGTTGTAAGGGCTTTCCTGAACGAATTTTTTCCACCAAGCTTTTTTAACATTGTTTTTAAGCTCTACGCCTAAAGGACCGTAGTCCCATGTGTTTGCAAGACCGCCGTAGATTTCCGACCCTGCATAGACAAAGCCTCTCGCCTTAGCAAGAGCAACAACCTTATCCATTGTTTTTGCCATTTTTTCTACCTCCGAAAATTTTTTACAAAAAATAATAAGCCCTCGCACTCATAGGGACGAAAGACATGGCTTCCGCGGTTCCACCCTATTTGGCAAAGACCCACTTTTTTAACTCCGCTCGGAAGCGCCCACGTGCCTTCTGCTCTGTCTGCCTTTTCACCAACCGCAGACTCGCTTAAAGAGCAGGCTCACAGCCCGTTATTCTTCCTCAATGCGGACATATTTAATTATCTAAAGTATACCAAAGAGATTGAAGCTTGTCAATTATAAATTTTAAAAACCAATGAATAAAGGTAAAAACAGGATTTTTTCTTAAGTTGTCTGCAAACTCTTGTATATTTTTACAATTTGTGCTACAATATTTCCAGTTGCCAACCCAAAATCCGGTAACGGATTGGAGGTGTACGATTTTGTGTGAACATATTATAACTTTAATTATTTCTGTTTTAGCCAATGTAATTTCAAGGTATATTTGCAAATGGTTAGAAAGAGATAATTAACGGCAACTATTTTGCGGCTTAAACCTCCGCAAAAAAAGAAACCCCGAAAGTCCCACCTTTCGGGGTTTTGTGGTGCTTGATTTTGCGTGAACATTTGTCATATCTCTTTGACAAATTAATTATAATACTTTTTCTATTACCTGTCAAGTACCTGTCAAGCAATTTTTCACTTTGTTCTGTTAGGGTGTCAATGATTGGTTACACTTAGTCGAGTAATAAATTGTCAGGGAT
>JAJQFU010000038.1 GCA_021200955.1 Clostridiales bacterium | reverse complement strand
TTATAATATAATATTCGGAATTTCGCAAGGGGTCAGTTACAAAAAGGTAACTATGTAATAAAAAAGTGCGTACTTGTGCGGAAAATTAAGCTGTTGTAAAATTATATTAAATCTAAAAAAGGTGGGCTGTGATATGAACAATGCCGGATTTGAGGTTGATTATAATAAGTGTACGGGGTGCGGAAAATGCGTTAAGGTCTGCCCCGGCGGTGTTATTTTTGTAAACGAGATGAAAAAAGCAGAAATCAAAGATTTCAGCGAATTTGGCTGGAACGGCTGTTTGCGGTGTGAACATTGTCTTGCTGTCTGTCCCACAGGCGCTGTTTCTGTTTTGGGACACAAGCCTGAGAACAGTACAGCCCCTGTTGACTGCGAAAAAGGGTCGGCTGTAATAAATTCTCTTATCGCAAACAGACATTCATGCCGCAGATATAAAGACGAAAATGTTGACAAGGCTGTAATTGATGATATGATTTCACGTCTTGCCAATGCCCCGAACGGAGGAAATAAGCAGCTGGTTGAATTTACTTTAACTGATGACAAGGAGCAGACGGAAATATTCCGCTCCGCCCTTTATAAAGAAACTGAAAGGCTTGCCGCCGAAGGCATATATCCCAAAGGCTTTGACAAAAAATCCTATGAGGATATGAAACGGTGGGAAAAGACCGTCCGTCCCGATATGCTTTTATGCGGTGCACCCCACCTGTTGATACCTCATGCGCCTTTAGGGCAGGGAGAACCGGTTATAGATACTGTTATTGCAGGTACATATTTTGAGCTTCTTTGTGCTTCCAGAGGACTTGGGGCTGTAATGCTGACGTTTCCTCTTGATTCACTTGAGAATATGCCGAACATCAAAGCTATGCTTAAAATTCCCGAAAATCACTATATAGGTATGATAATTGGCTTCGGTTATCCCGAAATAGATTATGCAAGGGGAGTACAAAAAACTGTCGATGAAAGCCGTATTCACAGGCTTAAATTTTAAAGGAGGAAAAATTATATGAAGGAATTGAATGCCGAAAGATGTCTGCAAATATTGAGAGAGGTTAAAGAAGCGGCTTTTGCAACCGTTGATGAAAATGGATTTCCACAGGTTCGCATTATAGACGTAATGCTTGTTGA
This sequence comes from Clostridiales bacterium, assembly GCA_021200955.1. Lineage (GTDB taxonomy): Bacteria > Bacillota > Clostridia > Lachnospirales > CAG-274 > JAJQCI01. Next base: position 14,562 of record JAJQFU010000038.1, on the reverse strand, counting down.
AAAGGGCAAGCTTTATTTCTGCACGTCAAGAGGAAAGGATTTTTATAAGCAGCTTATGTCAAACCCCTATGTGGCTGTTACTACAATGAACAGGGATTTTCAGTCTGTAAGGCTTAAGGGAAAGGCGGAAAAGCTTGAAGATCAAAAATATTGGATAGACCGCATTTTTGAAGAAAATCCCTCTATGAAGGGTGTTTATCCCGGTGAGAGCAGATATATTCTCGAACCCTTCTGCATCGAAAACGGGCAGCTTGAATTTTTCGATTTGAGCAAAGAGCCCATATACCGCCGTTTTTTTTCAATCGGCAATGAGAAAACAGCCGAGAAAGGCTTTGAAATAACCGATTTATGTGTCGGCTGCGGAAAATGCAGCGGCCTTTGCCCTCAAAAGTGTATTAAAGAGGGTATGCCTTATGAAATTCAGCAGGAGCATTGTCTGCACTGCGGCTTATGCTTTGAAAACTGCCCTGTATCGGCGATTATAAGAAGAGGAGGACAAAAATGATAAAAGACACAGCTTTAATTTTAACGGAACGAAAGGATTTCTTTTTGGGGCTTCTGTGGGAGCATTTGGAGATTTCTCTTATTGCAATTATTATTGCCGTTCTTTTGGGCGGATTTACGGGAATAATTATAAGCGAATTTCAAAAAACCGCCAAGCCAACACTGGGGGTTATAAATTTTCTTTATACAATACCCTCAATATCTATGCTGGGCTTTTTAATCCCCTTTTCGGGTGTGGGAAATGCAACGGCGATAATTGCCCTTACGGTTTATGCTCTTCTGCCTATGGTAAGAAACACACATACGGGAATCGTAAACGTTGAGCCGGCGCTTTTGGAGGCGGCAAAGGGTATGGGCAGTACGGAAGCCCAAATTCTGTTTAAAATCAAGCTGCCCCTTGCTATGCCTGTTATTATGTCGGGAATACGCAGTATGGTCACAATGACAATAGCCTTGGGCGGTATTGCTTCCTTTATAGGAGCAGGGGGCTTAGGTGTTGCCATATACAGAGGAATAACCACAAACAATACTGCAATGACAATGGCGGGAAGCCTTTTAATTGCTCTTCTTGCCCTTGTTGTTGACTTCATACTGGGATTTGCTGAAAAGCGAATGAAAATCAGAAATGCAAAGTCAAAAAAGACAAACAGAATTTTGGCAGCCGCAGCCCTTATAATCTGTCTTGTAATTTTAATAAACGCAGTACTCGGTTCATCTGAAAAGGAAACCGTACATATTGCAACGAAGCCTATGACAGAACAGTATATTTTGGGAGAAATGCTTGACATATTGATTGAACATGACACAGACCTTAATGTAGAAATCGTTCAGGGTGTAGGCGGCGGAACCTCAAATATTCAGCCGGCTATGGAAAGCGGTGAATTTGACCTCTATCCCGAATATACGGGTACGGCCTGGAATATGGTTCTCAAAAAAGACGGCATATATTCCGAGGATTTATTTGATGAAATGCAGCAGGAATATAAAGACAGCCTGTCTATGGAGTGGGTCGGTATGTACGGCTTTAACAACACCTACGGACTTGCCGTAAGAAACGAAATTGCGGAGAAATACAATCTTAAAACATATTCTGATTTAAGAGCCGTTTCAGGCAGTCTTATATTCGGGGCTGAATATGATTTCTTTGAAAGAGAGGACGGCTATAATGCCCTTTGCGACGCTTACGGCTTTGACTTTAAGGAAACAATGGACTTAGACATAGGTCTTAAATATCAGGCAATAAATCAAGGCAAAATAGATGTTATGGTAATATTTACAACAGACGGTCAGCTTTCCGTTTCAGACATAACCGTGCTTGAAGACGACAAGGGCTTTTACCCCTCTTACCTCTGCGGAAATATTATCAGAAGCGAGGTTTTGGAAAACCACCCTGAGCTTAGTGATATATTTGAAAAGCTGACAGGCATAATTTCCGACAGTGATATGGCGGAAATGAATTATGCCGTAGAAACTGAGGGAAAAGAACCAAGAGACGTTGCCGAGGAGTTTCTTAAAAGCAAAAATCTTTTGAATGAAGGAAAGGAAGGAGCATAATGAGTACAGCTGTAGAATTTAAAAACATAAAAAAAGCATACGGCAATAATGTTGTTTTGGATAGCTTCAATCTGACAGTCGAAAAAGGAGATTTTGTTACAATAATAGGCTCATCGGGCTGCGGAAAAACAACCGCCCTTAAAATGATAAACGGACTTATTGCGCCTACGGAAGGTGATATTTTCATAGACGGCGAAAATATAAAAAGCAAGAACCAAACACTTTTGAGGAGAAACATAGGCTATGCTATTCAGGGAAGCGTACTCTTTCCCCATATGACTGTGGAACAAAACATTTCATATGTGCCTAATCTTTTAAACAAGAGAAACAAAGCCAAAACGAAATCAGCCGTAAACAAATGGATGAAAATAACAGGGCTTGATGAGGATTTAAAGAACAGATACCCCGACGAATTATCCGGCGGTCAGCAGCAGAGAGTAGGCATAGCAAGAGCCTTAGCGGCTTCTCCTGAAATTCTTTTAATGGATGAGCCTTTCGGGGCTGTGGACGAAATTACAAGAGGACAGCTTCAAACGGAATTAAAGAGAATACACAGCCAAACGGGCATTACCGTACTTTTTATAACTCATGATATTTCGGAGGCTTTAAAGTTAGGCACAAAGGTGCTTGTTATTGACAAGGGAAAAATACAGCAGTATGCTGAGCCCGAAGAGCTGCTTCAAAATCCCAAAACAGACTTTGTAAAGGAACTGGTGAAAAACGAAAGACATACCTGTTATTTGCCCGAAGAGCGTTTGACGGAATGTGAATACAGCGGAGCATATAAGGATTGCTGAATAATTCAATATGAGAAAAACATCGAAAGGAGAAGCACAAATGGATTTTACGGATATTGCAAGAAAAAGAGTGACTGTGCGTAAATTTTCACAGCGTCCTGTTGAGAAAGAAAAAACAGAAAAAATATTGGAGGCCGGACGGTGGTCGCCTACTGCCGTAAATGCCCAACCCCAAAGAATTTTGGTTTTGGACACTCCCGAAAATTTGGAAAAGGTAAGGGAGTTTTGCACATTCGGATATGATCAAAAATATGTTGATTTATCAAAAGAATGTGATGACAAGGCTAACGGTAAAATTAATCTTTATTACGGCGCTCCTCTTGTTCTGCTTGTGTGCTATGATAAAAATGCCTGTTGGGTTCACCCTCAAAGCGGAAAAAGCAGCGGAGCAACAGACGCTGCTATTGTGGCTGTTCATATGATGTTGGAAGCGGCAAGCCTTGATTTGGGCAGCGCATGGATAAGCTATTTTGATGAAGAAAAAGCCCGCAATCTCCTTAATCTGCCCGAAAATTGGCAGCCCCTGTGTATGCTCTATATAGGCTATCCGTCAGAGGATTTTGTGCCTAATACACATTTGGGAGGAAATCGAAAGCCCTTGAGTGAAACCTGCTTTTATAATAACATACCGGAGGAATATAAAAATGGACGGAATAAAGACTTACAAAATATTTAATAAGCTTTCCGTACAGGTCAAAAATTTAAAGAATAAATTAGACGAAGCCGATGCGGTTATAATAGGAGCGGGAGCCGGACTTTCCGCTTCCGCAGGCTTTTCATATGACGGTGAAAGGTTTAATAAATACTTTTCGGATTTCGGTGAAAAATACGGTTTTCACGATATGTACACAGGAGGGTTTTACCCCTACAAAACATTTGAAGAGCACTGGGCATACTGGAGCAGATATATCTACTATAACCGTTATGAAAATGCTCCGAAGCCCGTTTATGACGAGCTTTTTGACATTGTTAAGAATAAGGATTATTTTGTTATAACAACGAATGTAGACCACTGCTTTCAAAAAGCAGGCTTTGACAAAAAGAGACTGTTTTATACTCAGGGAGATTACGGACTGTTTCAGTGTTCCGAGCCCTGCTGCAATGAAACCTTTGACAATGAAGAATTAATATACAAAATGGTCAAAGAACAGGAAAATATGAAAATACCCTCAGAGCTTATTCCCGTTTGTCCTTACTGCGGAAAACCTATGACAATGAACCTTCGTTCCGATGATAAATTCGTAGAGGACGAGGGCTGGCACAGAGCGGCAGAGAGATATTCAAGTTTTCTGCGTACAAGAAAAAATATGAAGGTCTTGCTTTTGGAGCTTGGTGTGGGTTATAATACTCCTGTAATAATAAAATATCCTTTTTGGCGAATGACAGCCGAAAACAAAAACTATTCCTATGCCTGTGTAAACTATGGTGAAGCAGTCTGCCCCAATGAGATAAAACACAAAGCAGTCTGTATAAGCAGCGATATAGGAGAGGTGCTTTCAAAATTAAAGGATTAAGGAAAAGAGGAACATCCATGCACGATATATGGAACCCTTGGCACGGCTGTGTAAAATGCAGCGAGGGCTGCCGAAATTGTTATATGTACTTTCTTGACCGTGTGAGAAATAAAAACGGAGCGGAAATTTACAAAACAAAATCTGGCTTTACATATCCCCTGCAAAAGAATAAGGACGGAAAATATAAAATTCAAAGCGGTGAAATGATTCGTGTATGTATGACATCCGATTTTTTCTTAGAAGAAGCCGACAAATGGCGTGATGAAGTATGGAACATTATTTATCAACGGAAGGATGTTATATTTTTTCTGCTGACAAAGCGTCCGGAACGTGTAAAAAAATGCCTGCCCAATAACTGGGGAAACGGCTGGGAAAACGTATTTTTCAATGTAACCTGTGAAAATCAGAAACGTGCCGATGAGCGGATTCCTCTTCTTCTTGAACTGCCCTTTAAGCACAAGGGCATAATGTGCGCCCCGTTTATAGGTCCTGTGTCCATAGAAAAATATTTTTCAGAGGGTCAAATAGAACAGGTTATATGCGGCGGTGAAAACTATGACGGAGCAAGACCCTGTAACTATGACTGGGTTAAGACACTTCGCCGGGAATGTGAGGACCACAACGTCACCTTCTGTTTCATAGAAACGGGAACGGTTTTTATAAAAGACGGAAAAACCTATCACATTCCCTCAAAACGCATTCAAAGTGAAATGGCTTATAAATCCGGAATAAGCTGTCAGGGAAAGTCCATAAGCTTTAAACTGACCGACAGCTTTGGAGAACCAATTCCCCAAAATGAATTATATATTCCCCGTTACCGAAAAAACTGCGAAAGCTGCGGAAGCAAGCCTATATGCAACGGCTGTTCCGACTGCGGAAAATGCAGAGATTAACAGTAATTCCCAAACAAAATCCAAACCATATTAAAGCCGCCCCGTATGAGAGCGGCTTTAGTTTTATATAAGATTTATTTAATTCCCATCCAAGATGAAATAACCATTTTCTGCACTTCGCTTGTGCCTTCATATATTTCCGTAATTTTGGCGTCACGCATTAATCTTTCAAAAGGATAATTTCTTGAATAGCCGTCAAAGCCTGCAAGCTGAGCACAGCGGCGTGTTACATTGGTGGCGGCTTCTGCGGCGTACAGCTTGCCCATTGCGGCTAAGTGAGAAAAGGGCTCGTGATCCTGCTTTGCCTGTGCGGCTCGATATACCAAAAGTCTGGCAGCGTCAACCCTTGCCTGCATATCGGCCAGTTCAAACTGTGTAAACTGATATTGCGAAATTCTCAGACTACCCTCTGTATGCTCCGTTACATATTTTTTACAGTGGTCTATTGCGGTTTGGGCAATTCCCAAAGCCTGTGCGGCAACTCCTATTCTTCCGCCGTCTAAGGTTGTAAGGGCAATTTTAAAGCCTTTTCCCAGTTCGCCCAGCAAATTCTCTTTGGGAATTTTGCAGTCCTGAAATACAAGCTCATATGTAGCCGAACCTCTAATACCCATTTTCTTTTCTTTTGTTCCGAATGTAAAGCCGGGAGTTCCTTTTTCCACTATGAAGCCGGAAATACCTCTGCTTCTCTTGCTTTTGTCGGTCATTGCGGTAACATAATAGGTATCTGCATAATAACCGTTTGTTATAAATATTTTAGAGCCGTTTAACAGCCAGTAATCGCCCATATCCACAGCTGTTGTCTGCTGATTTCCTAAGTCGCTTCCCGCCGAGGGCTCCGTTACGGCAAAGGCACCTAACTTCTCACCTTTTAACAGCGGCACAAGAAATTTCTGCTTTTGTTCCTCTGTTCCGAATTCAAACAGCGGAAAAGAACCTAAGGAATGGTGATCCGACAGCATAACCGATGTTGTTGAACAGTGCTTTGCAAGCTCTTCGATAACAGCTATATAAGCAACATATGAAAACCCTCCTCCGCCGTATTCCTTAGGATAGCATATGCCCATCATTCCCATTTCGGCTAACCTTTTACGATTTTCTTCCGGAAATCTTTCTTCCTCATCAAGTTTGGCAGCCAGTGGAGCAACCTCATTTACACCGAATTCGTGAATAACACTCAATAATTTTTGTTCTTCATCGCTGAATTTAAAATTCATACATAATTACCTCCGTTTTAATTCATTAATTATTTTGATTTTTCGGAAACAGAATCTTGTCTTATTGGCTGTTTCCGTATATAATATATATTAACACGAAAAATCATATAAAAAATTGAATGTTTTCGATGTGAAAAATCGAAAAATTCGATATATTACAGAGGCTATAATGAATACAAGAAATTTAACAACTTTTAAAACAATTATAGAAACGGGCAGCTTTCAAAAAGCTGCGGATAAGCTGCATTTCACCCAGTCTACGGTTACATTTCAAATAAAGCAGCTTGAAGAAGAATTATCCTTAAAGCTGTTTGAAAAAATTGGCAGACATATGGAGCTGACACAGGCAGGCAAAGACATTCTGCCCCAAATAGATATAATCTTACAAGGAGAAGCCAAAATCCGCAGCTATGGTAAAAATATGTCGGAAATCTCAGGCACGCTGAAGTTGGCTATACCCGATTCCATATTAATATATAATATGCAGACGTTTATCCGTACATTTAGGCACGAAGCCCCCAATGTGCAGCTGATAATCGACTCTCTTCAGTCCGAAGATGTAAATCAGGCAATTCTAGAAGGCAGGGCAGATATAGCAATAAATTGTGACAGAGATTTTTACCCCGACACAGTAGTTCACGAAAGATTAGGTACATACACAACAGTTTTTGTGGCAGCCCCCTTTGTAAATCCCGAATTATTGGATTTCACCACGCCACATCAGCAGAAGCCCTTCAGCCTTATCTGCAACGAGCCAAACGCATATTATCAAACCGCAATGAATAAATATCTTTCCTCAAAAGACATTTCAATGAACCCCTATATGAAGGTTCAAAGCATAGAAGCCGTCAAAAAATGCGTTATGAATAATTTGGGGCTGGCAATCGTCCCCTATTATTCCGTAACAGAGGAATTGAAAAATGGTGCCCTTATCCGCATAAAAACAGACCTTGATGATATAATATTCAATTCCGTCTGCCTTTATAACAAAAACAAATGGATCAGCCCTCAAATGGAATTGGCGTTAAAATTAATCAAGTCTACAGTCCCGACATAAACTTAACAGCTTAACAGAATAAAAGAATGCAAGAAGATTTTGAAACCGTTCAAAACCGCATAAGTGTAAAAAAAGCCAGCCCCTTCAGATAATCCCGACAATATATTCAAAGGCTTGATTAAATGCGGAAACTGCGGCTGCTCCCTTGCCTATAAAAAAGCATCATCATTGAAATGTGCTGCAAAATACGAATGCAGCGGTTATATGAGGCACGGAAAAACTCTTTGCACTTCTCACCGAATATGCTTTAATGATTTGTACAACATTGTTTTGGACAATATAAGCAAAAATATTGAGCTTGTTACTGCTGACAAAAATGAATATATATGCTGTCTTGTCGGTATTTCAGCTGAATAATACGGAGCAAAAAAGATTGCCGCACAAAAAGAACAGGAAAAAATTCAAAAACGCCTTGCCGAAATAGACAAAATTCTTCAGAGTGTGTATGAAGATAAGGTTTTCGGCAAGATTTTCGCCAACCGTTATGCTTCAATGTCTGCCGCCCTTAAAAAGGAAGAAGCCGACCTTAAAAGGAGCTTGACGGAAATTCAAGCGGTCTTATTACAAAAAGCCGAACAAAGCCGCTCAGCCCAAGATTTTGCGGACTTAATAGAAAACTATGCTCCCATAACAAAACTCGATGAAGCAATTTTAAACATACTCATTGATAAAATCACTATTAACGAATTAGACGGCTAAAATAAAACCAACGGCAGTCAAATAAAAGTTGAAATCTACTACCGTTTTATCGGCAAAATCGCTTGTTAATACCCAATAAGCGGCAAAAGACATTTTGCTAATGTAATTACATAAGCATCATTATGCCCTCTATTATGAGAACCGAAAGGGAGCAAATTGCGGCGGTGGTAAAAAGGCTTAAGCCCTTATAGGCTGCCGCTATGCCTGCAATGAGGGCTATTGCCGCTGAAACAGGGGTGTTTGTGGCGGAGAGAACCGCCGGAAATGTCATAACCGCAAGTGTTGCATAGGGTACATAATATAGGAAGGAACGTATAAAGTTGTTTTTGATTTTTTTGCGTATAAGCGTTAAGGGAATGACCCTTACTGCATAGGTAGCCGCAGCCATAACAAAAATATAAATATATGTATTTTTCATAATTTACTCCTTATGTTCCTCGTTTTCGTCATTTTCCTTTACGGGGAAAATAAGGGCGAAAGCAGCAGAGAGAACAATAGTTAAAACAATTATTTTTGTGCTTTCAGACACTTCCTTTAACACAGGAACAAGGCTGAAAACAAGGCTTGTAATAAACGAACACACAACAAGGGCTGCAATTTTGCGGTCCTTTTTTGCCGGGGGAATAAAGGCTGAAATGAACATTCCGTAAAGGCTTACGCTTAAGGCGCAGGTCAAAAGCTCCGGCAAAATTCCTCCCAAAAGTGCGCCTATAACTGTTCCCAAAGTCCACCCGGGAACAGCCACCGAAACTATGCCGATTGTGTAAAAGGGCGACAGGGGATATTCCTCCGCTATTGAAAGCCCGAAAATTTCGTCCGTAACCTCCATTCCCGTTAAAAGCCTCAGCCTTAAGGGAACATCCTCCTTAAGCTTTTGGCTCAGTGATGCCGACATTAAAAAATAACGTGCATTTATTATAAGCTGAAGAATTGCTGCTTCGAGATATGAGCCTGCTGCGGCTATAAGACCTATTCCCGCAAATTCGCCTGTAGATGTGAAACATAAACAGCTGGTCAGTCCCGACTCGAAAACAGACAGCCCGGCATTTGCGGCGGCTATTCCTATTGTAATGGACACCGCAAAATAACCCAAGGCTATGGGCATTCCGTTTTTAGCTCCTCTTAAAAATTCCTTCCTATTCATAAAATATTATCTTCTTTCATTTCAATATAGGTTTTGTATAATAAATAATAGCACTTTTCACCAATGGGGTCAATGGGAGAGTTAAATTTTTTATAAAGAAAAAGCTCCGAAGGGATTTCGGGGATTTTAATATGGGGGTTATTGTTTTATGCTGATTGTTTTTCCATCGCTTAAAATTGAGATGTCGCCTTCTCGGGTGATATAGGTTTCCACACCCTCATTTTCCAAAAGTGCAAGAGTTTCTTCGTCCTCGGGGTTTTTATCCGACGAGGTTATAATTGCGTATTGGGGCGAAACCGCTTCAACAAGGGTTTTCAGACCGTCGGAGTAAATTCCGTGATGGGGCATCTTAAGCAGTGTGTGGCTTATGTCTCCGTAGGAAAGCAGCTCCGCAATTCTTTCGTCCATAGCGTCTCCCGTGAAGAAAAAGCTGTTTTCGCCGTGAAAAACGCTGAGAGCCAGTGAGGAGTTGTTGTCCTTTTCTTCGGAGTAGTCGGAGCTTAAAGGCGGCAGAAGGGCAAAGCTTACATCGTCAAGGGTGAATGTGTAGGTGTCTGAAAGAGCCGTTTGGGTTATGCCGTTTGACTTAAGGGCGGCAATAAAGGCTTTGTATTCGTCGCTTGTTTCCGTATAGTTGGGGGTTATAACCGCACCTACGGAAACGGAGTTTAAGACCTCGGCTGCTCCGCCCACGTGGTCCTTATCGAAGTGGGAAATTATGATGTAGTCAAGGCTGTTAATGCCGTTGTCCTCGAGATATTCCACGATTTCGTCGCCGTCGTCGTCCTCTCCGCAGTCTAACAGAACCGAGCCGTTTTCCGTCTGAAAGAGAAATGCGTCGGCTTTGCCTATTTTAAAGCAGTAAATGCTTAAGTCTCCCGTTGCTTCGTTAGGCTGAATTTCAGGGGGCTGTTCTGTCTGAAGTTCCGACTGAGGCTCAGGGGCACGGGCTACGCTGTTGTCCGGTGCTGCTGCGGCGCAGCCTATAAGCCCAAGTACAGCCGCCGCAGTAAATATTGTATTTATTATTGATTTCATAGGTGTTATCCTCCTGTTTCAAAAAATATTGTTAATACTATAAAATATTAACATTAAAATAAAATTAATACAGGAGTATTTTTTACTTAAAGTTTTTACATAAAATTTACATTAATCGGGGCAGTTCTTTATTAAGCTCAAAGGCAATAAGATAGTCCAAAAAGTCCGAAAGAGGAATATTTAAAGACTTTAATGTATTTGTCAAAATTGAGTTTGGGGCAAAGCCCGGCAGTGAGTTCACCTCAATCAAACAGACCTGTTCTTCCCTTAAAATAAAATCGGCGGCACAGTAGCCCTTTAGGTGAAGGGCGTTAAAAGCCTTTTTGCCTATTTCCTCAATCATAGACCACATAAACTTTGGCAGCTCCGAGGTGTTTATAAAGGGGGTGGGGGATATGTATTTTTCGCTGTAGTCATAAATTTCGCCTTGAGGGTTTACGTCCATAAGGCTTAAAAGCTTCAGTCCCTCCGGGGTTTCAAGCATTATACAGGAGACCTCTTTTCCGTCTATATACTGCTCAACAAGGCAGTTTTCGCCCTTTTCGAGAAGACAGCTTATGTGTCCGCTTACTTCCTCTTTTGTTTCGCATTTTTTGACCCCTATGCTTGAGCCTCCGCAGTTTGGCTTTACTATTACGGGTAAGCCTAATTTAGACAGTGCTTCTTCAAGCTCAGCGGCCGATATGGGGCTTTTGACCAAAATGCTGTCGGGGGTAGGCACATGGGCTGACCTAAGCAGTGTTTTGGAAAAATGCTTGTTTAAGCTTAAGGCACTGCCTAAAATTCCGCTGCCGGTAAAGGGGACAGACAGACACTGAAGCAGCCCCTGAACCGCTCCGTTTTCGCCTATTCCTCCGTGAAGAGCGGATAAAACCAAGTCGGGTGACAGTGAAATAAGCTTATTTATCCAATCGGGGTTTAAGTCCGCTGTTATTTCAAGCTTCGAAATATCATATTTTTCACTGTCTAAGTTTTTAAGTATGTTTTCCGCCGTTGAAAGAGAAACGTCTCGTTCTGCACTTGCACCGCCGTATAATACGCAGATTTTATTTTTCATAAAAATTCCTTCTTTATTAAATTCTCCAGTGCTTCGGGGGTCACAGAGTTTATATAACAGCCTGTAGAAAATTCGAAGCCCGCAATATTTCCCTTTCGGGGTATAAACTGAGAAAAAAATCTCATAGCCGAGTTTTGCTTATATTTTTTGGGTGTGCTGTAAAAGCATATGTTAAAGTCAAGGGTGCTGTCATATTTTTTATATATTGAAAGCTGTTTTAAAAGAATCTCCGCTAAAAGTGAAAGCTGTTTTTCACTGAATTCCGTAAGTGAGGGAATGTCCTCTTTTGTTATTATATGTGTTTCGAAAGAAAAAAGGCTGTCTGTGGGTATGGCGATTTTAAAAAGAGCGTTTTCCCAAACAGATATATAGGCGTCTTCGCTGTCGAAATAGCTTTTTCCGGTAAGGTCTTTATAGTCCTTAAGCTTATCATACATATATTGAATTTTCGGCGAAATTATGTTTTGCGCACCTATCTGCCAGTGTGAATGACTTTGGCTTGCTCCGGCGTTTCTTCCGTTGTTTTTGAATACCTGAACATATTCTATGCCCGGCTTTTCTTCAAGCTGTATTTGACGCATTTTCAGAACGGAAAGAAGGTCTTCCATATGCTTCGGTGTGTAGTCGCTTAGCGCCTCGTTGTGGTTCGGCGTGTCTATAACCACATCATGAAAGCCCAGCCCTTCCTTTTGTGAAATAAAGGGGTAGAGGTTAGGCACTATCTTAACAACGCCGTTGTCATATATTACAGGGGGCGTCATATGGGCGTTATGAGGGCAGAAGGGGCAGTTTTCTCCGCTGTTTTTAAGCTTATCCGCTTTTCTTTGGGGTATCCCCGTACTGTTTGGGCGGTTTAAACGCTCCTCCGCAATATAAACAGGCGTTCCCGTTAAATAATTATATTTAAGCATTTTTTATTCCTCCTTTACTCAAAGCTCCAAACGGCGGAGTTTGTATAGGGGTTTGAAATATAGGGAATTGTCACTCCCTTAAGGTTGGGGTTTGTGAGAACAGCCCCGTTTGAAAAGCCTATGCCTATTAAAGGCAGGGTTTGGGAAATATATCTTTCTACTTCACCCAAAGCCTTCTTTTGGGCTTCAGGGGTTAAGGCTTCAGCTTCGGCGGTTAAAAGAGTGTCCATTTGGGCGTCGCTGAAGTTTACATAGTTAGTTCCCGAATATGCCGACGATGAAAGAAGCATAGGGCGAAGGTCGAAGCCGCAGCGGAGGTTAGCTCCGCCTATAAATACGTCAAATTCGTCTGAGTTTATAAGCTCGATATATTCCTCATAGGGCCGGGAATTTACCGTTACGTTCATACCTATTCGGTTTAAGCTTTCGGCGATGATTTTAGCCGTTTCAACCCTTGCGGAGTTGTCATCATTGACCAAAATGGAGAATGTGAAGTTATAAGGCGAAAGTGAAGCCTGCCACAGTGTTTTTAAGGCTTCGTCTGTGTCATAGTCATAAGAGGGAAGGGTATCCTTACTGCTCATATAGGCTGTGGGGTTTACAGGAGTCAGAGAGGAGTCCATATTATTCATATATATACCCGAAATAATCTGTTCCCTGTCTATGCAGTAGGCTATCGCCTGTTTAAGGGCTTGATTTTTAAACATATCCTTTGAGTTGTTAAAGCCCAGATATTCAAATGTGTTTGTGGAATAAATTGCCTTTCCGCAGTCTTTAGAGGAGAAAAAGCTGAACCAGTCGGAGCTTTCGACGTCCAAAATATCCGTTAAGCCCTGGGCAAAGGCGTTATAGTCCGTTTCCTTATCTGTGGAAATTATTATTTTCGCCTGTGGAATTTGGGCTTTTCCGTATACTCCCTCGGCGGCGGTGAGCGTAAGCCCCGAATTGTTATATTCGGAGAGTGAATATGAGCCGCTTCCTACCGTATCAAAATCACTGTCCGAATTGCCCTGATAGTGGTGTTTGGGAATTATGGGAAAGGCTAAGTTATAGGGTGCCTGTGAGTAGGGGGAGGCATAGCTTATGTTAAGGGTTAAATCGTCGGAAACGTCCCAACCTGTCATATTTGTAATAACATATTTATACACCGAAAAATCAGAAGCGGATTGAATTACGTCTAAGCTGTAGGCAATGTCGGCGGCGGTAATAGGCTCACCGTCCTGCCACTTTAAGCCGCTTTTAAGCTTCACAGTCAGAGTAAGTCCGTCAGAGGAAAAGGTGTAGCCTTCAGCCAAATTTGCAATAACGCTCTGCTCCTCGCTTATATTGAAAAGTGGTTCGAAAATAAGCTTTAAAACCCTGTCAACGGTTGTGTACTCATTTAAAAGAGGGTTCATTGTTTTAGGAGAACGCATTGAAAGAGTGATTTCGTGTTCAACCTCTGTTTTTTTTGTCTCCTTATCCAAAACAGTGAGCCTTGCCGTTGAGTCCTGAACCTCCTGCTCATTTGAAGCCTTTCCGCAGCTGCAGAAAAGTACGGTTATAATAAGAAGAAATAAAATTTTAGCTTTCATACTTTCCTCCGATAATGCCGAGAATAAGGCGGTAGGCAAGGGTTCGCCGCTTTACCCTTGTTAAATAGGCTTTTGTTTCATAGTAGGGGATAGCTTTAAGGGCGGTTTCCCCTGAAGTGAGCCAGCTGTCCACATTTCCGCTGCCTGCGTTATAAGCACAAAGGGCAGTGTCTAAATTTCCGTTATATTTATCGATTAAGGTGCTTAAAAGCCAACAGCCCAATTCAATGTTTATGTCGGGGTTGGTTATAAGCTCTGAGGAATAGTCCTCCTTGTCCGTTTCGCTTGCAGCCCATTCGGCAGTGGCTTCCATAAGCTGCATTAAGCCCTTTGCACCCTTTGAAGAGGCGGCGTTTTCGTTAAAGCGGCTTTCAGTGTTTATTACTGCACAGACCACCGCCGGATCTAATGAATATTTTTCGGAATATTCATATATGAGACTTGGGTATCTCAATGGGAATGCCCTTAAAAACATCGTTGCTGCAAGAAAAAATATCGCAGCGGCAAAGGGCAGAGCCAAAATTATCTTGTTATTTTTTAACTTAAGCATATAAATGCTCCTTTAATCTTTTTATTTTTACTTCCGTTTCTTCTATATTATAG
>JAJQFU010000015.1:7608-15765 GCA_021200955.1 Clostridiales bacterium | reverse complement strand
ATATTATATCATTTATTAAGAAAGATTGCAATATATCGACTGAAAAATTTCTTTTGTTGGCTGAATTAACTCCCAATCTTAATGTTTTTTAACTGATTTTAATATCAGATTAGTATGCTTTTAATAGAAATGAGCTATTATTTTTTATGACAGCAAAAAAATTTTTAAACAGGAGAAATAAATATATGAAAAGAAAATTGTTGGCAATTACTTTAGCTGCCGGAATGGCTCTTACAAGCCTTTCAGGCGTTTATGCAGATGATAACGAAAGCGGCATAGCAAGCGAGCTTCCTCCAGATCTGCCGGACGGAGAAGAACCGGGCGGTATGACTGGCGGAGAGCCGAGAGAAATGCCGAACGGCGAAGCCCCAGACGGCGAATCGGGCGAAATGCCCGAGGGCGAGGCTCCGAGCGGAGAAGCCCCAAGCGGTCAGCCGGGCGAGGGCGGCGGAGAGCAGTTCTCTTCGGCTCTGCCCTTTACAGATGTTTCTTCAAGCTCATGGTATTACACCTACATTTCACAGGCTTACAGCTTAGGGCTTATTTCGGGTTTTTCCGACACTGCCTTTCAGCCTGAGGGAACAGTCACAGCGGCTCAGCTTTTATCCATTCTCTACAGAGCCGACGGAAATTCCTCCGAAAGCTCATCTGAGGGCAACTGGTACGATGCGGCAGTGGACTGGGCAAAGGAAAACTCTATTATACTTGACGACAACGGCTGGAGCTTTATAGCAACCGAAAACCTTACCCGTGAGCAGGTTATGGTAATTATTTACAGATATATGCTTTATAAGGGCATTGACGTTTCAGCCGAGGGCGACCTTTCGGCTTTTACAGATAACAGTGACATTTCATCTTATGCCGAGGACGCTGTTCTTGCCTTGGTGTCGCAGGGAATTATTTCCGGCGATGACGCAGGCACCTTAAGACCTCAGGGAACTCTTACAAGAGCGGAGGTCTGTGTAATTTTAATAGCTGCTATAGGCGGCAGTGTCGAACCCTCAGGAGGTCAGGGCACTATGGGCGGTGAGATGCCCTCAGGCGAAGCCCCAAGCGGTCAGGGCGGAGGAATGCCGGGCGGCTCCTTCGGCGGTTCAGGCGAGGTAACTCAGGGAACAGCTGCCGCAACCATCGACGAGGACGGCACTTACAGCGGCGAAACCTACACCTCTACAGGTGACGATGAAAATGCTTTGAGAATAGACGGTGCTGAAGTAACTCTTGACGCCGTTACGGTAAGCAAGTCATCGGGCTCTTCATCAAACACTGAGGACGGCGACTTCTACGGTATGAATGCGGCAGTTTTGGCAACAAACGGAGCTGATGTCACAATAACCGATTCAAACATAAGCTCCTCAGCCCAAAACGGCAACGGCGTATTCAGCTACGGCGAGGGAACAGTCGTAACCGTTTCAGACACAACCATTACTACAACAGCTGATAACTCCGGCGGTATTCAGACCACAGGCGGCGGAACAACCTACGCAAACAATCTAACAATAGACACAAGCGGAAGCTCCGCAGCAGCCATTCGCTCCGACAGAGGCGGCGGAACAGTTGTTGTCAAAAAGGGAACATATACATCAAACGGCTATAACTCCCCGGCGGTTTACTCCACAGCGGATATAACCGTTTCAAATGCCGAGCTTACCGCAAACAATTCAGAAGCACTTGTTATAGAGGGTCAAAATTCAATTGCACTTTATGACTGCGAAGTAAGCGGCAATATGAGCGACACAAAGGGAACAAGCTCCGACGAAAATGTTCACAACGTTATGATTTATCAGTCAATGTCGGGAGACGCAGAGGTGGGAACATCTGTTTTCACAATGGAAGGAGGCTCTTTAACAAGCAATAACGGCGATGTTTTCTACATTACAAACACTCATACGGTTATTACACTTTCAGGCGTTGATATTATAAATAAAGACTCCGACGGACTTCTTTTCAGAATTGTAGGCAACAGTGCTTCAAGAGGCTGGGGAACAGCCGGAGCAAACGGCGCACAGGCTGAGCTTAGTGTAAGCAGTCAGGAGCTTGAGGGCGACATAGTTGTTGATACAATTTCAACATTAGACTTTGAGCTTGCCGACGGGTCTGTTCTTACGGGCACAATTAACATAACCGACAACGAACAGGGCGGAACAGCTGTTTCCGACAACGCTGTTATTAAAATAGACTCATCCTCTGTTTGGAATTTAACGGGAGACTGTGTAATTTCGGAGCTTGACAATGACGGAACAATTAATTTCAACGGCTACACAATAACCCTTGCCGACGGAACCGTTTTAGCGGAATAAGCTTATAAAACTTATAATAAATTATAAAAATAAAAGGAAGCAGCCCTCGGGTTATTTGCTTCCTTTTTTATATGTCCGCTTAAGCAGGCTAAGCTAATTATTTATTGTTTTTCAAGAAGCTTTATTGCCTCTGTTATAAATGAAACAGTGGTTTCCTTTGAAAAAAGATAGTTTGTATCCAACAGACCGCAAATAAAATTGCGAAAATATCTGCAAATGCTCTGTTCCGTCAAAGCCGGATATTTCAGCGGCGTTTTTCTGTTGTTCCACATTGTAAACTGAATGCTTGCGTCATCCTGAATTATAAGTGAAACGCAGTCGGAAATATGGAGATTAACGGGGTTCATAGCTCTGACTATATGATTATCGGATAATGTCATAGAGAGCAGACTCTTTAATATAAAAAGCCTTTCCTCTTTTGTGCAGGGTCTTGAATAGCCTTCGGGAAATTCCTTTACAATTCCCGTTTCGGCAAACTTAAAAATACTTTCTTTATTAAAAATCTGAATACTATTTTTAATTTTCTTAAGCTGCTCATATCTTACAAACAAAAGGTTGAGAAGCTCCCTGCGCATAGGCAAACTCTTTGGAATAACAGCGTCTATTAATTCCTTTGTAAAGTGCATAGAAAGACATGGCTCATATTCAATGCAATAGTGGGTTGTTATCTCTTCTCTGCCCCCTACAAGAGAGGTCACTATATTATGAACAGCAGGGGACTTTAAGTGTCCGGCTTTGACTGTTAATTCTTTTGCAGGTAATGAATGTATTGCTTATTATGTAGTTTGAGCTAAACTCCATCTTTGCATCAGGCAATTTTGCAGAAAAAAACGAATGACTTTCTCGTTGTTCAATGTCAAAAGCAAACGTGATGTCAAAGACACCAAAAAAATAATTTTTGTCAAGTTTTTCAAAAAATAAAAAGCCGGCAAATCAGCCGATTTCACGTACAAAATATATCTTGTCCGCTAAAAAATAAAAATATGTTGTTAAATTTTAAAGGCGGGAAATATTCAATCAGATGAATCCCAAAATACACAATCGTTTAATGCAGCTAAATGGTAATATGAAGATAGCTAATTTATCAGAATTTAGGGTTGCCGTAAACCAACAATTTTGCTATAATATAATTACCAATAATAAAACAAACAAGTAAAAATAAAACAATAAATCAAGTTTCCAGAAAGGAGCAATAAAAAATGAAAAGAAATGTAAAACCACAGTTTGATCCAAGATCAACACAGAAGAAAAAGAGGAAAGCAATCAGTCTCGTCACAGGCTTACTCACAGCTTTCATGATTACAGGAATGATGGCACCAACCGCAGCCTTTGCAGCAAATGCCAGCTCATTAGCAGCATCCTATGTATCCTCAAACTACACAACCGACAATGTACAAATTGGAAGCAGTTTCAGAATTTATTTAAATGGGGCAAATGTGACAGAGCAGTTTGCAGATGAAACAGCAATCAGAGTTACTGACGAAGGCCGTACTTTATTGCCTTTAAGAGCTCTTGGCAATCTTTTAGGAGCTTCAGTGGACTGGGACAGCACAAATAAGGTAGCTATTTTAACAATCAGCGGAAAAACCATCGAAGTACCTATAGGAAGTACGATGTTAATAGTAGACGGAACAGCAAGTCAGATTGACAGTGAGGGAACACAGGCTATTATAGTAGGTGATGGTTATACTTACCTTCCTTTTAGAGCAGTAGCAGAAGCCTGCGGAGCAACCGTAGACTATCAGACAGGCAGCGACGGCAGCAAGAATATTTATCTTACAACTAGTGGCAGTACTAGTGAAATTACACCCACCACACCTACAGAAGTAGTATCAAGTGATCCAGCTTTGGCGGCAATAGGTATATATAATGCAACAGATTTAGGCTTTTCTACAAGCAATATGCCAAGCCCCGGCGAAGATTATTATGATTCAATCAACAATTATGTAAGTATAGGTAGAGCTTCGGGTCTAACAGACGAGCAAATAGATGCCAATTTGCAATATGTATACCCATGCAAAGCCAATGGTGACGGTTCTGGAACAGCAACAACCGCACAAGAAGAACATTATATTACAGTATGCTCAACTGCAACTGCTGTGAATGAACCCTCATGGAAAGGTGAATATAAATACCAGCAATACTATGGTTATCAATGGAATGGTAGTTCCTGGACATTAGCAGCAGGTGATATGGCAGGTATTTCTGGTTTAGGAATTAGCATGTCATAATAAAAATCAAATAAAGAGAGTTATATAGCCCTTTTTTATATTAGAGGGCTTTTTCAATGTAACAAAAATACTCCCTTTTTATGGATTAAACTATGAAGTAGGGATTCAGTGAAAGGGAGTTTTTATAAAGTTGATCGATTTTTATATTTTCTATGAATACTGTATAAAAGATATTGTAAATACGGCTTTAGACAGTAATTCATTTAATCCATATTATTTATTGGAATGTAAGATATGTCATAAGACTGAATTAAAAGATATAAGTTCTTTTAAAAGTAATTATAATGTATATGGGGAAAGAAAAATGTTTCAAAAAATACCATTTTGTGATTGTAATGAAATTAAGACAAAAGAAACAAGACGTAATGAAAAATTAAAAAAGTTGGAAGCAGAGTTTTTAAAAAGCCCATATTATATACCTAACTCTCTTACCTATGTTGGAAATCATGTACAGTATAGTTATTACTGTAAAAAATGTGGTAAAAGATTTGATTCTATATTACATTCTGAACAACCGACATTTCTTTGTCAAGCTTGTTCTGCAAGCTATGTTGGTAAGGAAACGATAGGTTTGTTACATGAGGAGTGCATACAATGGGGGGATAAAGAATACTTTGAGAAGAATATTAAAAATAATCCAAATTTCTTTCCATATGGTAATTTTGTAGCAGTAGATTTTTTGGAAAATGACATATATGAACGAAAAAGATATAGATTTCGTTGTTTAAAATGTGGTGGAGAATTCGATTACATTGCAAAGAATATGTATAGAGGTAATTTAAAATTCTGTCCTTTATGTCAGAAAAATATGAGACTTAGCTATAGTACTTTTATAACTAAAGAGTTTTTAGAAGAAAAATTTGTTGAATATCATAGCGCATTTGTGATATAATCAAAAGAGAATTGTTTCATACGAGGAGGAATTTAAGTGAAAAAGGTTTATGTTTTTTTAGGAGACGGCTTTGAAACAGTCGAAGCCCTTATGTCCGTTGATGTTTTAAGAAGAGGGGGAGTTGATGTTGAGACAGTTTCCATAATGAAGGATATTAAGGTTTTAAGCTCACATAATGTAGAGGTAAGGGCTGATATTATGCTTAATGACGCAGACCTCGATACTTGCGAAATGATGATTTTGCCCGGCGGTTTAGGCGGAACTAATAACATAAAGGCTAACCATAAGCTTGTTTCAGCCCTTAAGGCTCAGGCTCAGAAGGGCAAATACGTCTGTGCAATCTGCGCTGCACCCTCGGCACTGGGCATAAACGGCATTCTCAAGGGCAAAAAAGCCACTGTTTACCCCGGCTTTGAAGACGAAATGAAGGGAGCGGAGGTTACAGGGGAAAACGTAACCGTTGACGGAAATATTATTACGGGTAAAGGCCCCGGAATGGCTCTGGAGTTTGCCTTAACTCTTCTTAACACCCTTAAGGGTGAAAAAGTATGTGCCGAAGTTAAATCGGGAATGCTTCTCTGAGGGCTTAAACACTTATAAAAAAGCTTGGTGATTTTAAATGAATGCTTTGCAGAAATATTTCGCTTACAGGCAGAGCCTTATAAATCAATATACAAAGGGTGATATGACGAAGGAAGAATATCTTGATGAAAACCTTGAAGCGGTTCTTTCCTTAAGAGACAAGCCCTTTAAATATGTTGACAATATCGGCAAAGGGCTTTTTAACTATCAATATTATAACGCTATGGCTAAGGCGTGCCGTATGGAAAAAAGGGGCGCTACAAGTGAAGAGGGGCTTATAATTCAGGATAAAATAAATTATTTTTATGACTGTAAGGACAGAGCCACTATGAAAATTTTGAGACTTTGCGACTTTAAAGACACGGAAGGCTATTTCATAAAGGTCAGAAGCCGTTTTTTAAGCGGCAGACTTTTTGAAATTTTGCTTAAGGAATATGAAGGGATAGTACTCCACTCACAAAATGAGGGTATCTTAAACGCCCTGAGAGAAGCCGGTGTCTTTAAAGAGGGAACACGAAAATCCGTCATAGACTACTATATTAATTCTAAGTATTAACCAACACAAGAAAGGAAACTAAACTATGAAAGGTATTATTTTGGCAGGAGGTTCGGGAACAAGACTTTACCCCCTGACAAAGGTAACGTCAAAACAGCTTTTGCCTGTTTATGACAAGCCTATGATTTACTACCCTATGTCGGTTTTAATGACCGCCGGAATAAGAGATATTCTTATAATTTCAACTCCCGATGATACCCCTCGCTTTGAAGCTCTTTTGGGCGGCGGAAGCCGTTTCGGCTTAAATCTTTCCTATGCTGTTCAGCCCTCTCCCGACGGACTTGCCCAGGCGTTTATAATAGGTGCGGATTTTATAGGCGGCGAGCCTGCGGCTATGGTTTTGGGCGACAATATTTTCTTCGGTCACGGGCTTAAAAAGCGTCTTAAGGCGGCTAAGGAAAATGCGGAGAAGGGTTTGGGAGCTACTGTTTTCGGCTATTATGTAGACGACCCGGAACGCTTCGGTATTGTAGAGTTCGACAGCGAGGGCAAGGCAGTTTCCATTGAAGAAAAACCCGAAAAGCCCAAGAGCAACTACTGTGTAACGGGCTTGTATTTTTACGACAGCAGTGTTGTTGAATATGCCAAGAGCCTTAAGCCCTCAAAAAGAGGGGAGCTTGAAATAACCGACCTTAACAGAATTTATCTTGAAAAGGGGCTTTTGAATGTTGAGCTTTTGGGTCAGGGCTTTACATGGCTCGACACAGGGACTCATGACAGCCTTGTTGACGCAACAAACTTTGTCAGAACAATAGAAACTCATCAGCACAGAAAAATAGCCTGTCTTGAGGATATAGCCTATAACAACGGATGGATCAGCAAAGAAGAGGTTCTTGCCGCAGCCGAGGAGCTTAAAAATAATCAATACGGTCAGTATCTCAAGGACGTTATTGACGGAAAGTTTATAGATAAATAAGGAGGACGCATTATTATGGGTCAGATTAAGGTTGAAAAATGCCCCATAGAGGGTCTTTGCATAATAGAACCGGCTGTTCACGGCGACAGCAGAGGTTATTTTATGGAAACATATAATCAAAACGATATGCACGAAGCCGGTCTTGATATGGTTTTTGTACAGGATAACCAAAGTATGTCATCAAAGGGCGTTTTGAGAGGACTTCACTATCAGAAGAATTTTCCTCAGGGAAAGCTTGTAAGGGTTATTAAAGGTGAGGTTTTTGATGTTGCCGTTGACCTCAGAAAGAAAAGCGAAACCTACGGCAAGTGGTTCGGCGTTCGCTTAAGCGAGGAAAACAAGAAGCAGTTTTATATTCCCGAGGGCTTTGCCCATGGTTTTTTGGTTTTAAGCGATATTGCGGAATTTTGCTATAAATGCACAGACTTCTATCACCCGGGCGACGAAGCCGGAATTGCTTGGAACGACCCCGAAATCGGCATAGACTGGTGCGGAATTACAGGAGAATATAAGGGAACTGCTTCTGCGGAGGGCTATGCTCTGCCCGACGGAACAGCCCTTAACTTAAGCGATAAGGATCAAAAGTGGGGAATACTTAAGGACGCTTTTAAGTTCTGATTGAGAAAGACTGCAGGGTTACGGGGAGGGGGCAGCCCGCGGCGTTAGCCTCGGGCTGCCCC
>JAJQFU010000015.1:0-7598 GCA_021200955.1 Clostridiales bacterium | reverse complement strand
CCCTTAACATGGGCGATACTTTTATACGAGTTTTTTCCTTTGGTTTATAAAACCCCGCGGGTTTCCGGGGCGGGGCCCGCCGGGGCTTTTAGGCCGGGGCCCCCCCCCTCCCCCTGCGGGTCGGTTATTTCATTAAGGCTTTGCCTTAATGAAAAACCGAGCGAAAAATCTTATCAAATTAAAGAAAAAGAATTGACTAAATTTATTAATGGTTGTATAATCTTTCATATATGACATTTTTTTAGGGAGGCTTTACATATGAAAATAGTTTTAGCTTATTCGGGAGGTCTTGACACTTCCGTTATTATACCTTGGCTTAAGGAAAATTATGATAACCCCGAGATTATTGCCTGCTGTGTAGACGTAGGTCAGGGCAGCGAGACAGACGGCCTTGAAGAAAAGGCTCTTGCTCAGGGGGCTTCAAAGCTTTACATACTTGACGTAAGAGACGAGTTTATAAGAGACTATATTTATCCTATGGTTAAGTGCGGAGCTGTTTATGAAGATAAATATCTTCTCGGCACATCTATCGCCAGACCTCTTATAGGCAAAAAGCTTGTAGAGGTTGCTCTTAAAGAGGGCGCAGACGCTATCTGCCACGGCGCAACAGGCAAGGGCAATGACCAAATCAGATTTGAGCTTGCCATTAAGGCTTTAGCTCCCGAAATCAAGGTTATTGCTCCTTGGAGAACTTGGGATATTACTTCAAGAGAGGAAGAGCTTGAATACCTTGCAAAGAGGGGACTTCCCGTTCCTATGACAAAGGAACAAAGCTATTCAAGAGACCGTAACCTTTGGCACATCAGCCACGAAGGTCTTGACCTTGAAGACCCTGCCAACGAACCCGACTTTAAAAAGCTTCTTACATTAGGCGTAAGCCCCGAAGAAGCCCCTGACGAGCCTACATATGTTGAAATAGGCTTTGAAAAGGGTGTTCCCGTTACACTTGACGGAAAAGAGGTTGAACCCATAGAGCTTATGGACAAGCTTAACGAAATGGGCGGTAAAAACGGCGTAGGTATCTGCGACTTGGTTGAAAACAGATGTGTGGGTATGAAGTCAAGAGGCGTTTATGAAACACCCGGCGGATCTATTCTTTATGCCGCACACAGAGATTTGGAATATCTCTGCCTTGACAAGCAGACTACAGCCTTTAAGGAAATTATAAGAACAAAATATACCGAGCTTTTATACTCAGGCGAATGGTTTACTCCTCTTATGGAAGCTTTACAGGCATTTGTGGATAAAACACAGGAAACCGTTACAGGTACTGCAAGACTTAAGCTTTACAAGGGCAATATAATCTCCGCAGGCGTTAAGTCACCCAATAGCCTTTACAATGCAGAGCTTGCAAGCTTTACAACAGGCGAGCTTTATTCTCATAAGGACGCAGAAGGCTTCATTAACCTTTTCGGACTTCCTCTTAAGGTCAGAGCTATGATGGGTCTTAATAAGCAGTATCTTAAATAAGATATAAGCCTGTTATGTGGTTTATTTTACTTATTCTTATTGACCTGTTGTTTTTCGGCGTTCAGCTTTTACTGTGTGTTAAGGCTAAGAAAAGGGCTGTAAAAGCTATTCCGGTCTGCCTGCTTTTAATCGGTCTTGTTTTATGCATACTTTTGTTTAACGGAGTTTTCGGCGAATGGTGGAATGAGGAACCGATTCATCAGCTTTGGGCTTGCATTATAGGCTTTGTGATTATTACGGCAGGTGTGGCAGCGGATTTAGCATTTTTAAGCTACTTTCTCAATTGGAAGCCTGAAAATAAAAAAGCAATATGGCTTTTGGCAATTATAATTATAATTTTTATTTTTGCACTTGTGTCTCTGTTTACTGCTAATATAAGATATATGATTATTGCAGCCGTTGCAGTGGTTTTAGCATATTTATTTTATCTTAGAAAGAGATGATCTGAAAATAGAAAAGCTATATTGTTTTTGATGATTTTAATTATAATTTTAATATTTATGTTTTTGTTTTATTTGTTTTAATAGTTATTATAAGGGGTGTCTTTAGACGCCCCTTTCTTTGAAAGGAGAACCTTATATGAAAAAACTGTCTAACGGAAGGCTTAAGGCGGAAGCTGACAGCTTTACGGATCACTTTCATTCTTCCATATCCTTCGACAGCAGAATGTATAAAGAGGATATTACAGGGAGTATTGCCCACGCAAGAATGCTGGGGAGACAGGGGATTATCCCCGAAAAGGAGTCTCTCATAATAATTTCAGCCCTTGAAGATATTTTAAAGGATATTGAAAGCGGAAAGGTCACATTCGATGAAAAGGCTGAGGATATTCATATGAATGTAGAGACTATTCTCATTGACCGAATAGGCTCAGTAGGTAAAAAGCTTCACACAGGCAGAAGCCGCAACGACCAGGTTGCCCTTGATATAAGAATGTATCTTAAGGAACAGGCAGCCGACATAAAAGGGCTTCTTTTAAAGCTTTTAACAACTCTTAACAATATAGCAAGGGACAATACTGAAACAATTATGCCGGGCTTCACTCATTTGCAGAACGCCCAGCCTGTTACATTTGCCCACCATGTGCTTGCTTATTTCGAAATGTTCTTAAGAGATAACGAAAGACTTTCGGACTGTCTGAAAAGGGTCAATGTAATGCCCTTAGGTTCAGGTGCTTTGGCGGCCACAACCTACAGACTTGACAGAGATATGGTTGCCCGTGAGCTTGGCTTTGACAGTGTCACCAGAAATAGCTTAGACGGCGTTTCAGACAGAGATTTCGCCTGTGAGCTTTTGTTCTGCCTGTCTCTTATAATGATGCACTTAAGCCGTTTCTGCGAGGAGCTTGTTTTGTGGAGCTCACAGCAGTTTAAATTTATAGAAATCTCAGACGCATACGCAACAGGCAGCTCAATTATGCCCCAAAAGAAAAATCCCGATATGGCAGAGCTTATAAGAGGAAAGACCGGCAGAGTTTACGGAGAGCTTATTGCCCTTTTGACAACCCTTAAGGGTCTGCCTCTTGCCTATAATAAGGATATGCAGGAGGATAAGGAGGGTGTATTTGACGCAGTTGACACCATTAAAATGTGTCTGCCTGTTTTTACCAATATGATTGCAACAATGACCGTTAATAAGGAAAATATGCTTGCTTCCGCACGTCTCGGCTTTATGAACGCCACAGACTGCGCAGACTGGCTCGTTCGCCACGGTGTACCCTTTAGAGATGCCCACGGAATTTCAGGTCAGCTGGTTATGTACTGCATAGAAAAGGGCAAAAGCCTTGAAGAACTGACCTTAGAAGAATTTAAGGCAGTCAGCCCTGTTTTTGTGGAAAGCATTTATGACGATATTGACCTTAAAAGCTGTGTAAACAGAAGAACCGTTAAGGGCGGACCTGCTAAGGAATGTGTTGATAAGGTAATTGAAGAAAATGACAGGCTTTTAAAGGAGATGATGTCTTAATGGGAAAGGTTATTGAACAGGGAACTGTAATCGGCTGTAATGAGATTTCATCGGGCATTTTCGACTTGAGAATAAGCCTTCCCCAAATCTGCTCTTTGGCTAAATGCGGTCAGTTTGTGGAGGTTTACCCCGATAACGGAGTTAATCTTTTGCCCAGACCTATAAGCATTTGCGAGATTTCCGAGGAAAGTCTCCGTCTTGTGTTTCAGGTAGTGGGAAAGGGCACAGAGCTTTTTTCAAAGCTTAAAGCCGGGGATAAAATAAGGGTTTTAGGTCCCTGCGGAAACGGCTACCCCGAAATTGAAGCCGAAAAATATATACTTGTGGGCGGCGGAATAGGTGTTCCTCCTCTTTTGGAGACAGCAAAAAAACTTGCTCTCAAAGGAAACATTTCCGTTTATCTGGGTTTCAGAAGCGGCAGTATTTTAACAGATGAGTTTAAAAAGCTTACCTCCGAGGTTTATGTTGCTACAGATGACGGCTCAGAGGGCTTCAAGGTAAATGTGGTTCAGCTTATGGAAGAAAAAGGTGCTTTCGGCGACGTGATTTTTGCCTGCGGCCCTAAGATAATGCTTAAGTTTTTGTCAGAATACGGCTTAAAAAAGGGCATAGACACCTATGTTTCTATGGAAGAAAGAATGGCTTGCGGAATAGGGGCTTGCGTCGGCTGCGTGCTTAAAATCAAGGACGGCAGCGGCTTTGTTAATAAAAAGGTCTGTAAGGACGGCCCGGTATTTAATTCAAAAGAGGTGATTTGGGAATGATTGATACAAGAGTTAAAATCGCAGGAGTTGAATTTAAAAACCCCGTAACCACAGCCTCCGGCACATTCGCAAGCGGCAGAGAGTTTTCTGATTTTGTTGACCTTAATCAGCTTGGCGCAGTAACCGTTAAGGGCGTAGCCGCTGAGCCTTGGGCAGGGAACAATGCCCCCAGAATTGCCGAGGTTTACGGCGGAATGCTTAATTCGGTAGGGCTTCAAAACCCCGGTGTTGAATATTTCATTAAAGAGGATATTCCCTTTTTAAGGGGCTTTGACACTAAAATTATAGTTAATGTCTGCGGTCATACTATTGACCAGTATGTGCGCTGTGCGGAAAGGCTTGCGGAAGCAGATGTTGATATGCTTGAGCTTAATATTTCCTGTCCCAATGTAAGAGAGGGAGGTATGGCTTTCGGCACAGACTGCAAAATGATAGAAAAGGTTGTGTCTGAGGTTAAAAAAAGGGCAAAACAGCCCCTTATAGTAAAGATGACACCTAATGTAACGGATATTACGGAAACAAGCAAGGCGGCAGAAGCAGCCGGAGCAGATGCTCTTTCTATGATTAATACCCTTACGGGAATGAAAATAGATATAAAGAGGAGAAAGCCTGTTCTTGCCAACTGTGTGGGAGGAATGAGCGGCCCGGCTGTTAAGCCCGTAGCGGTCAGAATGGTTTGGCAAAGTGCCAAGGCAGTAAAAATTCCTATAATTGGTATGGGGGGAATAAGCTGTGGTGATGATGCAATTGAATTTATAATGGCAGGTGCGACTATGGTTGCCGTAGGCACGGCAAACTTCTTTAATCCCAGGGCTACGGTTGAGGTTGTTGAAGGAATTAAAAGCTTTATGGAAGAAAACGGAGTTAAAAACCTTTCCGAAATCAGAGGAATTATATAATTAAAATTTTCCGACGCCTTGCGGGTTGCGCAGGGCGGCGAAGCCGCCCCCGTTCCCTACCCTATCCCCCCGCCCCAGTTGACAGACCGCTCCAAAGGAGCGGTCTGTCAACTGGGGCTAAACAAGACCTCTTATTCTATCCGAAATTTCTTCTCTTGTTACAGTGTTTAATGCGGAAATATTGCAGTTTAAAGCTTTTTCATAGCAACTTTTTGCTTCTTCCTTATTTCCCTCCTTTTCATATATAAGACCCAAAAAGTAAAGGCTGTCAGGAAGATCCTTTATAGACAAAGCTTTTTGAAAATGACCCTTTGCTTCGCTGAAATTTCCCTGTTTGTAACGGATTTGACCTAAATTATCCCAAGCCGGAGCGTGTTCGAAATTATCATCCAAAGCTTTTTTAGTATATTCCTCAGCACTTTCAAGGTCATCCTTAAGAAAATATAAATATCCCAGTGTAGTATATGCATCTGTACTTATATAATCATATTTTTTAAGCAGTCCGGTAAGGGTTTCGATAGCCTTGTCAATTTCGCCCATTACCCAGTAACAGCTGCTTTTCGAAAGAATAATATACTTGTCCATAAGAACCGAACAGTTATATTTCTCCGCAAGCTCAAAATATTTTAACGCTTCCGCTCCGTTTCCGTCCTGTAAAAGCCTCAAGGCGTAAAGATAAAGTGCTTTAACGTGATGAGTGCCTTTTTTAACTGCCTTGTCAAAATATTTATAAGCCTTTTCAAAATGCCTTATTGTGTACCAATAATTACCTATAATTCCCAGGGTATATTTATAGAATATAAGTGCGTTTACAATCAGATACACACCCAGCTCAATTAACAAAATCCATTCGGGATAGTCCATAAAAAATACAAGAACGATCCAGCTGAGCATAAAAAAGCCCAAAGTGAAAAATTTCCAATATTTCGGCAGGTTTATTTTATTTTTCATACAAATCCTCCTTAAAAAACTTCTTCTTACTATATTTTAACATCAGACAGCGAATGAAGCAAGCCTAAGTTTTCATATTATTAAAAAGGATTTTGTGCGTCGGGAGAAATATATGAAAAATATTATAGAAGCTTTTATACGCCAGTTTAAGGATTTTACCGTAATTCTGCTTTTAATTTTGGCTGTTTTCGGAGGACTTTGCGGAAGCTTAGGCGGCTTCGGCGGTTTTGCGGACAGCCTTATAGTTTTTGCCATAGTTTTTGCAAACGCCTGTTTCGGTGCTTACCAGGAGCTTAACGCCGACAGGGTTTTAGGCAAAGCCGCCGGTGAACGCCCCACACCTTTGCAAAAGGAATTGGGGGAGGTGGGCAGGGGACTTTTCATAATCACTTTAGGCTTGTGCACCGTAGTGTTTTTAGGCGGACTTTTAAGAGGGGGAGACTTCGGTTCTACGCTGTTTTTGTCGGTAAGCTTGGCAGTTGCGGTTGTTCCCGAAAGCTTACCGGCTATTGTAAATGTTGTTTTATCGGTGGGGGTTATGCGTCTTGACAGGGAAGGCGCCGCTGTAAGACGGCTTTCCGCTGCGGAAAGTATGGGTCAGGTGAAAGCGATTTTTACAGACCTGAAAAGGTTAAATAAGAAGGACAGAGACGGCCTTCGAAAAGCGGGTATTAAGGTTTTTGACAGAACTGCCGAAAAAGCCTTTTATGAGCTGTGGCAGAGAAATGAAATAATAGGCTTTGTAGGTGAAACAGCCGAGGACGAACGCTTTTTAAATGCTTCAGATGTGGGCTGCTGCTTTTCCGATAACGAAAATATGTACAAATACGCCCATATTATATTCAAAAGCCCTGAATCAATTTCAGCCGCAGTGAAAATAGGCAGAGAAATTTTTGCCAACCTTAAAAAAGCTATTCATTTCCTGCTTTCCTGTAACGCCGGAGAACTGCTTTGCGTCCTTGCAGCACTGATTTTGGGGTTTGAAACTCCTCTTTTGGGGGTTCAGCTTTTAATAGTTAATCTCATTACGGACTGTCTTCCGGCAATTGCTATGGGCTTTGAGCCTGAAAGAGACAACATTATAAGCCTTTCGGAAATCGGCGAAGCAGGCATATTCACATCTTCATTTATCATAAAAATTCTCTTTGAAGGTGCAGTTATAGCCGCAGTCAGCTTAGGGGCTTTTCTTTTCGGCTTATCCTACGGAGGTGTTAAAACAGGAAGAACAATGATTTTCTGTGTTTTGTGTCTGTCTCAGCTTTTTCACAGCTTTAATATGAGAAATAACGGCTTCTTCAAAAACAAGTTTTTGAATTTTTCGTTTTTGGCAGGTTTTTTTTGCAGTTGTCTTGGTAGTTAAGCTTCCGTTTCCTGCAAAGCTGTTCGGCTTTTGCCTTTTGGGAAATAATCTTTTATTTGACGCTTTTCTGCTTTCCGTTTTACCCTTTGCCGTTTTTGAGGTTATAAAAAGACTTTGATTTATATTTAAACCTTTTTTGAACCATAGTCAATAAAGTAGACAGAAAAAGAGAAAAATTTTACCTACCGG
>JAJQFU010000043.1 GCA_021200955.1 Clostridiales bacterium | reverse complement strand
GCTATACATAATTCTTTTGTTATTTGCTCTGTCTACTTGACAGGGGTGGGTTCAACCCGGCTGTCGGGTATACGTCCTTTTTTTGTTAAGGAGGGAATTTAATGGAGCTAATCAGAGAGGAAAGAGAACGGGTGAACGAAACCTTAGACCGTTACGGGGTTAAGTTCAGCCTTTATAAAAACGGAAAGTTTACGGAACAGCTTTTCCCTTTTGACGCAATACCCCGTGTAATCGAGGCTGAGGCATTCGAAAGGCTTGAAAAAGGGCTTATTCAGAGAGCCTACGCTTTAAATTTGTTCCTGGCGGATATTTACTCCGAAAAGGGCTACATATTGAGAGACAAGGTTGTCCCCGAGGAGTTTGTTTATAACGCCCCGGGGTTTTTGCCGCAATGCAGAGGAATTAAACCGCCTTTAAATATTTATAACCATATTTCGGGAATAGACTTGGTTGAAGCCCCTGACGACTGGTATATTTTGGAGGATAATTTAAGAGTTCCCTCGGGAGCGTCCTATCCTATGATAGCCAGAGAAATTACCCGTAGGGTAAGCCCCGAGACATTCGAACAAAATCGAATTGTGGATAACAGAAACTACGCCAATCTGCTTTCGAAAATGTTTGAGGATGTAAACTGCGGCGGCATTTCCGTAGTTTTGACCCCCGGCAGATATAACTCCGCCTTCTTCGAGCATTCTTACCTTGCGGAGCAGACAGGAGCTGTTCTTGCCTTTCCCGAGGATTTGGAGGTTGTGGACGATGTGGTTTATCTCAAAACCTTTAATTCACGCCACCAGAGAGTAGGAGCTGTTTACAGAAGGCTTTCGGACGACTATATGGATCCTATGGTGTTTGTTCAAAATTCGGTTATAGGTGTTCCCCACATTATGGAGGCTTACCGCAAGGGCAACGTGGCAATCATAAACGCACCGGGAAACGGCGCAGCAGACGACAAAGGTATTTACTATTTCGTGCCCGCTATGATAAAATACTACTTAGGCGAAGAGCCTATTTTGAAAAATGCGCCTACATATGTTCCCTATTATGAAAAGGATATGAACTACATAATGGAGAATATAGAAAAGCTGGTTATTAAGGACGTAAGCGAAGCCGGAGGCTACGGCGTTATTTTCGGAAGAGACTTAACAAAGGAAAAGCTTGCGGAGCTTAAGGACATTATAAACGATAACCCACGCCGTTTTATTGCCCAGGAAATAATCGAGTTTTTGGATCTTCAGGTTCTTGACGACGACGGAGTGGAAACCGTCCCCCGAAAAGCAGACTTAAGAGCTTTTGTGGTTCAGGGAAAGGATATTAAGGTATGGAAGAGCGGTCTTACGAGATTTTCACGCAACCCCGACTCATTTGTTGTTAATTCATCTCAGGGAGGAGGCTTTAAAGACACATGGATAATGTATCGATAAGCAAAGCAAACAGCCTTTACTGGCTGGGAAGATATACTGAAAGGGCATATAAGCTTGCCAACATATTAACTGAATATTATGATAAAATGGTTGATGATGACGAAAACGCCTATAAGGGCTTCTGCGAAAATTTGGGCATAGAGATTAAGGCTCAGAACAAGGACGCTTTCTTAAAGGAGCTTATTGCGGATAAAGACTGCCCCGCAAGCATAGCCTCTTCTCTTTCAAGAGCCTATGACAACTCCATAATTTTAAGAGGTCAGATTGACACAGAGTCGGTGGCTTATATTCAGCTTGCATATAATAATGTAACGAGACTTTTCAAGGACAAATGCAGAATTTACGACCTTCAAAGCGTTGTAGACAATCTTATGAGCTTTTGGGGAGCTGTTGACGATTATATAATTGAGGACGATATAAGAGACACAATTAAAGCCGGAAAATATATGGAAAGGCTTGATCTTTTCTGCCGCTTTGACAGAGAGATGTATAAAATCGCAGGCTGTCAGAGACGTCTCGGCAGATATGTGGCACATTTGGACACCGAAAAACGATGCACCGAACTTGAAAGCTTGTTCTGCTATGACAGTCTGCCCGACACAGAGAAAATTGCCGCCTGTGTGGGAAGGCTCTTTGAAAGCTGATGATATTTTAAGGAGAGTGAGTTATGAAAACCTATGAATTTGAATTTACGACGGAGTTTTTGTTTGACAAGCCAATTATAAACCATAACTTTATTTTAAAGTGTATGCCCAAAAACAACGGCTGTCAGAGAATTTTTGATGAAAAGCTGACTATTCTGCCGTCCTGCCGCTATTCCTACGGAGAGGACTCCTTCGGAAACATTACCGTAAGCGCTTCTCTTCCCCACGAGCATTCGGCGTTTTCCTTTTCGGTTAAGGGAAAGGCTTGCTTGGGCAGATATAAAATTTTAGAATATTTAGACACAATTTACCTTTACCCAAGTCCAAAAACAAAGTTAAGCCCCGAAATGGAAGGCTTTTTGGAAGGACTTAAGCTTGAGGACACAGCCGACATTCCATGGGCTGTTTCCGAAGCCGTAGAGGACTATATGACCTATGAAAAGGGAGTAACCGATGCAGAAACAACGGCTGAGGAAGCCTTTGCCCTTAAAAAAGGCGTATGTCAGGACTACGCCCAAATTACGGCGGCTTTGTTAAGAAAAGCAGGTATTCCGGCAAGATATGCCGCAGGCTTTATTGAAGGGGACGGCGAAACCCATGCATGGGTTGAATATTACAAAGACGGAGCATGGTACGGCGTTGACCCCACAAACCGAAAAACCACAGACTACGGCTATATAAAGCTGGGTCACGGCAGAGACGCCTCCGACTGCAGTGTTGAAAGAGGCTGTTTTGCTTCAAATATGGGCTTTGTAAATCAGGAAACCAATATTTCCGTAAAGGTGAGTGAAATTTTATGAGACAAAGGGTGGAGGTTGTTTCTTCGGTGGCACTGCCTGTTGACGAAACGCTTGAAATTAAAAGATGCCGCTATATAGGGGGAGACAAGGCGGCAAGGCTGAAAAGACTTTCGATAGTTACGGGAACTCACGGCGACGAGCTTGAGGGTCAGTATGTGGCTTTTATGGTGGGTGAAAGAATTAAGAAGCACCCGGAGCTTTTAAACGGAATTGTGGATATTTATCCGGCGGCGAACCCTTTGGGCATAGACTCAATTCAAAGGGGTATTCCGGGCTTTGACCTTGATATGAACAGGGTTTTCCCCGGCGACAGCCACGGCACAATGGTGGATATTATGGCAGGGGATATTATAGAAAGCCTTAACGGCTCAGACCTTGTTTTGGATATACATGCTTCAAACATTTTCTTAAGGGAAATGCCCCAGGCAAGAATAAATGAAAATATGGGAGAGGCTCTTCTGCCCATAGCCGAAAAGCTTAATCTTGACTTTCTTTGGGTTCACCCAAACGCTACAGTTTTGGAGTCTACGCTGTGTTATTCGCTGAACATCAAAAATATACCCTGTGTTGTTATAGAAGCCGGTGTAGGTATGCGTATAACAAAGGAATACTGTGTTCAGCTTACAGACGGAATTTTCAATATAATGAAGGATATGGGTATTTGGCTCGGTGATGACGTTTTCGAGGGGAAACGCCACTGCTCGATTACGTCAGAGGGCAGAGAAATAGTCTTTTTGAATGCCTCCTGTTCCGGAGTGTTTATTCAAAGTGCAGAGCACGCTTCTTACCTTAAGAAAAATGACGTTATAGGCAGAATAGTTAAGCCCCTGACGGGAGAGGTTATAGACGAGGTTCTTGCGCCCTGTGACGGACTGCTCTTTACAGTAAGAGAATATCCCGTTGTTTATGAAGGCTCTCTTATTGCCAGAATGTTGGGAGGGTCGAAAAAATGAAAAAAGGAAATAATTTTCGAATTAAGCTCCCCATACAGAGACAATATGAGAATAACCGCCTATCGTTTTAGCGGCGGAGGGGAAAACCCCGAAAAAACAATGGCTATTGTGGGAGCAACAAGAGGAAACGAAGCCCAGCAGATGTATAACTGCTCGCAGATTATAGCAAGGCTTAAAACAATTGAGAAAAACGGGCTTATTTCAGAGGGAAAGGAAATAGTTGTTATACCTACGGTCAACAACTTTTCAATGAATATAGAAAAACGCTTTTGGGCTATGGACAACACCGACATAAACAGAATGTTCCCCGGGTATAATTTGGGGGAAACAACCCAGAGAATAGCCTACTCCGTTTTTGAATATGTTAAGGACTTCAAATACGGAATACATTTTACAAGCCATTACAGACCGGGCAGATTTATTCCCCATGTGAGAATGATGCACACAGGCTATGAGGACACGGAAATGGCTCAGGATTTCGGACTTCCCTATGTTTATGTCAGAAACTCAAAGCCCTATGACACCACAACCCTTAACTATAACTGGCAGATTTGGGAAACCCACGCTTTTTCCCTCTATTTCGGAGCAACTGCCAGAATAAACGAGGAAGCCGGGCTTATGGCTGATGAAACAGTCTTAAGGTTTATGAAAAAACAGGGCATAATTAAGGACGCGGAACGACCCCTTATGGAGGGGGAGGAAAGCCGCCTTGTTCGCTCAAGAGACATTGTGTCGGTGAGAACCGCCGTTTCGGGGGTTCTTCATAAGAGCCTTCACGTAAACGCCGAGGTGGAAAGCGGCAACCTTTTGGGCTATATCT
The DNA here is from genome assembly GCA_021200955.1 of Clostridiales bacterium. Taxonomy (GTDB): domain Bacteria; phylum Bacillota; class Clostridia; order Lachnospirales; family CAG-274; genus JAJQCI01. The sequence continues at coordinate 11,793 of JAJQFU010000043.1, read as the reverse complement.
TAGACCCCTATGAGGGCAGTGTCTTACAGCCCCTTTATTCCCCCGTTAAGGGCAGAGTTTTCTTTACGGCTTACGGCCCCTATGAATATGAGGGTTCAATGGTCTTTCGCATAGCCAGAGAATAGTAGAATATTTATATGATTATGACACCGCTTGGGTTCGATATGATGACATATCGGGCTTAAGCGGTTTTTAAAAGGTTTGTAAAATTTATTGACTTTTGACTTTTAATTTGTATAATGAATGATAAGAAATATTATTTTTGTTTAGGCTAAAGCCCTGCACTTATTTAAAGGAGGATTTTTTTATGACAGCAAAAAGAATAGGAAAGGTCATAGCTATATTATTTTCGGCAGCTGTGATTTTTTCCGTCGGGGGGGGGTACATCCCCGCAGGCAGTATAACCGCCGAAGCGGCTGAAATTACGGCAGCAGAACCGTCAACCGATGAAAACGGCATTTACCAAATCGGAACGGCTGAAGAGCTTTACTGGTTTGACGGTCTTGTAAACGGCACTCTTACAGATGTCACTCAAAACACTTCCGCAAACGCAGTTTTGACAGCGGATATTGTTGTTAATACAGGCGATATAGCAGACTGCGGAGGAACAAATTCCGGCGAGTGGGTGGAATGGACACCTGTCGGCATATACGGATATTATTATAAGGGGATTTTTGACGGACAGGGTTACACAATAAGCGGTCTTTACTATTACAGTGAGGATAATTCCTGTGTCGGTCTTTTCGGCGCAGTTTCCGGTGCCGAGATTAAAAATGTGGGCATTAAAAACAGCTATTTGTACGGAAGTCAATATGTGGGCGGCATATGCGGATTTGTTTACGGCAGCAGTACAATAACAAACTGCTTTAACGAGGGAACAATAACTGCAGTAACTTCCTGTGCAGGGGGCATATGCGGATATTTGGTAAGCGGTTCATCAATAAGCGGCTGTTACAGTACCGGAACCGTTTCAAGTACAGGTAAATCGGGCGGTATATGCGGACAAGCTGCCGGCACAATCAGCATATCAAACTGCTGTTATCTTTCAGGCTCAGCAAGCGGTTTTGTCAACGGAACTACTTTTCAATATACAAGCTATATAAAAACCGAAGCCCAGTTTGAAAGCGGTGAAGTAACCTATCTTTTAAACGGCAGCAGCTCAGACGCCGACAGTGTCTCGTGGTATCAAAACATAGGTTCTGACAGCTACCCTGTTCTTGACAGTACACACAGTGTTGTATATTATTACAGCGAGCATTATTTATGCCCGAAATATTACGAGACTGTTTATACAAATTTCTCTGATCTTACCGATAATGACAGTCATACATATGTTGACGGTTATTGTAAATATTGCGGATTGGTTGACCCTTCTGCATTCGGCGACCTTAACATAGTTAACGGAGTTTGTCAAATTGCTGATGCAGATGACCTTTATCTTTTTGCAAAATATGTAAATGCAGGATATATGGATGCAGATGCAGTATTAACTGCTGACATAGTTGTAAATGACGGTGAAGTGGCAGACTGGGACGGCGTAACCGAGAATAATTGGACGGCTTGGACGCCTATAGGTTATTCAACGGACTTGTCGATTTATTACAGCGGAACCTTTGACGGACAGGGTCATACAATAAGCGGACTGTTTTATTCATCTGACAGCGGCACATTTATAGGGCTTTTTGCTTTAGCATATGGGGCGGAAATTTCAAATGTGGGAGTTATTAACAGTTATTTTTCGACATCCGGAGTTGTAGGTGGTATTTGCGGACTATCTGCAGGCAGCACAATAAGTAATTGTTACAATACGGGAACAATAGTCTGTGCTGATTCCGGCAGCTATGCCGGCGGCATTTGCGGTGAAAGTGAATACTGCACTGTAAGAGGCTGTTACAGTACGGGAATAATAAGCTGTGACAGTAATAATTATGCTTATGCGGCGGGAATTGCTTCGAGTATGTATTCTGTCATTTCAAACTGCTGTTATCTCGAAGGCACGGCTGCGGAAGGTGCTATTGATTTTATCGATTCGGAAATAAGCGGAGTAGAAGAGGTAACGGAAGCTCAGTTTAAAAGCGGATATGCGGCTTGGCTTTTAAGCGACGAAGCAGAGGGAACAGACTGGCTTCAGACCATAGGCACAGACAGCTATCCTGTTCTTGCGGCGTTTAATTCGGGCAGTCTGCCTGTTGTTGAAATTACATCGGGTTCAGACACTGTTTATGCCAATGTTGTAACAGGCGGCGTTGAATTAAGGGTAAGCGGCTCTGAGCTTTTGGGCGTTGTTATAGACACCGACGTTTACGGCGGCGAAGGCGCAGCTTATCTTAACGGCGTAGGGGTTGTTATAGACGGAATACTTTATGAGCTTAATAACTATTATTATATTGACGGAGACGGAAATTATTCGGAAGAAGAAACAGGCAAAGCCTTCTTCCCTGTTTCGAGAAATTCGGAAAGTGCCGGAACAGTTGAAAGCGTAAGAGGCGAAGCCGCAACATCAACAACAGCCGAAGCCGATGAAAATCTGCTTTATTTCGTTACATCGGCTGTAAGCGGTTTAACAATAAATGAAGCCGCAAACGCAGAATAAGGGGGCTTTGAGAATGAAAAAAATATATACAAATCCTAAAATAGAAATAATAAGAATAAATTCTAAAGACGATACGGCGGCTTTTGCCGTAGGTTCAGCTGCTAATGTAAATCTTGCGAATATAATAAAAGCCGACAGCAGTGCGGCAAACATAATTAAGTATTAAAGAGTTTTCTTCCTTTTATATATTAAAAGCGGAAATGAGGACGTAATGTTCCGTTTCCGCTTTTTTAAATAATTTACGGTTTACAAATGGATTTTTAGATAGTATAATTATGGTAACGGAAGAAAATCAAAATATAAAATACAAAAGGACGGTGCAATTATGATAATTACGGTTACACTTAATCCCGCAATCGACAAGACGGCTGTTGTTGACAGCTTTAACGTGGGCAAAATCAACAGAATTTACAATATCGTTCACGACTCGGGCGGAAAGGGCATAAACGTTTCTAAGACGATTTTGTCATTAGGGGGCAACTCCATTGCCACAGGCTATATAGGCGGCTATTTCGGAATGATGCTCGAAAGAGACTTAGTTGATAACGGCATACCCGTTGCCTTTGTTCATATAGATGCCGAAACCCGTACAAACACAAAGATTTTGAGCCTTACAGGGGGAGAAACGGAGCTTAACGAGCCCGGACCTCATATTACGGAGTTCGAAAAAAACAGGCTTTTCGAAAAGCTTGTGGGAATGGCTGACGAAAACGCAATTTTTGTTCTTTCGGGAAGTATTCCTCACGGTGTTGAAAAGACAGTTTATCGTGACTTGACATTTGCTCTTCACGAAAAAGGAGCAAGAGTTTTTTCGGATATTGACGGAGAAGCCTTTAGGTTAGCTATGGAGGCTGTTCCCGACCTTTTAAAGCCCAATAAGTCAGAGGTGCTTAAGTTTTTCGGAAAGACCGAAGCAACTCAGGAGGAGCTTATTGAAATGGGCAAATATTTTATTGAAAAGGGCGTTAAAACAGTTATTATTTCCTGCGGAGCAGACGGAGCATTGTTCTTTAACGGCGATAAGGTTTATAAGAGCCCGGCGGTTCAGGTTGAAGCAAAGTCAACTGTGGGAGCAGGAGACGCTATGATGGCAGTTTTCGCTTATTCGGCAGAAAGAGGCTACGGCTTTGAAGAAACCGCTAAAATGAGTATGGCTGTTTCCGCAGGCTCGGTTACCACAGAGGGTACTAAGCCTGCGTCTAAAGAGGTTGTTGATGAACTGCTCAAAAAAGTTGTATTGACAGAAATTTAAACCGACCGTCTTATGCCGTTGTAATAGCTGTTTTCGGGGTACTTGTTGTTTGTGCGTCTTAAATGCCTTTCCTCTTTTTCACGTCTCTCTATGTCATCAAGGCATTTTTTATACCTTGCCGCAAAAAGCATATAACACAGGGTTAAAGCCCAGATTAATAATCTCAGGGGCAGAGCCGTTCCGAAGCTTATTATCAGCATAAACCCTCCGAAAACCGCACCGGCTGAACAAAGCAGCATCATAAGCGTGTAATAGTTTCGTGTTTTCATAAAAATCTCTCCTTTGCTTTTTGTTTGTAATATTATTATAAAACATAAGGGTGCAGAATTTTCTGCAAGTTCGGCATGGTTTTTATAAAATAATTTGGTGTGTAAAAAATGTGTATTATGTATTGACGAATGTGTAATTAGTGTGTATAATTATTTTGTAAGGAGAAACACTGATGAAGCAGAGAGATTTAATTAAGAAGCTTGAAGCTGCCGGCTTTGAGTTTAAAGGTCATGGAGGTAATCATGATACCTATCAAAGAGGTTCGGATATTGAACAGGTTCCGAGACATAAGGAGATAAATGAGATTACCGCAAAAAAGATATTGAAAAAATGGGGATTGCATTAATCCCCTTTTTGCACCTTTATAAGGAGGCTTATTATTATGAAAACAGCATATCCGACTTTTATTGCAAAGAATGACAATTGTTATTTGGTTTTTGTTCCCGATTTTGAAATTTATACGGAAGGCTCAAGCTTTGTTGATGCTATAGAAATGGCAAGAGACGCCATAGCTTCAAAGGGAATTACTTATGAAAATGAAGGTATAATCGTTCCGAGACCCTCTGACAGTGAAGAAGCAATTTCAAAAGCCGAAGCTGAAGCCGATGATATTTTTGATTATTCCAAAGGAGTATTAACATATGTTGATGTGAACTTTTCGGAATATCGGGAAAAGTACGATAACAGAATGGTCAGAAGAAATGTAACTTTACCTGCTTGGCTTAATTATGAAGCTGAAAAAATAAATATTAATGTTTCTAAATTTCTTCAAGAGGCTTTAAAGGAAAAAGTGGCTTCCAAATAACATTTTTCTTTAGTAAAGAAGAAGTTAAGGAGAATATATTTATGAAAATTCTTATAGCTACCGACTGGTATGCGCCTACTGTAAACGGAGTTGTTACCTCGGTTCTCAATTTGGAAAGGCGGCTGAGAGAAAGGGGACACGAGGTAAGGGTTTTGACTGTTTCTGAGAAGCTTCGTTCACACAAAACCGACACAACCTATTATATTCGTTCCGTTTCTGCGCCGATTTACCCCGAAGCCCGAATAGGCTTTGTAAAACACAGATATTATAAAGAAATTGTCGAATGGGCTCCGGATATTATTCACACACAGTGTGAGTTTTCCACCTATATTATGGCGCTTGCAATCGCCAAAAAGCTTCAAATTCCCGTCGTTCACACATACCACACCGTCTATGAGGAATATACTCATTATTTCTGCCCCAGCAAGAAGCTGGGAAAGGTTGTGGTTTCGGTTTTGACAAGAAATCTTCTGAAGCCTGTAAAAGCCGTTATAGCCCCTACGGAGAAGGTTAAAAACCTTCTTGCGGAATATAATGTTCATAAAGAGCTTTACGTTTTGCCTACGGGAATTGAGCTTGAAAGGTTTGAGAAAAAACTTTCGGAGAAAGAGAAGGCGGCTCTGAGACAGGAGCTTGAAATTCCGTCCGAAAACAAAATAATGCTGTTTTTGGGCAGACTTGCCAAGGAAAAAAACGTATCTGAAATTATAGAGTATTTTAAAGAGCTTAACCGCAGCGACGTGACGCTTTTAATTGCCGGAGGAGGGCCTTATTTTAAGGAGCTTAAGGCAGAAGCGGAGGAAAAATGTCAGGGCTTAAGCGTAATTTTTACGGGAATGATTAAGCCCGACGATGTTTGGAAATATTATAAGTTAGGTAACTTTTTTGTCAGCGCTTCCACAAGTGAAACCCAGGGGCTTACCTATATAGAAGCCCTTGCCAATTCACTGCCTGCTCTTTGCAGAAAAGACCCCTGTATAGACGGAGTTGTTAAGAATAATATAAACGGCTTTCAATATGAAAGCTTTGATGAGTTTAAGACATTTGCGGAAAAAATTTTGGACGATGAAGCCTTCCGTAAGGAAATGTCCGAAGCCGCTTATGAAACCGCACAGGGCTATTCAACACAGATTTTCGCCGAAAAGGCAGAGAAGATATATCTTAAAGCCTTGTCTCAGATTTAAGGGCAGAGACAAGCTTCCCCTTTTAAGGGTGTTCAGAACTTTTCCTAACGGAAAAGCCGTACTTTGTACGTCCCGATGTCTTTCGGGTTCTCAACACCTGTCAGCACTGATTTTTGAAAAAATCAGTGCTGACAGGTGATAGGGTGCTTTCCTAACCAAGCCATTACTTAAAGTTTATACCAACTACACCCCCGACCCCTCCGCCGCAGAGACAAAGGCTTAAAATGATTCCTGTTTTAAGGCTCGGGGCGAAATCGGGCTTAAAGCAGGCGGCGGTTATAATCATTAAAACGCCGTACATAAGCCCTGTCAAAACGCCCCACACGATACCCCGCTTTTTTATTGCCTTTGCAGCAAAAAAGCCGCCTATAACAACGGACACACCCACTGCTGCCGTAACAACAATTTTCATAGCCCCTTCACTTATATCGGTATATGTAAGCAGTGCGGCATAAAATAAAAACGCAGCTGCCGTTAAGGCATAACCCAACACAGAACACAAGCACACAGCCAAAACAGGGCTTAAGCTCTTGGATTCGGTTTCCTTTTTTCTTCTCACAGCCTGTCACCCTTTCGAAATTTTTTGTTTTCTATATTTTATTATTTTAGGAGATTATTTATGAATAAAACAGACCTTCATACTCATTCAACAGTTTCAGACGGAACCCTGACTCCTACGGAGCTTATAAACAAGGCGGCGGAAATAGGCTTAGAGACGATAGCGCTTACAGACCATGACACAATCGAAGGGGTAGGGGAGGCGCTTGAAGCGGCGAAGGCTTTTCCCGGTTTGGAGGTTATAGCAGGCACAGAGCTTTCTTCACTTTATAAGGATAAGGAAATTCATATAGTGGGTCTGTTTTTGGATTTAACCAATAATGAATTTGTATCGGCTTTGGACGATTTGAAGGAAAAAAGAATAAAACGAAATAAAAAAATGACAAATAAGCTTAGAGGCTTGGGACTTGACTTAAGCTATGATGAGCTTCTTTCAGTCAGCGGCGGAAAGGTTGTTACCAGAGCCCATTTCGCCCGTCTTTTGCAGGAAAAGGGCTATGTTGAAAGCAAAAACGAAGCCTTTTTGAAATATATAGGCACAGGAAAGCCCGGCTATGTTAAAAGAGAGGTTTTAACGGCGGAAAAGGCTGTTGCCCTTATAAAGACCGGCGGCGGTCTGCCTATAGTTGCCCACCCCTTTGCCTACGGCTTTAATATTGATGAGCTTGAGCAAATGGCGGCGGATTTTTCCTGTTGGGGTGCTGTGGGTATGGAGTGCTATTATTCCACACACACAGAAGAGGAAACACGGCTTGCCCTGTCTCTCTGCCGAACATATGACCTTCTTCCTTCCGGAGGAAGCGACTTTCACGGGGACAACAAACCGGGGCTTGAGCTGGGTATTGGTTACGGAAGTTTAGAAGTCCCTAAGCAAATTTTAGATGACTTGAAGGTGAAAAAATATGGCAAAAAAATCAGTCAAAATAATAGCACAAAATAAAAAAGCATATCACGATTATTTTATTCTCGAAACAATTCAGGCAGGGATAGAGCTTCAGGGAACAGAGGTTAAGTCTATGCGTGCAGGAAGATGCAACCTTAAGGACAGCTACATTTCCATTACGAATAAAGAAGCCTTTATTAAGGGAATGCACATTAGCCCCTTTGAACAGGGCAACCGCTTTAACCACGACCCTCTTAGAGAACGCCGTCTTCTTCTTCATAAATATGAAATTAATAAGCTTGAGGGCAGAACAATGCAGCAGGGGCTGACCATAGTTCCTCTTAAGGTCTATTTTGAAGGCAGTCTCGTTAAAATGGATATTGGCTTGGCTAAGGGCAAAAAGCTTTATGATAAGCGTCAGGATATAGCTAAGCGTGACCAAAAGCGTGAAGCCGAGAAGGACTTTAAGCTTAATCTTCAGACGTAAAAAATTTAATTAATACTTGAAATTACATTTTTTATATGTTAGAAGGTGATTGAAGCAATGATACGATGACAACAGCATTGCATTAATGAGCACAAAAAGTCCGAAGACTGCTGGTCTTTGGGCTTTTTGTAGGTTATTGAAATTAAAAAAACAGAAAAAATTAAATTTACACTTGTAATTATATTTTTTTTGTGTTACAATATATTTAGACAAGAAGGATGTTAAAAGTCATTTGGCAACATTAAAACAAAAAGCTCAGAGGTGCTAGCTCTGAGCTTTTTTATTCCGTTTACTTTTTGTTTTACAGGGAAAAGAGGGAGGCTTGAACCAAAACCCCGGGGATGGTTGCCTTATTAAAGTTTACTGTCCAACCACTTGCAGATATAGTGACAAACTATATTTGCCGCGACAGAAACAAAGAAGGATGTTAAGATCATCGCCATTTGACACCTCCCTTCTGTTGCCAAAATGCAGGAGGAGGCAACAACTGTATTATAGCAGAAAATGTAAAAATAAACAAGAAAAGTGCGGCAATTTTTTGCATAAAAATCTTCCCAAGTGTAAATAATCTATATTGGGGAAAGGCTTATTAAAATAAAAGGCTTTCTTCAATAATTCTGTGGGAGATGTTTTTTTGAGAAAAATATATTTTGCGGTAATTCTTATAGGGTGTATGTTTTTAACGGCGTGCAGCCGCCCCACAATAGAAAACACCGAAGCCGCAGATGGCATAGCACTTTTGGCGGCAGGCACTTCTCTTGCGGAGGAAACGGTGGAAAGCCTTTCGGACATAAACATTGCGGAACGCTACGGCTTAAACCCTTCGGACATTGAAGAGGGCTATGTTATAACCTCATCGGAAAACGGAAAGCCGGACAAAATAATTCTCGTTAAGGGCAAGGATAGAACATCGGTTGAAAATATAGAAAGATCTCTTTCAAATGTTCTTATAAATCTCACATCAACCTATAAGGACTATCCAGAAGAAAGCAAGAAAATAGAAGAACATCTTTTTAAAACCCGGGACACACTGACACTGCTGGCGGTCTGCGACAATTCAAAGGACTTGGAAGAGGTTTTCAACTCATTTTCGTAAAATAATTGTTGTAATATTTCCCTAAGCCCTTTACTTATTTTTAATCTTTTTATTAAAAATGCACAAAATTATTACCGAAGGCAAAAAACAGTTGACAAAACACAGCTGTTTGAATATAATATAAACAACAAGGACGAATACATTCGCTTATGCGTTTGTATTACGTCCTTTTTTAGTTTAATTACAGTTACATAAATCTGAAAGGAGATAATTATATGTCAAAGTATAGTAAAGAAGACATTATCAGAATGTGTGATGAAGAAGATGTTAAGTTTATAAGACTTCAGTTTACAGACATAGCAGGTCAGCCCAAAAACGTGGCTATCGTTCGTTCCTCTCTTGAGAGTGTTTTGGACAACGGTATGATGTTTGACGGCTCTTCAATCGAAGGCTTTGTTAAAATCGACGAGTCCGATATGTATTTGAAGCCCGACCTTGACACTTTCGTAATCTACCCCTGGAGACCTCAGCACGGCAAGGTTGCACGTTTCATCTGTGATGTTTATACTCCTGCAGGAGAACCCTTCGAAGGCGACCCCAGAGGAATACTTAAGAGAGTTGTTAAGAAAGCAGCCGATATGGGCTACACAGTAAACATCGGTAACGAGTGCGAATTTTTCCTTTTCCATACAGACGAGGACGGCTACCCCACAGAAAACGTAAACGATACAGCAGGCTATTTTGACCTTGCTCCCGTTGACTTAGCTGTTGACTGCCGCCGTGAAATCTGTCTTGCTCTTGAAAAAATGGGCTATGTAATCGAAGCTTCTCACCACGAGGTTGCTCCCGGTCAGCACGAAATCGACTTTAAATATGAAGACGCTGTTACAACAGCAGACTATGTTGTTACATTCAGAACAACCGTTAAGACAATCGCTAAGAAATACGGTCTCCACGCAACATTTATGCCTAAGCCCAAGTTCGGCATCAACGGCTCGGGTATGCACACAAATATGTCCCTTATGACAAAGAAGGACGGAAAGACAGTAAACGCTTTCTATGACCCCGAAGATCCTAACGGTCTTGAGCTTTCATCTGTTGCTTACAGCTACATCGAAGGCGTTTTGACACACGTTAAGGCTATTACCGCTATTACCAATCCCTTGGTAAACTCCTATAAGAGACTTGTTCCCGGTTATGAGGCTCCCTGTTACATCGCTTGGTCGGATTCAAACCGTTCAGATATTATTCGTATTCCCGCTTCAAGAGGAATGGGTACACGTTGTGAGCTCAGAAGCCCCGACCCCTCGACAAACCCCTACCTTTGCCTTGCTTGCTGTATAGCCGCAGGTCTTGACGGTATCGAAAAGGGTATGAAGATCAGAGACTCAGTTGATATTAACCTCTTTGCTTCAACACAGGAAGAAAGAGACGCTCTCGGCGTTGATAACCTTCCCGGAAGCCTTGAAGCTGCTATTAAGGCTATGGATAAGGATCCCTTGGTTAAGGATGTTCTCGGAAACCACGCTTATAACTGCTTCAAGAAGATGAAGAAGGTTGAATGGGACGCTTTCCGTATGAGTATTTCTCAGTGGGAGCTTGACAACTATCTTTTCGCTTATTAATAAAAGTAAATATAATGCAATCAAAAAGCCTCCTTGCTCTGTAAGGGGGCTTTGTTTTTGTGATTAAATCTTGATTATGAAGTTTTCGGCTTGTTTATTTTGAGTTGGGTTTCGGCAAATATGCCAGTTCTTCGGGATAAGTGATTTTGTTCCAATTTATTTTTTTAGCCGAATATACAATTTCATCATATGTATCATCTGATATGTTTTTTCGATATGTAGTGACTACTCTCAGTGTTGAGGGTGTAATTTCTCTTATATCTATATTTAAAAGGGTATTGGGAACATATCCTATGTTGCCGGACTTAACAAAACCTACACAAGCCTTTACTCCTCCCACCAATTTTTTTGTTTTCAGAAATATATTGCTTCCGCAAAAATCTCCAACCATATTTGAGGCATTTAGGTTTTTCGTCATAATCTGAGGAAGAACCTTTAATTTTAATAGCGTTGTTCCGTCTTTAGAAAATTCAAAATCATTTGGACTTAATGTTCCGTCAATACAATGGTCAAAAAAACGTGACGCAGTTAAATCGGTCTTTACTCCCGTAAGATGTAAAAAGTTTCTTTTTTCAAAATTTACCTCAAGAGAAGTTATATTTAAGTGTTTATCAGATAAAATAAATAATAGGTTTCTGCCCATAAGATTATTTTGATATTTACAGGCACAATCCGTTATGGTTTTAATTGCCTGTTCTTTTGTATATTTTGCTATTTATATTACTCCATAAAATTTTCTGAAATATTTAAAAGGAGACTACAACACCGCAGTGCTGTCCGTCTCCTTTAGTGACTGATTTTTCCGTTGTCCGCCAACCCTCAGTTCCTTCCGATTTTACAATCGTTCTACTGCATTACTTTCGAGTTTTTCCGTTGCTCGCCAACCGTTCGACCCATATGTTCGACTTGAATTTCGGATTTTAGGGAATGATGGTTTAAGGTAATAAAAATAATTTTACATAAAAAATCCTTTATAAACTAATGATGTGGATTTTTTATGTTTTGCTAAAATTATTTTTTATTTTGAATTTTTCATCATTTCCTCAGGTGTACAGCCGCACCGTCAAGATGTCGCTTGACTTCCTACATATATTATACAC
>JAJQFU010000075.1 GCA_021200955.1 Clostridiales bacterium | reverse complement strand
TACTTTATTATAATAGATAACTATATTTTTTGTCTACTTTTTTAGTATAGAACCACTTCATTATTTTTCTTCAACAATGAAATTTCAACTTCATTGTTTTTCTTTAACCCTGAAATTTCAGCTTTATAGGCTTCTTTCAACCCTGAAATTTCAACTTCATTATTTTTCTTTAATTCCGCAATTTCAGCTTTATGGTTTTCTTTTAACTCTGAAATTTCAGCTTTATGGTTTTCTTTTAACTCTGAAATTTCAGCTTCATTTTTTTTATTTAACTCTAAAATTTCGGCTTTATGTTTTTCTTCCGATTCCGATAATTTTTTTTCAGTGCTTTGCATTAAAGCCAAAGGCTCTTCTTCACAGCTGCCTTTTTTGTCAGATGAAGCTCCGCCTAAATTCAAAGAAATATTAACCTCTGAATTAATAACCGCTTTTTCTACGGCAGACGAAATAATATCAGATATAAGCTTTTTAACCTCTTCGTCTTTTTTGAAAGCTTCATATATGCCACTGCCGATTTTTTCAATATTATTTCCCGACATACCCTGCCTCCCTAAAATTGTATATTTTTTTAATATTACCGCAAATTTATATGTTAATTATATACTATTTTTCTTCATATTGCAATATAAATTTGTGTGCTTTTACGAATTTTGCTATGCAGATTGTTATCAAACTTGTATAATACTGTTGGGCTATACGGTTCTCTGCCGCTATTGCAAAACATATCGATGCCGCACTGAATAAAGCTTTGTCTAATCAGAAAGTACTTGCTAAATTACAGTGTCAATGCTAAAATTATATATAGAAAAAATCGGGAGAAATTTATATGAAATACGAAAGTAAAAAAAAGGCTGTGTTTTTAAAGCGTCCCAACAGGTTTTGCGCTGAGGTTTTGATTGACGGAGAGGTAGAGACAGTTCACGTTAAAAACACAGGGCGGTGCAGAGAAATTTTAATTGAAGGAGCAGAGGTTATCCTAACGGAGGGAAAGGGCGAAAAGCGAAAAACAAAATATGACCTTGTGGCGGTTTATAAGGGAAACAGGCTTATTAACATAGACTCACAGGCGCCAAACAAGGCGGCAGGGGAGTGGTTTTTATCGGGGAAAAGTCCTTTCGGAGAGGTTGAAGTCAAGGCTGAGAAAACCTTCGGAGCGTCAAGACTTGACTTTCTTTTGAAAAAGGACGGACGGCGAATTTTTGTAGAGGTGAAGGGAGTAACCCTTGAAAATGACGGGGTTGTTTCCTTCCCCGATGCACCCACCAAAAGAGGAACTAAGCACTTAAGAGAACTGACAGGGGCTTTGGCTCAGGGCTATGAGGCCTATGTTTTATTTGTTGTGCAGATGAAGAATGTAAAATATTTTACGCCCAATATTGAACATGACCCTGTTTTTTCGGCAGAGCTTTTAAAGGCTGAAAACAGCGGAGTAAAAATTTTGGCGTATGACTGTTTTGTGAGTGAAAACGAAATGAGAATAGAAGACAAAGTAGAAATAAAGCTTTGAAAGGAAGATTTTATGGATTTATTTGAATATCAGGCTCAAAAAAGCAGAGAAAACGAGGCTCCTTTGGCGGCAAGGCTCCGCCCTTCAACCCTTGAGGAATTTGTTGGTCAGGAGGAAATTGTCGGAGAGGGAAAGCTTCTCTACAGAGCCATAAAGGCGGATAAGCTGACTTCTGTCATATTTTACGGCCCTCCCGGAACAGGCAAAACAACCCTTGCCAAGATAATTGCCGGCACAACCCAAAGCCGTTTTGAACAGCTTAACGCCACAACCTCGGGCATTAAGGACATTAAAGACGTGGTAGAAAGGGCTAAGAGAGAGCTGGGTTTTGACGGTCGGAAAACGATTTTGTTTATAGACGAAATCCACAGGTTCAACAAAACCCAACAGGATACCCTTTTGCCTTATGTGGAGGACGGTGTTGTTATTCTGATCGGAGCAACCACGGAAAATCCTTTTTTCGAGGTAAACAGGGCGCTTCTGTCGAGAAGCATTGTTTTTGAGCTTAAAAAGCTCAGCAAGGAGAACATAAAGACAATTCTCAAAAGGGCGGTTTATGACAAAGAAAAGGGTATGGGAAGCTATAAGGCTGAAATTACCGAGGAAGCCCTTGACTTTTTGGCTGATACTGCCGACGGAGACGCAAGGGTCGCCTTAAACGCCGTTGAATTAGGTGTTTTGACAACAGAGAGAAACGAGGACGGAGTTATTTTAATCGACCTTGAAACAGCCGGAGAGTGTATTCAGCGCAGGGTTTTAAGCTACGACAAAAAGGGAAATAACCACTATGATACAGCCTCGGCATTTATAAAGAGTATGAGAGGGTCAGACCCGGACGCAGCGGTTTATTATTTGGCGAGAATGTTGGCGTCGGGAGAGGACATAAAGTTTATAGCAAGGCGAATTGTTATCTGCGCCGCTGAGGACGTAGGTATGGCTGACCCCAACGCACTGAGGGTGGCTGTTTCCGCTGCATGGGCTGCCGATTTTGTGGGTATGCCCGAAGCGAGAATTATTTTAAGCGAGGCTGTTTGCTACGTTGCGTCGGCGCCTAAGTCAAACGCTTCATATCTTGCCGTAAACAAGGCTTTGCAGGATGTTGAAAAGGTTAGAGTTGAAACAATCCCAATTTACCTTAAGGATATTCACTATGAGGGTCATGAGGTTTTTGGCAACGGCAACGGCTATAAATATGCCCATGATTATGAAAACCACTATGTTGATCAGCAGTATCTGCCCGATGAGGTTAAAGACAGGGTTTATTATGAGCCTACCGGTATAGGCTATGAGCAGGAGGTTTTAAAGTATTTCCGCAAAATTAAAGGAGACAAAAAATGAGAAGAAAAGACAGAGAGGTTAAGGACTTTGACGAAATTATTAAAATAATAGACGAATGTGAGGTTTTAAGGCTGGGGATTTCCGACGGAGACTACCCCTATATTGTGCCTGTAAACTTTGCCTATAGGGTTCAGGGTGAAAGCATTGAATTTTACATTCACGGGGCTTTGGCAGGCAGAAAGTATGAGCTGCTTCAAAGAAATCCTTTGTGCTCGTTCGAAATGGATGTGCCCTTGGGAATGGACTTTCTTTATGAAAAAAAGGACGTAACTATGCGTTATAAATGCGTTATGGGAAAAGCCGAAGCGGAGTTTTTGGAAGAGGAGGAAAAGCAAAAGGCTCTTGATGAAATTATTATGGCAAGATATGAGGAAACAAAGAATTTTGACTATAATAAAACAGCGGTTGCAAGAACCGCTGTTATAAGGCTTAAAGTAACCGAAGTCACCGCAAAGGCAAATCTTAGAAAAAGGCTCCCCTTGAGGGGAGCTGCCGCTGAAAGCGGCTGAGAGGTGAATCGGTTTCCATTTTACGTCAATACCGGATTTATCCCTTATAATGTATTGTCGGAAAGCTCCTTCACCTTTTTCTCAAATTCATCTTCAGTGTCCACAAAGGTATACGGCTCATATTCGCCGTATGCCGAAGGACGGCTGATTGTTACAAGCTGAATTTTTCTTATATTGACCTCCGATGACAATTTTCGTTTAAATGAAGCCAAGTGCTGACCTATTTCAGTCTCTATAGCATAGCAGCCTACTTTATCAATGTCTTTAGCTATTAAGTAACACATCTGAAAGCACCTCCTTAAAAGCTTTTTCATTAGAAATATTCCCTGATTCATATTGCTTTCGCATAATACAGCCCACTGTGTTTTGATAATCTTTTTTATACAAATATTTGTGGAGCCAATCCTTCAAACAAAGCTTCTTTGTCAAAATAATGCAGATTTTTCTTTAAATTTATTCCCAACTGCGAAGCATAAGACAGCTTTTCAAGCTTGTCGACAGATAAGCCGTCTCTTTTCAGCACTTTATCAATAACTGTTACATCATTCATATTTCTATCACCGCTTGCTTTTACTGCGACATCAAAATTCTGTCATTGTCGAGCCGTTTGCCTGCGTTTATACGGAACTGCTCCACAAGGTCGTCGATTGTCATATTATCTCTTTCCTTGCCTTTAATATCCAAAATGATTTTTCCGTCGTCCATCATAATGGTGCGGTTGCCCAAATCGAGAGCCTGGTGCATATTATGGGTTACCATAAGGCAGGTTATTTTTCTTTCATCTATTATGTTTCGTGTAAGCTCCAAAACCTTCTCTGCAGTAGCCGGGTCAAGGGCGGCGGTGTGTTCGTCCAAAAGAAGAAGCTTCGGGGTAACCATAGTTGCCATAAGCAGTGTCAAAGCCTGTCTCTGCCCCCCTGAAAGAAGCCCGACCGGCTGTTTCATTCTGTCCTCCAAGCCCATATTAAGAAGTGAAAGCTGCTCACGAAAACGTTTTTTGTCGGCATTGCTTATACGGCTGAAAAATTTTATGGGAGAGGTTGAAGCACGAAGATAAGCCAAAGCCATATTTTCCTCAATTGTCATATGGGGAGCAGTTCCCCTTAAGGGGTCTTGAAAAAGATGACCTATCTGTTTTGAACGGAGGTGCCTTTTTTTATAGGTTATATCCTCTCCGCCTAAAATGATCTTGCCCTCGTCAATATAAAACTGACCTGTTATAGCGTTGAAAAGCGTGGATTTTCCTGCACCGTTGCTGCCTACGATTGTGACAAAATCACCTGCGTCCAAATGAAGAGAAAGGTCGGAAACGGCTGTTTTTTCGTTTACCGTACCGGGGTTAAATGTTTTCTTTATTTTGATTACGTCAAGCATTTTTGTCCCCTCCTTTCTTAGAAAGGCGAACCTTTGCCATAAATGCAGCCTTTTCCTTCAAATAGGGTGAGGCAATAGCCGCCGCAACGATTACCGCAGAAACAAGCTTAAGACATTCCGCAGGCACGTTAAGTCTCAAAGCCACAGCCACTATAAAGCGGTAGAGACAGCTGCCGAAAATAACGCCTATGACACGTCTTATCATTCCGCCCTTTCCTATAAGGGTTTCGCCTATAATAAGGCTTGCAAGGGCTATTGTAACCATACCTGTACCAATGTTTATATCGCAGGACTTTTGATACTGAGCAATAAGACAGCCCGAAAGAGCCGTTAAAGAGTTGGCTACGCATAAGCCCACTGTAATTGTAAAGGCTGAATTTATGCTTGAAGCCTGAACCATATCCGGGTTGTCGCCTGTGGCTCTTATAGACATACCGAGACGTGTGCCCAAAAACAGAGCCAAAAGTATAGCGACTATTATTGTAATTCCCGCAGCCACAATGAGCTTATATGTACCCTGACCCAAATAAATTTTGGCAATTGAAAAAACAGTGTCGCAGTTAAAAAGGTTGGCTACTGAGCTGAAGCCCATAACGGCTATGTTTATGGTGTAAAGCCCTGTGTTTACTATAATTCCGGCAAGAATCGATTCTATGCCCATTCTTGTCTGTAAAAACGCCGTAACAAAGCCCGAGCAGACCCCGGCGGCTATTGCCGCAAAGAGGGCAAGAAAGGGGTGACCGGAAAGAGTAACCATAGCCCCCGTTGCACAGCCTAAGGTAAAGCAGCCGTCTGTTGAAAGGTCGGCAATGTTTAAAAGTGAAAATGATATAAAGAGCGCAAGAGCCACAAGGGAGTAGATACAGCCCAGCTCAAGGGCACTCTGTAAAATCGAAATAGTGAAAATTGTTGACATATGTTTTCCTCATAAAAATATAATATCTGTTTTAAAAAAGAGGACGCTTTAAAAACGTCCTCTATATAAACTCAGTGATACTGCAAAACGATTAATAACAATTTTCAAATAATATAACTATTTAAAAAACGATTGTCTGTTTTGCAGAATAAATTTTTTACTCGAACTCCTCAGCTGTCTTTGTTTCAACAAGGCTGTCGCACAAATCAGCAAACATTGAATAGTCAAGACCGATTGCTTCGGCTGTTTCGGTGTTTACTGTTGCAATACCGTTGTCAAGCATCATAACGGGAGTTTCGGAAGGGTCTGCACCGTTTACCAAAATGTCAATTGCCATATCTGCAGTAGCTGTTCCCAATTCGGCATAGTTTACGCCGTAGCCCAAAAATGCACCGTTAAGTGCAAAGGAGTCTGCTCCTGTGTAGTGGGGAATACCTGCTTCGATGAACTTTTCATATATAGCAAGCTCCGCTGTCATAATTGTGTTGTCTGTAGGTGTAAAAACTGCTTCAACCCCTGCTGCTGCAAGAGCGTCTGCTGCCAGCATAACCTCGTCGTTTGTTGTGCCTGTTTTTTCAACAACTTCAATGCCGTTTTCTTCACAGAAAGCCTTTGCTTCTTCAATTGCCTTCTTAGAGCTGTCCTGGCTGTTGTCATAGAGTAAGCCTACCTTTGAAATTTCAGGGTTAGCTGCAACAATAAGGTTAAAAACAGCTTCTGTGTCAAGAGCGTCTGAAGTACCTGTTATGTTTGAGCCGGGAGCCTCGAGGGTTTCAACAAGACCTGCGCTGACGGGATCTGTAACTGCCGAGAAAACAACGGGGATAGGGTCGTTTTCTGTTGCTGCCTGCATAATCATAGCCGCAGGTGTAGCGATAGGAATAATTACGTCAACCTGTTCTGCTACAAGGTCGGCTGCAATCTGGTTAAGAGTTGTGGAGTCAGCCTGTCCGTTGTAGGTTGTGTCTGCGAAGTCAAAGGTTACGCCAAGCTCTTCGCCCTTTGCGTTAAGCTCCTCTTCAATAGCCTTTTCAATCTGGTTTAATGAAGCGTCGTCAACATACTGAACGATACCAACCTTATAAACAGCGCCTTCTTCGGCTTCGCTGCCTTCTTCCGCTGCTGCCGAAGTATCTGTTTCTTCTGTCTGTGTGCCGCCGCAGGCTGCCATTGAAAGAGCCATTGAAAGTGATAAAATAAAGGCAAGTGCTTTTTTCATATTAAAATCTCTCCTTTTAAATTATAGCCTTTTATATTTTAGCTTTTTGATTACAGTCATAATTATACAACTAATTTTTTTTAATGTCAATAAAAACACTTATGTCTGCACTGACGTTTCAAGACTTTTTTAATCTTAAGAGGTTATATTTTCAAATTTTTGTTGCAAAATATGTCTTGAAGGTTTATAATTACTGTAAAAGTGTTCTCAATGGAAAAACAGATAGGCAAGCTTGCTTGCATAGATGTTTGGACATTAGAGAACCTAACCGGTATGAGTAAGTAGCCATTTTTCATAGAAAAATGAGCGGATTACGAATACAGGTGGCGATTGCGAGAGTACGTCACACTTGCCTGCGTGCATTCATTTCTGTGCAAGCACAGAAACAAGATGCACTGCGGAAGTGTTCCTTATTCGCTGAAAGCTAAGGCTTTCAGCGAGAGAGGAGCAACAGCGTAACAAAGTCTTGTTTTCGTACTTGTACGGAAACAAATGTGTGAAGCTTGGTGCGACGCGCAATCGACTTTTATACTGTTGTAATTAATTTATTTCGGAGAGAACTGCTTATGGAAACAATTGTTGTAATTATGGAAAAGGATCCCAAAACGGGATTTTTGGATAAGGAAATTGCAAGCCTTTCAATTTCAAAAAATGTTGAATACATTGTGAATTTATATGCTCAGGGCGACCGGCTTTTTATTAAGCTTTCGGACGAAAAGGAGCTTAAAGACTGGGAGTTTAACGCAGTTTATGACTATTTTGACCCGGAGGTTTTTTCTGGCAGAGCCTTGGAGGTTAAAGAGGTTGAAGACAGCTATAACCCCACATGGGAGCTTAAGCTGCCTTTCAACAGAGACAATATTGAAGAGACGGAGAAAAACGTCTGTGATATTTTGGAAATTTTCAAAAAGGAAATTAACGATGTTTATGAAGCCTGCAAGGATAAGGAAGCGGACTATCTTTCTTAAGGCAGACTGCATAAAAGTATAAAGGAGATGTTATTTTAATGAAGAAAAACAACAAGGAGAGAAACGAGGTTTTGCTGCTTATTGTGCTTATCGTTATTATAATTTGTATGATAGCATTTTTCATTATAAGCAGACTGGGCAGCGGCTCGAATTTAGATAAGGACGTTTCCGTTTTGGAAACAGATGAGGAAATTGAAGTTGAAACCGAAGCTGCCACCGAAGGCACAACAATTGATCTTTTGGATTTAACAGTTGAGGCTGTTGAGCTTAACGAAGCCCTTTACACAGCAGTAGGGGAGTTAAATCAAAGCCTTCAGACATTTTATGAGGATAATTATGACTCGGGCAGACTTGTAAGCGTTTACGGCTATATTTATGATGCGGACACTATGCTGCCCATAGAAGCGGACGAGGTTTCCGAAAACGTTGCCGATGAGCTTAAATATGTAAATCTTCTTCTTATTAAGCCCGGTGACTTTGAGGTTTGTGAAAACTCGGAATATGATGTTGATGTCAGAGTTGAGGATATAATGCCCTTTACCTCTGTTTTGACCGATCAGGGCTATCTCGTTTCTTCTGCAGAATATGCAGGAGGAGTTTTGACCGAAGATGATTACAGAAGCCTTGTTATGAGATATAACTGCGGTCACGGCGAGATTATTTCTCCCGAAAAGGGTTCTTCTTTATATGAAATGATTTACAACAAGGTTTCGGAAGAGTGGGGCGAAGGCAGCACTGTTGACGTTAAATATATGGGCTTTGACGACAAATACGGAATTGTTGTGGCAAACACTTTGGAAAACCCAAAGGAATTTAAGGAATATCTATTTACAAAATCAGGCAGCTCATGGACAATTAAAAATAAAAAGCTTGCAAATAAGGAAAATGTGAAGCAGTATGTAAATGAGCTTTATCCCGATTTGGATCTTGCCCTTCTGCCTTATTATAATTTGGCTCTTTATGACGATTTCAGAACAGGGCTTACGGGGTATTATGACACTATCGTCGGCAACAGCGAATTGGGTGTAACCGAAGCCGACCTGACAGATGTATACTGTCTCTACACCGACGGATTTATATATTATGAATTTGCAAACGAAAAGAGAGTAGTGGGATATGTGGACGATGAAGGGGTTTTGACATTTTATAAGGCAGAGTCTACCGATCAGGCTGTGGCTTTAATGGCAAGTCTTTCAGACAATCCTCCTGTATTCATTATAAAGTTTTCGTAAAAGCGCGGTCTTTAGCGGTTTTTTCAAAAAACATTGAAAATGTGCTTGACAATGGTTAAAACAAGGTGTATAATTATCGGCGAATGAAAAATTTTCTAAGTAGTGTTACTTAAATTTATTTTATGGAGGAAAAATTTCATGGCTAATATTAAATCCGCTAAAAAGCGTATCTTGGTTATTAACAAGAAAACCTTAAGAAACAAGATGATTACTTCCGCTACAAAGACAGCTATTAAGAAGGTTGTTAAGGCTGTTGAAGCAGGCAATAAGGAAGAAGCTCAGAAGGCTCTTTCAGCTGCTGTTAAGGCAATGGATATGGCTTGTTCTAAGGGTGTTTATCACAAAAACCACGTTTCGAGAAAGAAGTCGCGTCTCGCAAAGCTTGTTAATAAATTAGGCTGATAATCGACTGAATTAAACGCCGTCCCTTTTCGGGGCGGCTTTTTTGCTGCAAAAACAAGTTCAGATTTTCAAAAAAATAGTTATGAAAATATTCGTGAAAATAATTGACAAACTTTAAGTGTGCAAGTATAATATATATTATAAGAAACAATAATAAAGAAAGGCGGAATGTTTAATGAAAGCGAGTGCAGACAGATTGGAATATAATTATAAACTTTTGAATTTTGCCGAGCATTTAGTTCCGGTTTCCGACTTCAGCAGAGGAAAGACAGCAAAGATTTTTGATGATGTTAAAAAGAATAATGCAGAATATGTTGTTTTAAAAAACAATCAGCCTGCTGCTATGGTTATCTCTATGGTTTCGTATAAGGCTCTTGTTGAAAAGGCAATTAAAATGGAACGGCTTCTTGATGAAACAGAAGAAAAAAGATTGTCTGCTTTGGCTGAGCAGCGACTGAATAATTCAAAAGATTTTATCGACCATAAGGATATATGTGCCGAATTTGGTTTTACTCCCGAAGAAATCGAAGAGGACTGCGAAAGTGTGGAAATTGAATGAGCTGGGAAGTAAAATATATAAAAGAAGCCAAAGAGGACTTAAATAAGCTTGACCATTCTCTTGTTAAACAGGTTCTTAAAGGTATAGTTAAGGTTAGTAAAAATCCGCTGCCGCTTCCCGATGGTTACGGAAAGCCTTTGGGAAATAAAGGCGGAAATAATCTTACGGGATTTTTCAAGATTAAATATCGTTCTATTGGAATTAGGGTTGTATATACATTGGTAAGAGAAGAAGGAATAATGAATATAATTGTTATTTCCAAGAGAGATGATGAGTATTGCTATGAGGCGGCAAGTAAGCTTTATAATAAGTACGGCGATGAAATATTTGAGGATTTAGCTGACTGATAATAATTTGCATAATGCAGCGGTTATCTTAAAAGAATCGAGATAACCGCCGTTTTTGACTGTTTACTTTATGCAGTTATTTTTGTTTTAAAACCATTTCGGCGAAATCCTTATATGTATAGCCGGGGGTATCGTCAATATTGCACACCTCATTAAAGAAGCAGCTTGGAATTTCTCCGAGCTTAAGGCATTTTTGAATACACAGGTCGCAGCCGCTGCTGTGATTGACAGGGTTAAGAGGGCAGTTTTTGTCTTTGCAGGTGCAAAAATCCTTTGCTGTTTTCATAGCTTTGTCTCCTTAAAATTATTTCTTCTTTTTCGGTTTCGGTGAGGGTAAATCCTTATATATAGCCTTAAACAAGCCTGTCAAAAATTCCTTATTATCAACTTCACTTACCAACAGCATTTCTTTAGCACCCTTATAGGGTATTTCATATAAAGCTTTCGGCATATAGTCAATTGCTGATTTTACGGGCTTAACAAGCAGTCTGTTGTCATAGATACCCCCTGCAATTTTGCCGTTATAATATATTATATATGCTCTCATCATAGGTCTGTATGTAATATTTTCCAGATCGGATAACTGCCCTAAAATAAAGTCTAAATATTCTTTGCTTGATGCCATAATTCACCTCGACTTTTATAGAACGTGGTATATCTGCAAAGCAGAAATGTAAGTTTACTTATATAATTTATTATAGTCCTATTTCTATTTGAGGTCAACAGAAAATGACGATAATGAATAGCTTTTATAAGGTCTTGACTTAAGGGCAGTGTTGATATATAATATTTGCAAAACCTACTGAAAAAAATATGAAATAGAGAGAAGGGAATTTATGACTTTTACAGATGAGCAGTCTGAAAGATATTTAAGACACATTATTTTAAAGGAAGTAGGGGCAGAGGGGCAGAAAAAGCTTTTAAACTCCAAGGTTTTGATTATAGGGGCAGGGGGCTTAGGCTCATCGGCGGCTCTTTATCTTGCTGCAGCGGGAATAGGTACTTTAGGCATAGCCGACGGCGACGAGGTTGACCTGTCTAATCTTCAGCGGCAGATTATACACACAACCGCCGACTTAGGCAGAGCAAAGGTTCTTTCCGCAAAGGAAAAAACAGAAGCCATAAACCCTGACGTAAGGGTTATCACACACAAGACCTTTGTGACCGCCGAAAACATAGCCGACTTAATAAAGGACTATGACTTTATAATTGACGCTACGGACAACTTTTCCTCAAAATTTCTTATAAACGACGCCTGTGTAATGGGGAAAAAGCCTTTTTCACATGCCGGAATTATGAAGTTTCAGGGTCAGCTTATGACCTATGTTCCCGGTCAAGGGCCTTGCTATCGCTGTGTGTTCAGAAATCCGCCTCCCAAATGCACTATGCAGACCTGTCAAATGGGTGTAATAGGTGCTTTGCCCGGTGTAATAGGCAGCCTTCAGGCTATGGAAGCGGTAAAATATATTTTAGGCATAGGCGAACTTTTAACAAGCAGACTTCTTACATATGACGCACTGAAAGCAGAGTTCAGAACGGTTAAGCTGCCCAAAAGGGTTAAAGACTGCCCTGTCTGCGGAGAAAACCCCACTATAACAACTCTTACCGACTGCTGAATATTTCAAAACAAAACCCCGAAAGAGAAGAAAACTCCTTCGGGGTTTAATATATTTATCTTTCTTTAAATATCTTCCTTGTCCTTAAGCTTTACAAAGCCGTAGCTTTCCATAATCTGCATATACTTTACAAATCTGGGATACAGCGGTTCGCAGGCTTCTCCGAACTGCTCCTTTTGAAGAAGAGCAAGCTCCGCAACGGTGAGCCTTCCGTCAATAAGGGGCAGAATAAAGCTTCCGAACTTATCCAAATGAACCTTTGAAATTCGGGGCTTTTTAAAGAAGACCTGAGCGATTTTGTTAAAAAAGCCCTTGTTTTCTATTAAAAGAACCTTTTGACCGCCGTCCTGTTCGAGCCTTATATCCGGGTTTAAAACAGGCACCAAGTCAAGATAATTTTTTTGACGCTTTTTCATAGGTGTTTACCTTATTTAAGCTTTTTTCTTACCGAAAGCGAACTTAACAAGAAGAGCAATCATAAGGGCGAAAATCACAAGACCGCCGATTGAGCCTAAGTTAAGCATACCCGAAATGTCGGGGCTTATTCCGGCTACCGCAAGAATAGCAAGGGCTATGCCTACAAGTCCCTCACCGGCAATCATACCGGCACAGTAGAGAGTACCTCTTGTGGACTGCTTCTGTTTAACGTATTCGGGAGTCTTCTTACGAATATCCATAAGTCCTCTGACAACACCGCCTGACATAATACCGGCGGTAAGATAAATAGGAAGGTAAAGACCGATTGCAAAAGGCATTACGGGTATACGGAGAATTTCCATACAGATACCGAGGAAAACGCCTATAAATACCAAATTCCAAGGCAGTTCGCCGCCCATAATTCCCTCAACGATCATCTTCATAAGTGTAGCCTGAGGAGCAGGAACCTCTGCTGAGCCGTAGC
Organism: Clostridiales bacterium; assembly: GCA_021200955.1. GTDB lineage: Bacteria > Bacillota > Clostridia > Lachnospirales > CAG-274 > JAJQCI01. The sequence continues at coordinate 3,636 of JAJQFU010000075.1, read as the reverse complement.
CCCAAGCGTTGTTAAGGAGATATAAAACACCGCCGATAGCAAAGGCAGATGCGATTGTACCTATAACCTCGCCGATCTGCTGCTTAACGGGTGTTGCTCCTAAGAGATAGCCTGTCTTTAAATCCTGTGAGGTGTCTCCGGCAATTGCGGCAATAATACATATAACCGAGCCTATGGCGATTGCCCCTGTCATTCCGGCAATGCCTGTGTTGCCTGTTGCCTTAAATATAATTGTAGCAACAAGAAGTGTAGCTATACACATACCCGAAACGGGGTTGTTTGAGCTGCCTATAAGACCTACCATTCTTGAAGAAACGGTAGCGAAGAAGAAGCCGAAAACAACTATAATAACCGCTCCCAAAAGATTTACGGGAACAACGGGAATAAGCCAGATTACAACGGCAATAAATGCAATTGCGCCTACAACGATTGAAATAGGCATATCCTTTGCAGTACGTGAAACATTGGCTTCACCGCTTGAATTTTTCAAAGCCTTAAGAGAATCCTTAAATGTGGAGCAAATAAGGGGAAGGGACTTTATAAGAGAAATAAGACCGCCTATAGCGATTGCCCCTGCGCCTATATATCTTAAGTAGCTGCTCCAAAGAGCACTTGCGCCGCCATCTGCAAACATTTCGCCTATGGTGGCTGTTCCCGGGTACATTACCGCATCTGCACCGAAAAGAGCCATTGCCGGAATTATAACCATCCAGCCCAAAAGAGAACCTGTGAACATATAGGAAGCAATTCGAGGGCCTACAATATAGCCTACACCGGCAAGTGCAGGATATATTTCAACGCCGAACTCACCCTTAAATGAGCTGAACACTCTTGATATGTCGGCAGGCACAACCTTAAGACCGTCGATTATAAACTTAAATACGGCTGCAAAGCCCATACCGCTGAACACTGTTCCGGCGTCGGAGCCTCCCACTTCTCCGGCAAGAAGAACCTCTGCGCAAGCCGTACCTTCGGGGTAGAGCAGAGTAGCATGTTCCTTAACAATAAGGGCGTTTCTTAAGGGTATCATAAAAAGAACGCCTAAGATACCGCCGCAAAGGGCTATAGCGGTAATCTCGATAATACCGGGCATTTCGCAAAGCCCTTCCTCAGCCCAGAGGAAAAGGGCAGGCATAGTGAAAATTGCTCCGGCAGCAAGAGACTCACCGGCTGAGCCGATTGTCTGAACCATATTGCTTTCCAATATGGAGTTTTTGCGGAGAATTTTTCTTATAACGCCCATTGAAATTACGGCGGCAGGTATTGACGCACTGACGGTCATACCTACACGAAGTCCCAAATAGGCGTTAGCCGCACCGAAGATAACAGCTAAAATAATACCCATTATAACTGATGTTATTGTGATTTCGGGTGTTATTTTTTCTGCGGGTACATATGGTTTGAAGTCATTGTTATTCACAAGACATCCCCCTTTATAATATTTTATTTGAAACCGAAAATTAATCAGACGCGCAGCAAAATACGCCGGTTTTTCCCGGCTTGCGGTAATAACGGGAATAATCGGATATATATTTGCTTAAGCCTGTTAATTTTAGTTTCTGTAAAATTTTATCATATATACACACAAGTGTCAAGTTTTGACTTGAAAAATTATACTAAATGACTATGCTTTTTGCTCAAATATATTGACAGTATATGTAAAATCGGATATAATGCCCTTGAAATAACAAATTTATGATATTGCGGAGCTTTCGGCTTTCGGAGGTTAAAATGAAAATAGGTTTGTCCGAACATTTTACGCTTAAAAAAATACTCAGGTTTACACTTCCGTCGGTTATAATGATGATTTTCACTTCCGTTTACGGCGTTGTGGACGGCTTTTTCGTTTCCAACTTTGTGGGGAAAACTCCCTTTACGGCTGTTAATTTTATAATGCCCTTTTTAATGCTTTTGGGCGCAGCAGGGTTTATGTTCGGAACAGGGGGCTGTGCTTTGATTGCAAAAACAATGGGCGAGGGAAATTTAATTAAGGCAAAGCGGCTTTTTTCTATGTTTGTGTATGTTTCGATTGCAGTAGGGGTTGTAATTGCGGTTTTGGGCTTTATATTTTTGCGCTCCATAGCCGTGGCTTTGGGGGCAGAGGGGGAAATGCTTGAAAACTGTATTATTTACGGGAGGATAAACCTTATTGCAATTCCCGTGTATATTTTGCAGTTTGAATTTCAGAGCTTTTTTGTTGCTGCTGAAAAGCCTCAGCTGGGCTTAAGCGTAACAATTGCCGCCGGGGTCACAAATATGGTTCTTGACCTTCTTTTGGTGGCAGTATTTCATTTCGGACTTAGAGGAGCTGCTGCCGCAACAGCCTTAAGCCAGTGCGTGGGAGGGGTTATACCCCTGATTTATTTTTCACGCCGAAATTCAAGCAGGCTGCGTCTTACGAAAACAAGCCTTGATTTAGGGGCACTTTTGAAGTGCTGTACAAACGGCTCTTCGGAGCTTCTTACAAACATTTCTCTGTCTGTGGTCAATATGCTTTATAATGCGCAGCTTATTAAATATGTGGGAAACGACGGAGTCGCTGCTTACGGCGTAATTATGTATGTAAACCTTATATTTTTGTCGGCGTTTATAGGCTATTCAAGCGGAGCAGCACCTGTTTTCAGCTATAACTACGGCGCACAAAATAATAAGGAGCTTAAAAGCCTTTTGAAAAACAGCGTAGGCATAATTTCTGTTTTTGCGGTTTTGATGTTCGTTTTTGCGGAAATTTTGGGAAAGCCTTTGGCTCTTATTTTTGTAAGCTATGACAAAGACCTGTTAGACCTGACAGTGAAGGCCTTTAAAATATATTCCTTCTCCTTCCTTTTTGCAGGTGTGGGAATTTTCGGCTCATCATTTTTTACAGCCCTGAATAACGGTCTTGTTTCCGCTTCAATCTCTTTTTTGAGAACCTTTTTATATCAGGCTGCGGCTGTGCTTGTTTTTCCCTTGATTTTTGGCATTAACGGAATTTGGATCTCAATCGTGGCTGCCGAGCTTGCGGCGGCGATGACGGCAATAGGATTTATTGCCGCCTTAAGAAAAAAATATGATTATTAAGCATTTAAAAGGGCTGTGAAAAGATTGAAAGTTCAATTTCTCACAGCTCTATTATTATTTATTCTAAAATTCGGTGAATTAAATAGCTTTATTCGCTTTCAACAGAATCTACGGTTTCGTTTCCGTTTTCGTCCACATAGGTGTAAACTACGAAGCCGTTATAGTGAAGCTCGCCGTCTTGTCCGGCGCCTAAACAGCTGTCTGCGTAGGATGATGAATTGGGGGAGCCTATTGCCGAAGTAAGGGATGAAACATTTGCGCCTATGTATTTTTCGGCATCTGCTTTTGTGGGAGCTGCAGCTTCGGGAGCAGATTCCTCCGGCTGAGGTTCGGCTTCGGGGGCAGGGGCTTCCGTCTGAGGTTCGGCTTCAAGCTTAGGAGCTTCTGTCTGAGGGGCTGTTTCCTGCTCCTGAACTTCAGTCTCGGTTTGGGTTTCGGCTTCAGTCTCAGTCTCGGTCTCGGCTTCTGTTGTTATTTCCGTTTCCGTTGTTGTTTCGGCTTCATTTGTACTTCCTCCGCAGCCTGCAATAATCACAGCCGCAAGACCTATTGCCAAAATATTCTTTTTCATTATAA
>JAJQFU010000120.1 GCA_021200955.1 Clostridiales bacterium | reverse complement strand
CTATACATAATTCTTTTGTTATTTGCTCTGTCTACTTGACAGGGGTGGGTTCAATAAATTTCATAGTCCTTTTATATTCGGAAAAAAATTCGAACGGGACAATTAAAGTGGTCGAAAAAAGTAAAATTTAATTAAATGCAAGAAATTTTAAAAAAATTGAAAATTTCTCTTGACAAATTGTTTTTTTTAAGTATAATAGTATTTGTCGGTTGCGAAACAGAAGTGATTAAGCAGGCGGCAAAACATAATGCCGGGGTGTAGCGTAGCTTGGTAGCGCGCCTGAATGGGGTTCAGGAGGTCGCAAGTTCAAATCTTGTCGCCCCGACTTTTTTCAAAGGTCTGCATATAATTGCAGACTTTTTTCTTGTAACAAAATTTTGTAAAATCTTTAAGAAAAATTTTTGTTGACATATTCTTCAATTGAATATATAATTGTATGGTGAGACGGCTGTTCACATATCTTTGTCGTCTCTGTGGATAACGATATAAAGTTTCCCGCACGAACCGGGGAGCCAGCGGTGCCCTGTAACCTGCAATCCGCTAAAGCAGGGGGATATGCCGTTTTCCGAGGTTTGCTGACGGGGGGCTGCCTTTTGTAAGTGGTGTTGACGAATGAGTCTTACACAACAGAACTTTGCGAACCGTGTCAGGTCTTGACGGAAGCAGCACTAAGTAAAGCCGCCTGTGTGTTGTGAGGCAGCTTGTTCCGAGCTAACTGCAAAAGTAACGCCTTCGGCAGCCTATCGAAGAAGCGGCGTGCGGGATTTTTTTAAATAAATTTAAGCGGCTTTGCGCCGCTTTTCTTTTTAGGTGTATGCAATATGGAATATACGGCTCTTTACAGAAAGCTGAGGCCCAAAACCTTCAGCGAAATCATAGGACAGGAGCATATAGTTAAAACTCTTTTAAACCAGCTTGTTTCAAACAGAGTGAGCCACGCCTATCTTTTCTGCGGAACGAGAGGAACGGGCAAAACCTCAACGGCTAAAATTTTCGCCAAAGCCATTAACTGCGAAAACAGCGAAGGCGGCGAGCCCTGCGGAAGGTGCGAAATGTGCTTGAGCGCAGATTCGGGCAGAAGCTTTAATATTTTCGAAATAGATGCCGCCAGCAATAACGGCGTCGAAAACATAAGAGAGCTGAGAGAAGAGGTTAATTATCCTCCGGCTGCCGGAAAATATAAGGTCTATATTATAGACGAGGTTCATATGCTTTCCGTTCCGGCGTTTAACGCTCTTCTTAAAACCCTTGAAGAGCCCCCGGCTCATGTTGTTTTTATTTTGGCTACCACAGACCCTCAAAAGGTGCCTGTTACCATAGTTTCAAGGTGCCAGCGCTTTGACTTTAAGCGTATCGGGGCTGAAACCATAGCCGAAACACTTAAAAAGCATATGGAAAACGAGGGCGTTGCCATTACGGACGAGGCTTTGAGGGTTATAAGCGGTGTCTGCGACGGAGCAATGAGAGACGCTCTCAGCATACTTGACAGATGTATTTCATATTATTACGGAGAGGAAATAACAAAGGACAAGGTTCTGGAGGTTATAGGCTCTGCGGATAAAACCGTTTTTTTTGAGCTTACCGACAGTGTCTGCGGCTTTGATACGGCGAAAAGCCTTAAGATTATTGAAAAATGCTTCGAAGAGGGCAGAGACTTAAACCGCTTTGTGGGCGACTTTGTTGTGCATTTGAGAAATGTCTTGCTTGCAAAGCAGACCGACGAAACGGGAGCCGCCCTTGACTATTCTGCTGAAAACATAAAAAGGCTTAAGCAGCAGGCGGCAGGTATAGAAAGTGCAAGGCTTATTGAGCTTATTTCCGGCTTTTCGGAGCTTCTTAACAATATGAAATATTCCGACAATGTAAAGATTATGTTGGAGGTCTTTATTGTCAGGGTTACAAACCCGGCGGCAGACACAGGAAGCTGCCTTGTTTCCAGAGTGGAACAGCTTGAGAAGCTTGTTGAAAGCGGTGCTTTGGCGGCAATTCCGGCGGAAAAGCCGATGGAAGCGGAAAAACCTAAGGAGGAACAGCCCAAAATCGAAAAGGCGGCTCCTAAGGATATTGACAAAGCCGTTAAGCAGTTCGGCAAAATAAGGGCTTATTTTAAAAAACCTCCTTTTTCAATATTTGTTAATGAGGTTAAAGCCGGTTATTTAAACGGCGACAAGGTTTTTCTTGTTTGCGACAGCCCTGCCCTTTATGACTTCTGTTTAAAAAGGCTTTGGGCTTTTGAAGAAGCGGGAAAGGCTGTTTTCGGCTGTGAGCTTAAATTCGAGCCTATTCTTAAAGAGGATTATGACACAAGGCACAAAACACTTTACGGAAGAAAAGACGGCTTTGAAGCGGACAATGAAGCAATAAGCGATGACAACGCAGAGGACTTTATTAAAAAAGTGAATTTTAACGTAGAAATAGAAGAATGAAAGCTAAACCGGCTTACATTTTTTAATATAATAAATTATAGGAGGCAACTTTTATGGCAAAAGGCGGTTTCGGCGGCTACGGCGGCATGGGCGGTATGAATATGAACAACCTTATGAAGCAGGCTCAAAAAATGCAGAAGCAAATGGCTGACGCTCAAAAGGAGCTTGAAGAGAAGGAGTTTGAAATTACCTCAGGCGGCGGTGCCGTTAAGGTAATAATCAGCGGAAACAAAACAGTTAAAAAAATAGAAATTTCAGAAGACGTGGTTGACCCCGACGATGTTGAAATGCTTGAGGATTTGGTTTTAACAGCTGTTAATGAAGCTATCAGAACAGTTGAAGAAGCTGCCGCAGGCAATATGAGCAAAATCACCGGTGTGGGCGGTATTCCCGGGTTATTTTAAGGGGCGTTCCTTATGAATTATTACGGAGAAGCCGTAACAAAATTAATCGAAGAGCTTGGCAGACTGCCGGGAATAGGGGGGAAGTCGGCTCAAAGACTTGCCTTTCATATTATAAACGGCTCGGAGGAAAACGCCGAAGCCTTGGCACAGGCTATTTTGGAAGCCAAAAGAACAATAAGGCTCTGCCCTGTCTGCTGTAACCTAACCGACGGAGAAATCTGCGAGGTATGCAAAAACCCCAACAGAGACGGCGGCTTAATTATGGCGGTGGAAAGCCCCAGAGATATGGCGGCTTATGAAAAAACAGGAGAGTTTAAGGGCAAATATCATATACTCCACGGAACAATTTCCCCCATTAACGGAATAGGCCCTGACAAGCTTAAAATAAAGGAGCTTTTGAAACGGCTTGACGGCAGTGTCAGAGAGGTTATAATAGCTACAAACCCCAATGTTGAGGGAGAGGCTACGGCGATGTATCTTTCCGGGCTATTAAAGCCCTTGGGGGTTAAGGTCACAAGAATAGCCAGCGGTGTTCCCATTGGGGGCAGTCTTGAATATGTAGACGACGTTACGCTGTCAAAGGCTCTTGAATACAGAACGGAGATGTAAATTTTGAAGGTAATAAAGCCGTATTATGTTATTGAAGATGAAATAGATTCAAAAAAAATAATGGGGGCTGTTGAAAAAGCAGGCAGAACCTGTTATAAAAGCGAAGCAGGGATTAAGGACGGCTCAGCCGAGAGATTTATTGCTTCTATAATCAAAAGAGGTCACGAGTCTGTTTTGGAACACGAAAAAATCACTGTCAGGTTTATTTGCGACAGAGGTGTTACCCACGAAATCGTAAGACACAGAGTGGCAAGCTATTCTCAGGAGTCTACCCGCTACTGCAACTACAGCGGCGACAAGTTCGGAAACGAGCTTACGTTCATTAAGCCCTGTTTTTGGAATGAAGCTGATGATGGCTATAAGCTTTGGGCTGAAACAATGGCTTTTATAGAGAAAAAATATTTTGAGCTTATTGAAGCAGGAGCAAGCCCCGAACAGGCGAGAGATATTCTTCCCAATTCATTAAAAACCGAAATTGTGGTTACTATGAACCTGAGAGAATGGAGACATTTTTTCAAGCTCAGAACTGAAAAGGCGGCTCATCCCCAAATAAGAGAGATTGCCGCACCTCTTCTTGAAGAGCTTAAGGAAAAGCTGCCCGTTGTTTTCGGCGACATAGAACCTTATAAGGAGTAATGTGTATTGAACAGAGTTTCTAAGCAGGATAAATTAGTAATGCAGTTTTTACAGGAGAACTTTGACAGCCGTTTTTTAGACAAGGTTATGCCCCGCATTTCCGCAACGGCTAACGCAGGGCTTGTGTGGATACTTATTGCCTGTATTATGTTTATGTCCGACAAATATAAAGACACAAGCAAAATTTTAATTAAGGCTCTGCTTATTTCAACCTTTGTGTGCAATGTTGTTTTAAAGCCTCTTTTCGGCAGGGTCAGACCCTTTGACGCAATAGAGGGGATTGAAAGCAAAATTAAAGAACCCCATGACGGAAGCTTCCCTTCCGGTCACACTATGGCGAGCTTTGTGGCTGCTATGGTTATTTTCTGCGCTAACCCGATTTTGGGGCTTATAGCCTTCTGTCTTGCCTTTTTTATAGGGCTTTCAAGGCTTTATCTACTGGTTCACTACCCCAGTGATATTATTGTAGGGTCGTGGTTGGGAGCATTTATAGGCGCACTTTCCATTTTCAGATTCGGAAAGGACTGATGAAGCTTGGTTATAGGAAGCTGTGTAATTAAGATAAGAGTGCCATGGGTTAATTCTCTTAAGGAAAAGCGAATGGAGCTTAAGCGGATTGTGGAAAGAACTAAAAATAAGTTCAATTTATCCGTGGCGGAGGTAGGCGAAAACGATAATCATAAGGTTATTGAAATAGGTATGTGCTGCGCCGCAAATGACAGCGGCTTCGCCGACAGAGTCATTGAAAACGCCGTAAATTTTATTGAGAGAACCACCGACGGTGAAATTTTCGAAATTGTTAAAGAAATTTTATGATTTTTCAGACTTTTTTCTTTACAAATTCGTAAAAATAGTATATAAATAGTAGTTAAGACAAAGCGTTGCCGAAATTCATTTGAAGAAACGGGTACTTTCGCTTTTCAAAACAGGTTTGCGTCATTCGAAAAACAGACATAAAAGATAATAAACTAAAATTTTTTAGGAGGAAAATTAAAAATGAGTACAGTTGAAGTTTTGGGAAATAACAAGGTTAAGCTGACTTTTTCCGTAGACAGCCAAAGATTTGAAGAGGGTATGAACCATTCTTATCAGAAGAACAAGGGCTACCTTACGGTTCAGGGCTTCAGAAAGGGAAAAGCTCCCCGTAAGATGCTCGAAATGGTTTACGGAAAAGAGGTTTTTTATGAAGACGCAATTAACTTCGTGCTTCCCGCTTCTTATGAGGCTGCTGTTAAAGAGACAGAAATAAAGGTTGTTTCAAGACCCGAAATAGATGTTGAAAAAATCGACGAAAACGGCGTTGTTTTTACTGCCGAGGTTTATGTTAAGCCCGAGGTTAAGGTAGAAGGCTATAAGGGTCTTAAGTTTATCCCCGAGGACGTAACAGTAACCGACGAGGACGTAAACGCAGTTGTTGACAGCGAAAGAAACAAGCAGTCAAGAATAGTTGAGACGGATAAAACCGCCGAGCTTGGGAATATTGTTAATATTGACTATAAGGGCTATATTGACGGCGCTGCTTTTGAAGGCGGAGAGGACAAGGGCTTTGACCTTGAGCTTGGCAGCCACTCCTTTATAGATACCTTTGAATACCAGCTTGTAGGCTCAGCCGCAGGTCAGGACGTTGTTGTAAACGTTAAATTCCCCGAAAATTACGGTGCTTCCGATTTAGCCGGAAAAGACGCCAAATTCGAGGTTAAGGTAAATAAGGTTAAGGTAAGAGAACTTCCCGAACTTGACGATGAATTTGTTTCAGACACAACAGAATTTGAAAACGTTGAAGAATATTTAACAGACGTTAGGGCAAAGCTTGTTATGAGCAGAAAGCTTGACGCAGAAAACAGAAAGAAAGAAAATCTCATCGAACAGCTTGCAGGCATTGTAGAAGGGGATATTCCCGAATGTATGTTTGAAAATGAAACAGACAAGATGTTTGAAAACTTTGCAAACAGCTTAAGATACAGAGGAATGCCCGTTGAAAATTATCTTCAGATGATTAATCAGACAGAGGACGCAGTTAAAGAAAGCTTCCGCCCCAGAGCAGAGGTTCAGGTAAAGAGCAGACTTGCTCTTGAAGCAATTGCCGCTGTTGAAGGCTTTGAAGCAGACGAAAACGAGGTTGAAGCCGAAATTAACAGAATTGCCGGAGAAAGCGGAATTGAAAAGGCAAAGCTTGAAGAAATTATGGCGGCTGACGAAAGAGAATCATTAAAAGACGATATTAAGGTTCAGAAGGCTCTTGACCTTGTAGTAAACGAAGCTGTAGCAGAAGAACCGGCAGCTGCAGCGGAAACAGAAGAAGTAATAGACGAAGTAAAGAGCGAGTAACAGATTTTTGAAAAGAGGGATATTTTATGAGCTTAGTACCTATGGTTGTTGACCAGACAAACGCAGGGGAAAGATCCTACGACATTTATTCAAGACTTCTCAAAGACAGAATAGTAATTTTAGGCGAAGAGGTAACAGACGTAAGCGCAAATCTTGTTGTGGCACAGCTTTTATATTTGGCAGCCGAAGACCCCGACAAGGACATAAGCCTTTATATAAACAGCCCCGGGGGCTCGGTTACCGCTGGTATGGCTATTTATGACACAATGCAGTATATTAAGCCCGACGTTTCCACAATCTGCATAGGGCTTGCCGCAAGTATGGGAGCTTTTCTCCTTGCAGGCGGAGCAAAGGGCAAGAGATTTGCTCTTCCCAATTCCGAAATTATGATACATCAGCCCTTAGGCGGAGCACAGGGTCAGGCAACGGATATTCAAATTCAAGCCGAAAACATTCTCAAAATTAAAAAGAGAATGAACGAAATTCTTGCCCAAAACACAGGCAACGATTACGAACAGGTTGTTGCGGACACTGAAAGAGACAACTATATGACAGCCGCCGAAGCCAAGAAGTATGGGCTTATTGATGATGTGATTGAAAAATCAAACTAAAAAAGGAGCAGTTTTATGGCATCAAAAACAGACGGAAGGATCAGATGTTCTTTTTGCGGAAAAACCGAGGATCACGTCAGCAAAATGCTGGCAGGAATGAACGCTTTTATCTGCAACGAGTGCATAGAGCTTTGTTATGATCTTATCGAAGATGACTACGATATTAATTCGGCATATAATGAGCCTCAGTATGATGGCATACCCAAGCCAGCCGAAATGAAGCGTATTTTAGACGAATACGTTATAGGACAGGACGAAGCCAAAAAGGCTCTCTCCGTAGCCGTTTACAACCATTATAAAAGAATAGGTCAGGATGACGTTGATGTAGAGCTTCAAAAGAGCAACATTCTTTTCATAGGCCCTACAGGCGTGGGAAAAACCTTCCTCGCTCAGACTCTTGCCAAGCTGCTTAACGTGCCCTTTGCCATAGCAGACGCCACCTCTTTGACAGAAGCAGGCTATGTGGGCGAGGACGTTGAAAACATTCTTTTAAAGATTATTCAGGCAGCTGATTATGACATCGAAAGAGCCCAAAAGGGTATTATCTATATTGACGAAATCGACAAGATAGCAAGAAAGTCCGATAATCCGTCCATAACAAGAGATGTCAGCGGCGAAGGCGTTCAGCAGGCTCTTCTTAAAATTTTGGAGGGTACTGTGGCGAGCGTTCCTCCGCAGGGCGGCAGAAAACACCCTCATCAGGACTTTATTCAGATTGACACAACAAATATTTTGTTTATCTGCGGCGGTGCATTTGCAGGGCTTGAAAAAATAATAGAAAGACGTATTTCAAATAAGGTTATAGGCTTCGGCTCAGAAAATAAGTCGGGCAAGGAGCTGAGAGAAGAAAACATTCTTAAGAATGTAATGCCTAAGGATCTGCATAAATTCGGACTTATTCCGGAGCTTATAGGCAGACTGCCTGTTGTGGTTACTCTTGACAGCTTAGACGAAAACGCTCTTATAGACATTCTTACACAGCCAAAAAATGCCATTACAAAGCAGTATAAATATCTATTTGAGCTTGACAATGTTATTCTTGAGTTCGAAAGAGACGCTCTTGCGGCAGTTGCCCATAAGGCGATTGAACAGGAAACAGGGGCAAGAGGCTTAAGAGCGATTATTGAAGGCTTCATGACAGACATTATGTTTACACTGCCGGATGACGACACTTTGGAAAAGTGCATAATTACCAAAGACGTTGTGGAAGGAAAGGGCGAGCCTGTTTTTATTCATAACCCCAACAGAAAGCCCCTTGCCGTAAGAAAGCCCGTTAAAAGAACCCAGAAGAAGCGTAAGCCGGCAGGCTGAAATATTATTTAAAGCATAATTTAATTAGGCGTACAGGGTATTGCTTGTACGCCTTTTTTATAAGGATATAAGGAAGTGAGCTTATGAGAGTTGTCTATATATCCCACAGCGGATTTTTCGTCGAGCTTGAAAAAACGGCATTTTTGTTTGACTATATGAAGGGGGAAATTCCCGAAACAGATAAAAAGCTTTTTGTTTTTGTCTCCCACAGACATCCCGACCATTATAATAAGTACATTTTTAAGCTTAGAGACAGGGGAAATGTAACCTTTGTTTTGTCCTCAGATATAAGGCTGAAAGATAAGGCAGAGGATATTGTTTCCTTAAAGCCAAATACAGTCTGCGACATTGAGGAAATAAGGGTTCAGACGCTGAAATCCACCGACGAGGGAGTTGCCTTTATAATTTCAGCCGAGGGCAAAAGGATTTTTCACGCCGGAGACTTAAACCTGTGGATTTGGCAGGGGGAAACAAAGCAGTATAACAACAATATGAAGGCTCTTTTCGAAAAATATACCGAGCCTTTAAAGGGCTTAAGCTTTGACTTAGGTTTTATACCCCTTGACCCAAGGCTTGAAGAAACAAGCTTTTCAGGGTTAGACGCATATCTTAAAATCGCCGAGTTTAAGCGAATTTTTCCTATGCACTTTTGGGAAAATTATGATATAATAAAAAGGTATAAAGCCGACAGGGGACTTTCGGCTGAAAATGTTGCAGTAATAGAAAGGGAAGGACAAGAGTTCACAATATAGGAGGAAAATTTTATGAGGTTTAAACCTGTACACGAAAATTATAACGTGTCCGATTTGGAAAAATCCCTTAAGTTTTATGACGAAGCTTTGGGGCTTAAGGAAAAAAGAAGAAAGGTTGCCGACGACGGCTCATACATTATTGCTTATATAGGCAATGACACCTCTGAATTTGAAATGGAACTGACATGGCTTAAGGATCACCCACAAAAATATAATTTGGGCGAATGTGAGTTTCACCTTGCTTTCAGAGTGGCTGAATTTGACGAGGCTTATAAAAAGCATAAGGAAATGGGCTGTGTCTGCTTTGAAAATCCCAAAATGGGAATTTATTTCATTATTGACCCTGACGGATATTGGCTTGAAATTGTACCCGTGAGAACTTGAAAAAAAGCACGCATTTTTTCAAAGAGTCTAAGGTAGAAACCATCAAGTTTTCCGCAAAGTTGATATTTCATATCAACTTCACAGAAAAGTTTCTGTCCTCGGGCGGGCAAAGCTCGCCCTGCGGATTTAAGTCTGCGACGCTGTCTGAAAATTAGTTACTTATAAATTTAGAAGTATTTGGTGTTAATTATTTTATAGACTATTTTATTAATATTGTGTTGAGAATTTTACTATATGCAGTATTGCTTTTTGACCGCATAAGGGGTATAATTAAGAAAATAAACTTATTTACACAGGAGGTATTTTTTATGAGCTGTTTATATTGTGACGACAAGGCAAAATTAGATTCTCTGATGATTCCCATTTGCGACCTTAAGGTTTCAAAGCTTTATCTTTTCAGAGAACAGACCTATTACGGAAGATGCGTTGTAGCATACAAAGACCACGGCAGAGAGCTTTATGACCTGTCAGACGAAGAGGTGGCAGAGCTTTTTGCAGACGTTAAAAGAGTAGGCGCAGCTATTAACAAGGCTGTAAACCCTGCTAAGGTTAATTACGGAATGTTCTCCGATACACTTCCCCACCTTCACGTACATATCGCTCCCAAGCAGGAGGGCGGTCATACCTTCGGAGGCACTTTCGAAATGAACGTTAATCCTCCCAAATATTTGACAGATGAGGAATACGCCGAGATTATAGGCAAGATTAAAGAAAACCTTTAAAATTTGCTTGACAGAGGAAAAGGAAAGTATTATAATTAAATTGTCAGAAAGAAATGACATGCAATTCATACAATTTTTATGCACCACAAAAAGCCCGAAAGGTGCTAGCTTTCGGGCTTTTCTATTCCCTGTTATGCGAAGGGCTTATTTCGCAGGCTTGCTGCCGTTTTTCAGTCCGTCAAGCCATTTGCAAATATACCTTGATAGTACATTTGCCAGAACAGACGCTATGAATGAAGTAAGCAATTCATACATTTTATACACCTCCTCTCTGTTGTCAGAGTGGGAAGCGGCAACAGAGATATTATAGCATAAAATGTAAAAACAGGCAAGTATAAAAAACAGAGCTTTGAACCTAAAAAGGCAATGGCTCTGTTTTTTGTTGACAACTTTTTCAATAGGTGTTAAAATCGTAGTTAATAATTAAGCTTATATAATTACTAAATTTTGTGAAAGGCGGTTTTTAAAATGAATTTTGAAAGCGAATATAAGAAAAAGCTTGTTACTGCCGAAGAAGCGGTTAAGGTGGTTAAAAGCGGAGACTGGGTTGACTTCGGTTGGACAACGGGTACTCCCGACGCAATTGACGCTGCCCTTGCCAAGAGAAGCGAAGAGCTTTACGACGTTAAGCTCAGAGGGGGCATTCTGCTTAAAGTCCCTGAATTTTCGAAGGTGGAAAATGCGGCTGAACATTTTTCGTGGAACTCATGGCATATGGGAGGTATAGAAAGAAAGCTTATTTCTATGGGTATAGGCTACTATGCCCCTATAAGATATTCGGAGCTTCCCAGATATTATTATGACCACGTTGAAAACGATGCGGCAATGTTTCAGGTTGCACCGATGGACGAACACGGCTATTTCAACTTCGGCCCCAATGCTTCCCATATGGCTGCTGTCTGCAAAAAGAGTAAGGTCGTAATTGTTGAAGTAAACAAAAATATGCCCCGTTGTCTCGGCGGTTTTCAGGAGGGCGTACATATAAGCGACGTTGACTTTATCGTAGAAGGCAGCAACCCCGAAATAGGCATTTTAGGCGGCGGCGGAGAGCCTTCAGAAGTTGACAAAACCGTTGCAAAGCTTATTGTTGAGGAAATCCCTAACGGAGCTTGCTTGCAGCTGGGTATCGGCGGAATGCCCAATGCCGTAGGCTCGCTTATTGCACAGTCAGACCTTAAGGACTTAGGTGTTCACACAGAAATGTATGTAGACGCTTTTGTCGACATTTCTATGGCAGGCAAAATTACAGGGGCTAAAAAGAATATTGACAAGGGCAAACAGGTTTACGCCTTCGGTGCAGGAACAAAGAAGCTTTATGACTTTTTGAACAACAATCCCCAGTGTGCAAGCGCGCCTGTTGACTACACAAACGATATAAGAAGCATTTCAGCCCTTGACAACTTCATTTCGATCAACAACGCAGTTGACATTGACCTTTTCGGTCAGATTAATGCCGAATCTGCCGGAACACGCCAAATAAGCGGCGCAGGCGGTCAGCTTGACTTTGTTTTGGGGGCTTATCTCTCAAAGGGAGGAAAGAGCTTCGTCTGTCTTTCTTCCACATTTAAAACAAAGTCAGGAGAGGTTCAGAGCAGAATTAAGCCCACTCTTTCGCCCGGAAGTATCGTTACCGACACAAGAGCAAACACTCACTATGTTGTGACTGAATACGGAAAGGTCTGTCTTAAGGGCTTAACAACATGGGAAAGAGCCGAAGCCCTTATTTCCATAGCCCACCCCGATTTCAGAGACGGCCTTATTAAAGAAGCGGAAGCCCTTAAAATCTGGCACAGAAGCAATAAGAGATAAAAATTTACACATAAATACAAAAGAGTGCAGTCCTTATTATGAGGATCAGCACTCTTTTTATATGCTTCAATGACTTCTCAGATATTTTTCTTTTGTTGCCATACCGCCTCTTATATGCCTTTCGGATTTGTTTATTTCAAGAACCTTTCTGGCTTCAACTGCCAGCGAGGGGTTTATTTTCAAAAGTCTCTCGGTAACATCCTTGTGAACTGTGCTTTTTGAAATTCCGAACCGCTTGGCTGTCTCTCTTACGGTGGAGTTGCTTCTGACAATATAACGGGCGACCTCTTCAGCCCGTCTTTCAATATATTCCTTCAAGGTGTTTCCTCCGCAAAATCAGGCTTAACTATCTATATGAATGAAATTTGACAGATATTCACCTTTGTCATAATAAAAAAGTTGGGTTGGCTATTGAAATTTATTTCCTGTTAAGTTATAATAAAAGAAATGGTAACTTGGTGTAAAAAATTATGCACTTATAATAAAAGGAGGTATTTTTTATATGAAAAGAAATTTAAAAACGGCTTTGGCGGTTCTGACTGCGGCGGCAGTTGTTTCTGCGGCTGTTCCCGTATGCGCTAAAAGCGTATCTTTAAACAACACTAATGTTGAAGCGCCCCTTGCATCGGCAGCTGAAGAAATTACCGACACTTCCGACGGAACGGCTGTTACTGCATATGAAGAGCTTGCAGCTGCTATTACAGCAGGCGACAAGATTATCTACGTTATGAACGACATTGAAATGGGAGATATGATCGAGCTTCAGGGCGGTCAGCAGCTTATAGGCGTTCCCGACAGCGAAACAGGAAAGCTTCCCGTTTTGAACTTCGAGAATATGAAGGGCGTAACGGACATTATCAACAACACTTCAAATGACAGCGACGTGGGAATTAGAATTAAGACAGCAGACAATACAGTTAAAAACCTTGTTGTTGAAAAAGCCCACGACAACGGCATTCAGATTAAGGGTGAGGGAGCTACAGGCAACACCCTCGAAAACGTAATTTCACGTTATAACAACGACAGCGGTGTTCAGATTGCAGGAGGGGCAGCAAACACAACCCTTATAGGGGTTTACAGCTACCGCAACTGCGACGTTTATACCTTAGGCAGCAATGCCGACGGCTTTGCCATTAAGCTGGGGGCAGGCCCTGCAGAAACAGAGGACGAGGACGTAATCGACGCAGGCAAAATTACACTTATTAACTGCGCCGCTTGGGATAACGGCGACGACGGCTGGGACAGCTATGACAAGGAGGATCAGACCTATTGGACTTACCGCCTTGACTATACAAACTGCATAGGCTGGAACAACGGCGATTCCGTTGACGCTATGGGTTACGCTGACTATCATAACGGACTTCAGCTTGATGAAAATCTGCCTGTTATAGCCCGTTTTAAGGCTGTTAACCAAAGCGGCTACAATAAGTTTGCAACCCTCTATAATAAGGGCGCACTTTGCAGCAGAAACGCAAGCCTTGAGGAATATTGTCAAAGACTTGACTCACTTTTAGGCACAATGCCCACAAGATACGGCGATTTAAACGCCAGCGGTCTTGTTGAAAACTGGGACGGAAACCCCAACGGCTTTAAGTTGGGCAGCAAGATTTCAAAGGAAAACAACGAAAGAAGAATGTATAACTGCATTTCCTTCGACCACAACAAAAAAGGCTTTGACAACAACAATTCATTCTCAAAAATCTGGGCAGTAAACTGCATCAGCTTTGACAACAACCAAAACTATAAGCTGAGCCACGAGGGCAAAACATATACTGCTTATGAATGGAAAAATGTTTACAGCTGGAACGGAAACTTAGCCGATGATTTGCCTGTTTCTTCAGACGGCTCCGCTATAACCGTTTCCGACGAAAAGGAAAGCCTTGAGCTTGAAATAAGAGCCGCAGCGGCAGAGCTTCAGGCAAACGCCGAGAATGACATTATAATTTACACAGACATTTTTGAAACGGTTTTTGAAACCGACGCAGTTGCAGAATAATTCGGAGACGATATAAATGAGCATTATTGTTAGACAGTTTGAGGAAAAAGACCTTAAAAGCTGTACTGAAATTTGGAACGAGGTAGTGAGAGACGGGGTTGCCTTCCCTCAGACAGACGAAATGACAGAGGAGGAAGCCTTAAGCTTCTTCCTCTCACAAAGCTATACGGGCGTAGCGGAAAACAGCGAAACAGGTGACATAGCGGGGCTATATATTCTTCACCCCAATAATGTAGGTCGCTGCGGTCATATTTCAAACGCAAGCTATGCCGTTAAAGGCACTGAAAGGGGCAAAGGAATAGGCAGAGCCCTTGTGAGCCACTGCATAAAAACAGCCCCCTCCTGCGGCTTTAAGATTTTGCAGTTTAACGCCGTTGTTGCCACAAACAGCAGAGCCTTAGCCCTTTATAAGTCATTGGGCTTTACCCGGCTGGGGGTTATACCTAAAGGGTTCTTACTGCCAAATGGCGAGTACGAAGATATTATACCTCACTACATAACACTGGAGTGATATTATGAAGCTTATAACCTGTATTTATAAAAACAAAAAATATCCGGCGGTTTTGTCTGCTGACGGAAAAGAGATTTTTCCTTTTTTGGTTCTTTCTGAGTTTTCGGGCATAAATTCAATAAATGACCTTATTGATATAAGCACTGAGGAAACCCTTAAAAAAATCGAAAAAGCCGCCGAAAAGCTTAAGGGTAAGGGCATTAAGACTGAGGAAATAACCTTAGCCGCTCCTATACCAGAGCCGAAGCAGGACGTAATCTGTTTGGGTATAAATTACACAGAACACGCCAAGGAGTCCGCACGGTATAAGGGCATTGATTTTGAAGAAAACAGACAGTACCCTGTTTATTTTTCGAAAAGAGTAAACGAGGCTTTGCCCCATATGGGTAAAATTGCTTTAACAGGCTCTCAAACCGTAAACCTTGACTACGAAGCGGAGCTTGCATTTATTGTAGGTAAGGACGCCGAAAACGTAAAGGCTGAAAACGCAGAGGACTATATTTTCGGCTACACCGTAATAAACGACATAAGCGCAAGAGATCTTCAGGCAAGGCACAAACAGTGGTACGCCGCCAAAAGCTTAAAAGGATTCTGCCCTATGGGACCCTGTATAGTCACAAAAGACGAAATACCTTTGGGAACAGCCCTTAAAATAACCTCTAAGGTAAACGGCGAGCTGCGTCAAAACTCATCTACTGACAAAATGATTTTCGACATTCCTTATATAATCGAAGAATTAAGCTCTTATTTCTGCCTGAAAGCAGGTACTGTTATTTCAACAGGCACTCCCTCGGGGGTAGGTATGGGCTTTAATCCGCCCAGATTTTTAAACCCCGGCGACAGGGTTGACTGTGAGATTGAAAAAATAGGAAATCTCACAACATTTATTGAATAAAAAAAGAAAGTATGAAGGAGAAAGCTCAATGAAACGCCCTATGCCGATTTTTACAGCATTTTTAATCTTAGGTATAATTTGGGGTTCATTGAGCTTAAATACTCCTTGGTTTTTGGCGTTAAGCTTTTTTGCCTTTGCATTGGGCTTTGTGTTTTTTAAATTCTTTAAGCTTAAATTTTTAATTCTTTTGCCCTGCCTTTTTGCGCTGGGCTTTATTTTGTGTTTTAGCAGAGTGAATTTTTCAGACAGTGAATATGACCTGTTTTGTGCTTCAGGTGAAGAGGTCACTTTAAGCGGTGAAGTAACAGGCACTTTGGGCAGCGGCAAAATCATAAAGACTGACCGCAATGTAAAAATTATTGTATACACCGACAGGGATATTTTCCCGGGCGATGTTATAACTCTGACCGGAAAGCTCAGAGCCTTAAGCCCTCAGTATAACCCGAGCGATTTTGACGAAATTCAATATTACACCTGTCGGGGAATTTACTACAAAATGTATTCGCCGGATTTGGAAATTACGGGAAGAAAAAGGACACTTTCCTATTATTTGTTTGCCCTTAAAACAAAAGCAGCCGAAGCCTTAGACGAGATTTATTCGGAAGAAAATTCCGCAATTCTTAAGGCTATGATTTTGGGCGACAAAACCTATCTTTCCGACGAAATAAAGCTTCTTTATAAAAATTCGGGCATATATCATATTTTGGCTATTTCGGGCTTGCATATTTCACTGATTGCCGGTGTTTTTATGTACTTTTTCAAGAAAAAACGCCACAGCATAATTATTATGGCGTTTTTGGCTCTTTACTGCGTTTTTACGGGCTTAAGCCCCTCTGCGGTAAGAGCGGTTATAATGATGTGGGTGCTTTTAATCGGGCGAATGCTGGGCAGAAAATATGACCTTGTGTCGTCTCTTGCCTTTTCGGCGTTTTTAATTTTGGTTTTTAATCCTCTGTATTTGTTTGACTGCGGCTTTATTTATTCTTACTGTTCTGTTTTGGGAATAGCTCTTTTTGCCAAGCCCTTCGGGAAAATTACAGGAAAAGTACCTGTCAAAAATCCGAAATTCAGAAAACATGTTCTTGATGCTTTGGCTGCAAGCCTTTCGGCGGTTATAATAACCAAGCTTGTAAATATGTATTATTTCTATAATTTTACAACCTGTGATTTTATAACAAACCTTGTTGTTCTTCCCTCGGTTATTGCTGTGGTAATAAGCGGTGCGCTGTCTTTGGTG
>JAJQFU010000143.1 GCA_021200955.1 Clostridiales bacterium | reverse complement strand
ACTTTATTATAATAGATAACTATATTTTTTGTCTACTTTTTTAGTATAGCACCAGACAAAACAAAAGTGTGGGATATGAATGTGCAGAAAAATCTGAATATTATGCGAAAAATCGCTCTAAACTTAGCAAGAGAATATAAAAACCGCTTTGAACCCAAAAAGGCTGTAAGCGGTATTTTGAAGCGCAATTTATTCGATATAGATAACTTAGCGAAATTCATTCGCTATTTTATTGCCTTAATTAATGTTACAAACTTGTTACTAAATTAGATTGACGTGTTGTGTTTGCACCTAAGTATCACCGACAAGGCTCATATTCTGACTGCAGACCTTTGCTCCGGCTGCATGCGGATTAAACCATACAATGACTTGCATTTTTCATTAACCATACAGATGAGGTTGTTGGGCGGCAACAGACATATAATATTCTTAAACTGTGTCTATAAAGACAAAGAAACTGTCTCGGAAAGCCGGTGCGTGACTTCAAATAAACATCAGCCGATAATATGTTTTTTGAGGCTTGGGCTAAACGGGTTCCTCACGTCAAAGAAACAGAAGAAGAAGCTAACAGCTATATGCTGAAGTAAATTAAATTGTATAGCAAATCAAGGGCATCGAAGAGCAGCATTTTTATGCGAAGGAGACAAGCTATGTACGAAAAGCCTTACCTCTCAGCAGGGGAATTTTACAAGCGGAAATTCGGAGAGAGGATTATAAAAATACCATTAAATTTGGGGCTGACCTGTCCCAACAGAGACGGAACAAGGGGCAGCGGCGGCTGTATATTCTGCTCTGCCGCAGGCTCGGGAGACTTCGCCGGAAGCCCTGATTTATCTATAACAGAGCAGTTTTATCAGATAAAAGCGGTAATGGATAAAAAGTGGAAAAGCGGCGCATATATGCCCTATTTTCAGGCTTTTACAAATACCTATGCCCCTACTGCCTTTCTGAGGTCAAGCTTTTATGAAGCGGCTTCTCTGCCTAATGTAAAGGCTTTGTCAATTGCCACAAGACCGGACTGTCTCGAAAGCGATAAGATTGAGCTTATAAAAGAATTAAATGAAAAGCTTTACACCTGTGTTGAGCTTGGGCTTCAAACCTCAAACGAAAAAACGGGAAGGTTCATAAACCGCTGCTTTGACAACAGCTGCTTCGAAACAGCAGTAAAAAGCCTTGAAGGCATTGACGTAATCGCTCACATTATTTTGGGCTTGCCGGGAGAAACAAAAGAGGATATGCTTGCTTCCGTCCGTTTTGCGGTGAATTGCGGCGTTAAGGGCATAAAGCTTCAGCTTCTCCACGTTTTGAAAAACACAGCCTTGGGTAAAATTTATGAGGAGAAGCCCTTTCCTCTGCCCACCTTGGAGGAATATGCCGATTTGGTGGTTTCCTGCGTGGAAGCTCTTCCCGAAAATGTTGTGGTTCACAGAATAACGGGAGACGGCAGAGGACAGGATCTTATTGCACCACTGTACAGCAAAAACAAAAAGCTTGTTATTAACACCATAAACAGGGAGTTTGTAAAAAGAAATACCAAACAAGGGAATAAATATAACTGCCGAAAAACCGCCGATTGACCTATGTTAATCGGTGTTTTTCATACTTTTTAATTGCAGACAGTCAACAGTTGTGTTATAATAAATGTAATAAAAACGGAGGTTCAGGGGAATTATGCAAAAAATTATATTTTGGCTGCTTGCAGTAATACTTTTTATAAACACAAACTTAATATATGCATTTGCCGAGGGCGAATATACCCTTAAGGTCAACAGGGTTACCAACTGCGTAACCGCTTATGACAGCAGCGGAAATGCCGTTAAGGCTATGGTCTGCTCTGTGGGAAAAGCCGAAAGCCCTACCCCCGCAGGCACATATTCCACAAGCCAAAAGCTTCGGTGGCACACCCTTTTCGGCAACGAATACGGTCAGTACTGCACAAGAATAAACGGGCATATTCTCTTTCACTCTGTGCCTTATTTCTCACAAAACGAAAACGACCTCAACACCGCAAACTATAACTGCCTCGGCACTGCGGATTCTATGGGCTGCATACGCTTAAACGTTTCAGACGCAAAATGGATTTATGACAACTGCCCCTTAGGCACAACCGTAACCATTTTCGACGGAACGGAAGCCGACGACCCTTTGGGTAAGCCCGAAGCCATTAAGTTAGGTGCAAATGCCCCCTACCCTACCTGGGACCCTGCCGACCCTTCGGAAAACAACCCCTACAACAGCTTAGGTACGAAAGTAAAAAGTCAAAAAAACGTCCGTTCAATCTATCAAACCGACAGCATAACAAGAGAAGAGCTTTTGGAATATCTCCGCTACGGCGTAACTGCCTATGACACCGCCAATAACGAAATAGACTTTACAGTTGAAACTGAAGCCGACCCCTTAAAGGCAGGTGTATATACCGTTACATATAAGGCAACTGACGCTTTAGGCAGATACAGTCAGACCCAAACACTTTTTATAATTCTTCCCTCGGAGCTTATACTGAATGTTTCTTTAAAATAAAAGAATTATCTGTAAAAATAAAGCTGCCTGATGAGTTATGGGAAAATAACATTTGTTCATAAAATGTAATATAACTTTTTTACATAAATTTATTGCATTTTTTGTGTTTTTAGTTATAATGTAAGTGAGGGAAAATCGGGCAGCCGATACCTCAGGAGATATAGGTCTCCGCATAAAAAGAATTTTTAAAGAAGGCGTTTCGCCGCCTATACACCAAGTGCGAAGCTTTAAAGAGGGCGTTTCGCCGCCTATATACCAAGTGCGAAGCTTTAAAGATACGGGAGAGGGGTTTTCCCCTCTTCTTTTTTTTGAAAAATTCCTCGTCTGAGCACTATATCATTTACGAAATAACCGAAAAGAATAAGCTGGCGGAAAATGCTGTATACAAACCCGTCGGCAGCAATATGGCAAAACACATCCTCGCGATATAAAAAAGAATAATAAGGCTCGGCAGGCGGTTTTTTCGCTGTTGTAATTTACAGCACGGAAGAGAGACTTGCGAAGCCTTTTCTTTTTGAGAATTAAGCTGTGTCACATAGACGGCTTTCGCCGCATAACCTGTTTATGAGGTGATAATATGATAATTTACAGAGTAAAAAATGGAGACACTTTGACGAAAATTGCAAAGACATATAAGACGACCCCTTACAGCTTGGCGCTGTATAATCAGCTGATCGACCCGGATGAGCTTTCCGTAGGTCAGTGTCTTATAATTTTGCGTCCGAGAGAGGTTTATTATGTAAAACAGGGGGATACCCTTGCAAACATTGCGGAGGAAAAGGGAATAACCCTGTGGCGGCTTCTTCAAAACAACCCCCAGATAGAAAATCCGGACTTAATTTATCCCGGGCAAAGGCTTGTTATATCCTTTGAAGATAAGCCCAATGTGACAATTTCCATAAACGGCTACGCCTACCCCAACATCGATATTGACCTTTTGAGACAAACACTGCCCTATTTGACTTATCTCACGATTTTCTCCTACGGATTTACAAACAGCGGCAGTCTTTTAAAAATAAACGATGAAAATCTCATTGCCGAAGCAAAAAAATACGGAACAGGGGCGGTTATGCTTGTTTCCGCACTGACCGAAAACGGCAGCTTTTCAAACGAGCTTGCATCCCGGCTCATAAACTCACCTGAAATTCAGGATAACTTTATTAACAACGTAATCGAAAATATGAAGGAAAAGGGCTATATAGGTCTTGATATGGATTTTGAGTTTATATACCCTCAGGACGCAGAAGCCTATGCCGCACTTATCGAAAAGCTCCGCTCACGTCTTAACGCCGAGGGCTTTTTTATTGTGGTGGCTCTTGCTCCCAAAACCTCACGAAATCAAAAGGGTCTGCTTTATGAGGGACATAACTACCCCGCCTTGGGGGCTTCGGCAAACGCCGAGCTTGTTATGACTTACGAATGGGGCTATACCTTTGGACCTCCTATGGCGGTTGCCCCCTTAAACAGGGTTCGTGAAGTAGTGGAATACGCCGTGTCGGAGATTAACCCGAAAAAAATTTATATGGGCGTGCCCAACTACGGCTATGACTGGCTTTTGCCCTATGTTAAGGGAGAGTCAAGGGCTGAGTCTATTTCAAATGTGGAGGCTGTTGACCGAGCCTTTAAAAACAATGCGGAAATTATGTTTGACAATACCGCTGCAAGCCCCTATTATAACTATGTCAAGGACGGCAAACGCCATGAGGTGTGGTTTGAGGATGCAGAGAGCATAAATGCAAAAGCGGATTTGGCTGCTGAGTACGGACTTGCAGGGCTCAGCTATTGGAATATTATGCGCCCTTTCCTTCAAAACTGGATGCTTATGGCAAATAAGTTTGTTATAGATAAGATATATTGAAAATTTAGTTTTTATGCATTCCTTCTATATTAAGGTAGGTATCGGGAACAGAGCCCGAAAAGACAGTATCCACAAGCATATATTTTCTTGTGATTTTAAAGGGCTTTTGGGTCAATGGACTTGTTATGCTTATGCTTGCGGTTATGTTTATGAAAATTTGATAGCTTATGCGGTTTATGCCGGCGGAGGTTAAGGAGGTTTCATAGTCGGCGGCGGTTATTCCCGTAGGGACGATACGGTAGTTGATTTTGGGACCCATATTCGAAAGAAAGCCTATGCCCGTTAAAAGTCCCGGCGAAAGAGGTATTTTTTTGATTTCGGTTTTAAAGAGAGCGTCCGAAAGAGCGGCGGCGGTTTCGCTGCAAAACTCGTTTATGAGAACGGAGTTTGCGGTAATTTGAGAAACCTCGCCGTTTTTTTCGGAAAGTGTGAAAAAATCTGTGTAGGAAACTCCCTTTTCGGCAGCGATTTTTCTTGCTGTCAGGTCAATTTGTTTGTTAATATAGTCCGACGCATAGGCTGTTCCGACAGCTTCAGCAGAGGGAAAAAGAGCAGAGTCGATTTTTTTCATTGCGAAAAACAGCATAATTAACACAAACAATATAAATATTATAGGCTTTAGACTGTACTTTTTGTGAAATAATACCAAAAAAATGCCCCCTTATAAAAAAATTGATTGTATTTTTCATATAATCTGTTATAATATTATGTAAAGAAGCACTGCAGTTATGCCGAGAGGGATTTTCGGCATAACAGGGAGGTAATGTGATGAGTGAAAACAACAAGGGATCAATACATAACCCGTCAGAGGGCAAGGGCGGTATTGACAACAGAATAGACTATAATATTTCCGCTTCAAACCTTACCAGAAGTCTTTTTGACGAAAACAGGTCTTCTCAAAAAAAGGAGACGGAGCCGGAAATTAAGGAAGAAAAAACAGCTGAGACTGTGCCTAAAAAAGCCGCAGGAGCAGCAAAAAAGAGAAATCTTGATGAGGGTATGCCTGCCGCAAGGCTTAAAACAAGAGAAGAAGGCGAGGAACACCGCCGAAGCACGTCTGAAGGTCAAAAAAGCTCTTCGGCACATTCGGCTCCGGCAGTATCCGCGGCATCCGCGGCGGTTAAAAAACCTTCTCATCAGTCTGCAGAGCCTAAAAGAAGGGAACAGCCCCCGAAGAAAGCCGGCGGCTCAAAAGCGGCTGAGAAGCCTGCTTCAAAAAAAAGCAGAAAACCTCAAAAGCTTTCGGAAATGTCTCTTGGAGGCAGACTGTTTTGGGGCTTTAAGTGGATTTTGAGAGTTGTTATTATAGCATTTTTCAGCGTAGTTTTTGCCGGCATAGGAGCAGGACTGGGGGTTTATATAGGAATTATAAGAAATGCCCCGGCGCTGGAGCTTGTTTCGATAGAACCCGACTCATACACCTCCTTTGTTTATGATATGAACGGAGATCAGGTTGACGAGTTCCACGGTGAAGAAAACAGAATTTATGTAAGTCTTGACCAAATTCCTCTTGACCTGCAGAATGCTTTTATTGCTGTAGAGGACGAGAGATTTTACAGCCACAACGGCATTGACCTAAGGGGTATTGTGAGAGCGGCTTACACAATGCTGTCGGGAGGCAGAATAGAGGGCGCTTCAACAATTACTCAGCAGCTTATTAAAAACAATGTTACAAAAAAGACAAGCAATAATATAGAGTCTAAAATTCAGGAGCAGTATCTTGCCATAAAATATGAGTCTATGCTTGCGGAGGAGCTTGGCTCAAAACAAGCGGCTAAGGAATATATTTTGGAGCTTTATCTCAACACCATTTATCTGAACCACGGCTATAACGGTGTTCAGGTTGCGGCTCAGGGCTATTACAACAAGGACGTTTCGGAGCTTGATTTGGCTGAAAGCGCAGTAATTGCGGCGATTACAAACAACCCCGTTAAATACAGCCCAAGAAACGACCCTGAAGAAAACAAGGTAAGACAGTCTGAAATTCTGAAAAAAATGCTTGAACAGGGTATGATAACCCAGGAGGAATATGACGCAGCCATAGTTGAATACGTTTATTCATCCGTTTCGTCCTCCACCGGCGGCGACGACGATTCGGGAGCGGTTATTCACACATATTTCATTGACGGGCTTTTTGACCAGATTTCAGAGGACCTGCAGGAAAAATATAAAATAAGCGAAGCTCAGGCAAACACAATTATATATAACGGCGGTCTGCAGATTTATTCGACCCTCGACCAAAGCATACAGTCGATTTTGGACGAGACCTTCTCGGACGATTCGCTGTTTCCAAATGCCACATATACTTTGAGAGTAACCTATACAGTGTCTGTTGAATACAGCGAAACAGGCAAGCAGGAGCACTCTGAATATAACAAATATGTAAAAAGCAGAGAAGCCGCAGACGAATATGCCGCAAGCAAAAGAGCGGAGGTTGAAAGCGGACTTTCCGCAACGGAAAGCATAATTGCGGACAAGTGTACCTACACAGTTGAGCCTCAGTCGGCTATGGTAATCGAGGACTACCACACAGGCTATGTTAAGGCGCTTATAGGCGGCAGAGGAGAAAAAACAGTCAGCAGAGGCTTTAACAGAGCCACTAATTCCGCAAGACAGCCCGGCTCTGTATTTAAGGTTTTGGCTGCCTATGCACCGGGTATCGACACAGGCATACTTACTGCCGCAAGCCCCATTGAGGACTCGCCCTTTACCACATCCGACGGATATTCGCCTTCAAACTGGTGGGGTGAAAGCTACAGAGGTATGGTAAACCCCAGAATAGGTATTCAAAACTCAATGAATATTGTAGCTGTTAAGGCAATGGATATGGTCGGAGTTGACACCTGTTATGACTATCTTCTTAACTTCGGCTTTACTACTTTGGAAAACGACAACCACCTTTCCACAGCCTTGGGCGGAATTACAAACGGCGTTACACAGCTTGAGGTAACGGCAGCCTACGGCACAATAGGCAACGGAGGGGTTTATAAAAAGCCTACATTATATACAAAGGTTCTCGACCATAACGGAAACACTCTTCTTGACTATGAAGCCGATTTCGAAGAGAGAGAGGTTCTTTCAAGCGGCGCAGCATATGTTCTTATAGATATGATGAAGGACGTTATAACAAAG
Organism: Clostridiales bacterium; assembly: GCA_021200955.1. Lineage (GTDB taxonomy): Bacteria > Bacillota > Clostridia > Lachnospirales > CAG-274 > JAJQCI01. The sequence continues at coordinate 9,378 of JAJQFU010000143.1, read as the reverse complement.
GGTACCGGTACTCAGGCAGCTTTCAGAAATATAAGCATGCCCCTTTCCGGAAAAACAGGCACCACCCAAAATTCAAAGGACTTGACCTTTGTGGGTATTACCCCCTATTATGCAGCGGGAATTTGGCTTGGCTATGACGATTATGACGACACCGTAAAAAATATGGAGAACCTGAGCCAAAGCGCACATATGGTTGTTTGGAGAACCTGTATGGAAAAGGTTCATCAAAGCCTTGCATATAAGGAGTTTGATATGCCCTCAGATGTAACTCAGGCTTATGTGTGCTCATACAGCGGAATGCTGCCAAACAGCGGCTGTTCCGGTCATTATGAATATTTTGTAAAGGGTACCGAGCCTACAGAATATTGTGAGGGACACTCTGCAAGACTTTATCTTGACGAAAAATACAGAAGCTCGGGATATGACTACAGCCAATATTCATCTACAGCTTCAGAATCTAATGCTGATGAAGAAACCGACGAGGATGAAGGCGGCGAAGAGAGCAATCCCTCAGTAGCTGACGGAGCCGAGTTTAACCCTTCGGACGAAGAAATTCAGGACGCTTATGAAAACGAATTCGGAGGACTTGACAGCGGAGGAGACACAGGGGGCGAGGCTCCTGTTGAAACAGCCCCTGCCGAAACGCCTCCGGTTTCAGACGACTCTGAATATGCCGGAGAACCTGTTCATTAATCATATATATTTTTTAAAGAAAGGAAGTATTAACAATGAAAAGATTTTTTACACTTTTTGCAGCTGCGGCTTTAACTCTTTCAACTGCCGCTTTTGCAGACACAACCGAGGTAAACGTAGTTGTAAACGATAACCCTATTGAAACTAAGGGAATTATTGTGGAAAGCACAACCTTAGTACCTGTAAGAGGAGTTTTTGAAGAGCTGGGCTTTGAAGTAAGCTATGACGCCGAAACTAAGACGGCAGTGCTTGAAAACAGCAGATATACCGTTTCTATGACAAGCGGCGACAGCGTAATTTATGTAAACGATGAAGCAGTAACTCCCGTTGTTCCCCAGCAGATTTATGATGGACACTTTATGCTGCCTTTGAGAACAGTGGCTGAAGCCATAGGCGCAGATGTTGACTGGGAGCCCGACACAAAAACCGCTGTTGTTACAAAGAGTATGGGGCTTAAAATAGGCGGCGTTCAAACTCTGTCATAAAATTGTTTTGGGGGAATTAAAAATGTTCGGCATTTTAAAAACCGCCGCAAAAAAGAAAGCAAAGAAAGAAGCAAAAAAGCTGTTTTTTGACGGTCTTTATCTCTTTGTTTTCAGAATTTACAATAAGCTTTAAAAAATTGAAATAAAATCTTCTAATCAAGCAAAAGACTGCCCGTTAATTGAGCAGCCGACTTCTTGCACCGCCGCTGAAAACCCTCGGTGCAAGATATTTTTCAGTTTTTATGCATTTTCAGATAATAGCCGGCTATTGAAACATATACGAGACCGGCTATTATTTTTTTATCTCTGTGACTGTATAAAGCTTATACATTTATAAGAAAAAAGCTCATAAAAGCAGCAGCAATGGTTTCATCTGTTGCAGTTCCGCCTTTAAACAAATCTCTTGAATCGCAGCTTTTATCATAATATGCACACAGCATTTTTGCGTGAAAAATCTTTTGCTTCCAAACAAAAAAGAAACCTTTCGGTCTCTTTTTGTCTGTATTTTCAAGCAGCAAAGCTGAGGATAAGCTTTAAAGCCCCAAAGCGGCTCCCAAAACAGCCCCTATAACGATTATAAGAACGGGGTGAAGCTTTTTCTTCTTATTTAACAGAAGCTTTCCAACCAAAAGTACGGCAAACACCACGAAATGGAGAGGAAGAATATAAGGTGTTTCTTCCGTCAAAAACGAGGTTTGATAAACCTGAAGAACAGCAAGGGTTATTAACGCCCCTACGGCAGGGTGAAGAGCGTAAAACACGCCGTTTACATATTTGTTGTCTTTAAACTTTTCCAAAAACTTATAAATAATTATTATTATGACAATTCCCGGAACCGCAAGGGCGAGGGTCGCCACAATGCCCCCTAAAATTCCTCCGGCGTGAAAGCCTGCGTAGGTCGCCATATTTACGCCCATAGGGCCCGGGGTTGACTCCGAAACCGCCAGCATATCCGCCAGCGACTGAGCCGAAAACCAGCCGTAGTCCTTACTTGCAAGGTCATATAAGAAGGGCAGAGTTGCAAGCCCTCCGCCAACGGAGAAAATCCCTATTTTTAAAAATTCATATATTAAAAGAAGATAAACCGTCATTTCTTTTCACCTCCCTTTTTGTCAATAAGCTTAATTCGTGCAACCCCCACAACTATGCCGATTAAAACCACATAAACAGGCGAGGGGTCGAAAATTAAGCAGAAAGCCAGAATTATGCCGTAGAAAATAACGCCGAAAATGTCTTTAATTCCGCTTTTGAGGATGCCTATAAGGGCTTCTGTCACAAGAACCGCAACCCCCACTCTTATGCCTGCGAAAATATGCCCGACTATGGGATATTCCATAATCTGAGACAAAACCGCCGCAATAACCAAAATTATAATAAGGGAGGGGCTTATCATTCCCAAGGTCGCCACAACGCCCCCCACGGCACCCTTCCGCTTTGTGCCTATAAACGTGGCTGTGTTTATGGCGATTATGCCGGGGGTACACTGACCTATGGCGAAATAGTTCAAAATTTCGTCGGTAGTCGCCCACTTTTTGTCTTCAACGATTTCCTTCGTCAGCATTGGCAGCATAGCCATTCCTCCGCCGAAGGTAAAAAGCCCGACCCTGAAAAAGGTCATATAAAGGTCTAAAAATTCTTTCATAATTTCAAATTCCTTTCGTAAATATTTTTTATCTTCTCGGCAACACTGTCCTCTGTGTTTCTGCCGATTACTTCTGAGCAGAAGGCTTTCACCTCGTCCACGCCGTTTTCCACCGCAAAGCTCTTATCCGCCGCCGCAAGCATAGGCATGTCGTTTGTATTGTCGCCGAAGGCATAAACCAAGTCTGCCTCTGCATATTCCTTAAGGAGCTTCAGCCCTGTTTCCTTTGAAGCCTTTTTGTGACAAATCTCCAAATAATAATAGCCCGGGTTATAGACGTCTCTGTAGAAGTTAAGGTTTATGCTGCCCGAAAAGGCTGAAGCCGCCGCCTCTTCAAAAACAGCCCTTGCCTTTTCTTCCTTTTCAAGAATTGTGAAATATACTGCGTCGCCCAGTTCGGGACTGTAAGGGGCGTTTACATAGGTTTTAAGCCTTAGGTTCTTTCGTTCCCTGTGAAAATCCTCTGCCGCTTCATTGTCGATGTCCTCAAAGCTTACGTAAAGATGATTGTTTTTAATCATATGAATAAAGGGGTTTATACGGTGCTTTTTGCAGAGTGCAATAAGCCCGTAAACGGAAGCATCCTCCATTTTATGATAGTGTATATATTTTTCGGCTTTTGTATCATAAATCGCCGCTCCGTTCATAGCACAGACCGGCAGCCTTAAATTAAGGTTTTTCAAAATCCCCTCCATTGTGGCAGGGGTTCTTGCAGTGGAGATTGAAAGCTTAACACCCTTTTCAATAAGGCTGTTTAAGATTTCCTCCGACTTCTGCGGAATTTTTTTGTCTGTTGACAAAAGAGTACCGTCCAAGTCCGTTAAAAACAGAATGTTTTCCATATAATTTCTCCTTTTTTACTCAATTTTTCTGTAAACTCTTGAAAAAGAATTTTGGGTATGTTATTATAATAAGATAAAAAGTGTTTATTGTAAAGCAAATTTTTTATAAGGAGACTATAATATGAAGAAACGGGCATTACTCAGCGTATCTGACAAAACGGGAATAGTAGAGTTTGCAAAGGCTCTCATTGAACAGGGGCTTGAAATCGTGTCTACAGGCGGCACATACAAGGCTCTTAAGGAAAACGGTGTAGAGGTAACAGAGGTTCAAAGCGTAACAGGCTTCCCCGAGTGCCTTGACGGCAGAGTTAAAACACTCCACCCCAAAATCCACGCAGGCATTTTGGCTATGAGAGACAACGAAAGCCATATGCAGCAGGTTGAAGAGCTGGGCGTAACTCTTATTGACGTTGTGGCGGTAAACCTTTACCCCTTTAAGCAGACAATTTTAAAGGAAGGCGTAGAGCTTGCCGAGGCTATCGAAAACATAGACATAGGCGGCCCCTCAATGATAAGAGCTGCGGCTAAAAACTATAAGGACGTAGCCGTTGTTGTTGACCCGGCTGACTACGGAAAAATTATTGACGAATATAAGGCTAACGGCGGCGTCAGTGCCGAAACGAAGTTTTATCTTGCGGCAAAGGTATTTAACCACACAGCCCACTATGACGCACTTATCGCAAACTACCTTAAGGACAAGGCGGGCTTGCCCAAGTACCCCGAAACAATTACAATGACCTACGAAAAGGTTCAGGATATGCGTTACGGCGAAAATCCTCACCAGGCAGCTGCATTTTATAAAGAAGTGGGCGACAATAAGGGCGCTTTGACAGACATAAAGCAGCTTCACGGCAAGGAGCTTTCCTTCAATAATATAAACGATACTCACGGCGCACTGGAGCTTCTTAAGGAATATGATGAGCCTACGGTTGTTGCCTGCAAGCACTCCAACCCCTGCGGAGTAGCCAGCGGCAGCGACATTTACGAGGCATACTGCAAGGCTTACGCCACAGACCCTGTTTCGATTTTCGGCGGAATAGTTGTTGCAAACAGAGAAATCGACAAGAGAACAGCCGAGGAAATAAGCAAAATCTTCCTTGAAATCGTTCTTGCTCCCAGCTTTTCCGAAGAAGCCTTCGAAATTCTTTCCAGAAAGAAGAATATTCGTCTCCTTGAGCTTAAAAATATGGATAAGAAGCAGCCCGAGGGAGCTTATGACGTTAAAAAGGTTTCCGGCGGCTTGTTAATTCAGGACTGCGACACAAAGCTTTTAGACGGCGGCCTTCAGGTTGTTACCGACAGAAAGCCCACCGAAAAGGAAATGGAAGACCTTCTCTTTACATGGAAGATTGTTAAATATGTTAAGTCAAACGGAATTGCCATAGGCAAGGACAAGAGCTCCGTAGGTATGGGCCCCGGTCAGGTAAACAGAATTTGGGCTTGCGAACAGGCTATTGACCACGGTCAGAAGAACATTAACCCCGACATAACAAAGGGCGCAGTGCTTGCTTCAGACGCTTTCTTCCCCTTCGGCGACTGTGTTGAAGCAGCTGCAAAAGCCGGAATTACCGCAATTATTCAGCCCGGCGGATCTATCAGAGATAAGGAAAGTATCGACGCCTGCAATAAATACGGAATCGCTATGGTGTTTACGGGAATGAGACATTTCAGACACTGATGGAATGTAATAAGTCTAAAGATTTGTTCATTTTTACCAGTAAATTAAAAAAATAATATTTTTTAATGTTCTTATTGACTATTTTTAAAAAAAATGGTATTATATTATTACAAATATATTACAAAGGGACATTTGTGCTCTTTGGATGCTTTTAACAATTATTAATATAAAGGAGGAAGAAATGTGAAAAAACAAACACAGAGACTTTTAGCCTTGATTTTGGCTATGGTTATGGCAGTTTCCATGCTTGTTTATGTAAACGCCACAGACGGCGAGGCGGAAGCTGTAACAGAGATAACGGAGGAAACAGCTGTTGATCTTGCAGATGCAGCTACATCAGATTCAGCCGTTGAGGGCGAAGATACTTCCGAAGTGGCAAGTGTTACCGTGAGCCTGACCGGCAAGTATTCATCAGGTGATGTAATTTCAGAATCAGACGCAGCTACAATTACAGCTCTTACTGCTTTGGAAAACGGCAAGGGCAGTGTAAGCAATGTTTATTACATTAACCCCGAAACAGAAAAAACATACGGTTCTACAAGACCTTATCTTCAGATTACTCCGAAGGTAAACGGAAATGTGACAGTTAATGTTTCTATTGCAGCAGGCAAGAGCATTTGCATTATTGAGCCTACAGGTGTTATGGGTACTGCTGTAGTCAGCGACGAAGAGGGTACTTATGAAATAGCTAACCTTGTAAACTCCGTTGACGGTCTTGCGTCTGGAATTACAGGCTTCCTTGAAGCAGGCAAGACATATCTTATCTGCCCCGTAGGTACAAACCCCACTTTCTCAAGCATTGAGTTTGCTCCGGGCGACACAGCTATTGAGGTTACAACAGAGGCTACAACAGAAGCTCAGGTTGATGACGACCTTGTTGATATCAGAAACCTTACAAGAACAGCTCCTTCAAGCACATCTGACGGAGAGAGCCACACAGTTTGGGTTTTAGGCGACTCAACAGCCTGCTATTACAGCAATGACACAGGCAATTACAGCATTGTAAGAAACGGCTACGGTATGGGCTTCGGTACAGGCAAGCAGCTTGACGGCAGCACCTATACATATGACGTTTCAGGTATTTTCGACAATGAAAACATAACGGTTCACAACCTTGCCATTTCCGGCATAAGCTCAAAGAGCTTTACAAGCAACACAGCTTATACAACTCTTACTTCAAACTGGAAGAGCGGCGACTACGTTCTCATCGGTTTCGGTCACAATGACCAGAAGAGCGACGACTCCACAAGATATACAGACGCTTCTCAGGGAGCAGAGGGATGGAACGTAGACGGACAGTTTGCAAACTCTCTTTATGAAAACTATATCCTTCCCGCTGTTAAGGCAGGTGTTACACCCGTTATCGTAACATCTATCGTAAGAAGAAGCAGAACAGCAAACACAACCTACGGAATCAGCGGGTCAAATGTTCATAACTGCTCAACAGGCGATTACAGACAGACAGCTATCGACCTTGCCGAGATGTTCGACCTTCCCTGTATAGATATTACATATAACACATATAATGAATATATTGCTTTGGGCAATGGCTCGGCTGACGGTTCAGACGGATACGGCGCATATCATGCTCAGTATAACGACAAGTATATGGCGTCAAAGAATTATTATGAGAGTGACGGCACTACACTTGATGAAAATTACAGGATTGACAATACCCACCTTAATGCTTACGGCGCAAAGACAGTTGCTTACTTTATTTCTCAGGATATTTTAGGCAATGACATTACATACGGCGTAAACGTAGACACACCTAACACAGTTTCTTCACCTGTTATTACATCTGACGGAACAGCAGACGATACCTACGGTTCACTTAAGGCTTTGTCAACATATCTTTCAAGCGATTTGTCTGACCCCAGAACCGACGGTTCATCAGATGCTTCTACAGAAACCACAACAGAAGGCTTCAAGGTTTATCTTGAAGGCGGCGATACAAGCAGTCTTTCTGCATTAGGCGACACATTTGAGGTTTACCTTAATGTTAAGAACAATGAAGGCTTAAAGGGTATCGACCTTACATTAACCTATGATACACAGGCAGTTGCTCTTGAAAATATTGAACAGGGCGACTTAACAATTATGACAGACGCTGCCGTAGCTTCTGCTTTGGCAGCAGGCAAGTCAGGCAGCATAAGCCTTTCGGGTTCTGTTGATACGGCAATAACTGCCGACGGAACTCTCCTTAAGCTTACATTCAGCCTTGTTAAATTCGGCGAAGGTACATTCGGTCTTTCCGGATCCGCTACACCTTCAAATGAAAGCAGCACAGTTACAATCTCAGGCACAAGCCTTTTCCTTGACTACAACCAGGAGGTTGACGAAGGTCTTGTTCTTACACCTGCAGCAAGCGAACCCGATGAAAACGGATATTTCACAGTTGACTATATCTTAAGCGGAAACAGCGACGCTTACGGTCTTAACAGCGCAACTCTTGCATTCTGTTATGACCCCGAAAAGATGATTGCAATCGGCGCAGGAAACTCAAGCGAAGTAGGCGCAGTTGACAGCGAAGGCAAGCTTGTTCAGGCTATTATAGCAGACGATGTTGTTTCATCACAGGCTCTTCTTGTTCCCGAAGCAGGCTATGAAGAATATGACAGCGCTTTAGGCGGCCCCGCAGACGGCATTAAGACAGCAGCTGAACTTGGTATGATCAGAGTAAGCGGCTACTTAAGCGACAACAACGGCGACGGAGTTTTGGACGTAGCTTATAACAACGGTATTCTCTTCTCGGTTAAGATGAAGCTTACAGCCGATTTGGCAGCAGACGAAACTATTGCAGACAACATCTATACATCAATAGCTTCAAGCGCAGCATTCGGTCTCGGCGACAATGAAACAGCAGTATCTATTTCCGGTGATGTTCTTTACGAAGGCACAGGCGAAGACATCGGCAACGGCATCAGAGGCGATATTGACCAAAACGGCATTATTACAGCCAATGACGCAGCTTGTCTGCTTATGTACATCAAGACAGGCGAAGCTAACTCCGGCTGGAATGTTTCAACATATATTGCAGATGTAGCTATTTCAGGCGACACAGCAATCACAGCAGCAGACGCAGCCCTTATTATGGCTAAGGTTCTTAACGGTGCAACAGCCTTTAAGGACGTTGAAGATGAAAGCGGTGACGACAGCGGCGAAGCAACAACCGAGGGTGCAACTGAAGCTACAACAGACTCAGCTGAAGACACAACCACAACAGAGGAAGATGTAACTACTACTGAAGAAGCTACCACAACTACAGAAGCAGCTACAACAACAGAGGCTCCTGTTGAGACTACTACAGAAGCAGCAGCAACAGTTTTAGCTTCCTATACAGACAGCTTCTCAGGTATCTTAAAGAGCAACCATGCTTCTACAGATGTTGACCTTGCTTATACAACAACAAACGGTGTAAGCGGAAATACATCTACTATGATAAGAATTGGCGACAAGGCAGTGGCTATTCCTTTAGATGAAGCCATTACCTCAGGCAAGGTAACCTTTACAGCTGACTTCTTAAGAGAAGACACAGGAACTGCAGGCAGAAACTTCAGAATTTATTTTGAAAATACTCCTTCCACAGTTTCAAGCAGTGATTCGACATATGCAAACGAAAATCTTGATGACTATAAGGATTATATAATTTATCACCTTATGGACGTAAGCAACACTGCCCGTGCTAATGCAACTAATGTAAACTCGTCAAGCGCAGATGACGGCATAAGCATATGCGCACTTGAATACGGTGTTTGGTACAGAGTAAAGGTTGTAGTTGACCTTGACGCAGGTACATCATTAACAACTATTTATAAACACAGTTCATCAGGAGCATATTCAACAGACGAGTCTGCATTTACAGTTGTAGGTCAGGAAACAACAGCAGCAAGTCTCTTAACTCCCAATTCAGGTTCAAAGTCTATTCAGCAGATCAGACTTGTCAGAACAGCAGGCGGTGCTCAGACATATTGGGATAACATCAAGATCACAAAAGGTTAATAATTAAATATTAAGCATAAAAAAAGAGATCGCTTC
>JAJQFU010000129.1 GCA_021200955.1 Clostridiales bacterium | reverse complement strand
TGTTTTTCTCATAGCTATATTATACCACAATCTGAGCTATTTGTCCACACCCTAAAAATTTTTTAAGCGATTTAAATCCAAATAGAAAGTATTTTTCTTGACAGCCCTTATTCTGCGGCGTTATAATTGAAAAAACAAAAACTATAGCAAACAGGCGGGTTTAAAATGAAGCTTAACAAAGATGTAATATATATATTGGACAGCCTGCAGGAGGCAGCCTTTGAGGGCTTTGTGGTGGGCGGCTGCGTCAGAGACTTTTTAATGGGTCTTGACCCTCACGACTACGACATAACCACAAATGCTCTTCCTAAAGACTTGAAGAAAATTTTTCCCCGAACCGTCGACACAGGCATAAAACACGGCACAGTTACGGTTCTTGTGGGCAAGCGCAGCTACGAGGTCACAACCTACAGAATTGACGGCGAATACAAGGACAGCCGCCACCCTGAAGAGGTTATTTTCGTTCAGGACATAGAAAAGGACTTAAGCCGGCGGGATTTCTGTATGAATGCCATAGCCTACAGCCCCAAAGATGGCTATATTGACCCCTTCGGAGGAAGAAACGACATAAAATCGGGCATAATAAAGGGTGTAGGCGACCCAAATCTGAGGTTTAACGAGGACGCATTGAGAATGTTAAGGGCTGTTCGCTTTTCGGCTCAGCTGGGCTTTAAAATAGAAGAAAACACTTACGCTGCCCTTAAGAAAAATGCGGAGCTTATTAAAAATGTCAGTATGGAAAGAGTGGCTACGGAGCTTCTCAGGCTTCTCTGCAGCAGTCACTGTGAAAAAGCCGATCTTCTCTGCTCCACCAATTTAGGAGATTACTGCGTTCCCGAAATAACGGAAGCCCTGAGAAAAAGAGGGGCTGAAATTATCTCTGTTTTGAAAAATGCAAACAAAAAGGGATATATTAATGAAGAAACAGCCTTAGCCGCTGTTTTGGCAAAAGACCCCGAACCCTTAAAGGCTCTTAAAGACCTTAAGCTTTCAAACAAGCTTATCGACAATGTAACCGCCCTTATAAAATATTATGACTTTGACCTTAAAACAGGGGAATATGAGCTGAGACAGCTTTACAGTCTTTTGGGAGACTTGGTTTTTGAGCTTTTAAACCTTAAGGATGCAAAGGAAGAGGATGTTTCCGCCGCCTATGAATTTCTAAAGAGCGAAAGAATACTGACTAAAAAAGACCTTTCCGTAAACGGTCGTGACCTTATGTCTTTGGGTTTAAAGGGCAGACAAATAGGGGCCGCTGAGGAAGGGCTTTTGGACATAATTTTAAGAGATCCTAAACAAAATAAAAAAGAGACACTTTTAAAGGAGGCTTTAAAATGGCTGCGCTGATAACGGGAGCAAGCGGAGGAATAGGCTATTATATGGCAAAAACACTGTCGGAAATGGGCTTTGAGGTTATTTTGGCTGCCAGAAGCGTCGACAAGCTTGAAGCTTTGGCAAAAACTCTGCCGAACAAGGCGGAAATTTACGGGGCAGACCTGTCAAACCCCGAAGAATGTAAAAAGCTTTATGACGAGCTTAAGGGCAAAAAGATAGAGGTTTTAATAAACAATGCCGGCTTCGGCGAGTTTTCACCCTTTGCCGACGGAGATTTGGACACACAGCTTAATATGATTGACCTTAACGTAAAAGCGGTTCATATTCTGACAAAGCTTTTTTTGAAGGATTTCAAGAAAAAAGGCTACGGCTATATTTTAAATGTGGCAAGCCTTGCGGCGTTTCTTCCGGGGCCTATGATGGCGTCATATTACGCCGGAAAAGCCTATGTTTACAGACTTACTATGGCAATCAGAGAAGAGCTTAGAAGAGAAGGCTCACCTGTTTATACCGGGGTTCTCTGCCCGGGGCCTGTTTCCACCGGCTTTAACCAAAGAGCCGGAGTTCGCTTTGCCACAAAAGGAATTGACCCGGAATACTGCGCAAAATATGCCGTAAAAAAAATGTTTGAAGAAAAGGCAGTTATTATCCCGGGAAAAGTCGAAAAGCTTCTGCCCCTTGTTACAAAGCTTTCCCCCATAAGCTGGCAAATGTATTTCTGCGGTGAATTTCAAAAGAAAAAAGGCTGAAATATTGCAGTCAAAAAGACGGCTCTCAGTGAACCGTCTCTTTTTATGCTTAACTATAATATTATTTGTCTGCTTTAGCTGCTTCGATAACCTTGTTGCAAACGTCCTGAGGAGCCTCTTCATAGCCGGAAAGCTCCATAGAGAAGTCGCCTCTGCCCTGTGTCATAGAGCGAAGGTCTGTTGCGTATGAGCTCATTTCGGAAAGAGGAGCCTGAGCGAGAATTTTCTGCTTCTTGCCGTGAACGCTTTCCATACCGTTTACTCTGCCTCTTCTCTTGTTCATATCGCCCATAATGTCGCCTGTGTAGTCGTCGGGAACGATTACCTCAACATTCATAATAGGCTCAAGAATAGTGGGCTTAGCCTTAAGGAAGGCTTCCTTGAAGCACATTACGGTAGCGGTTCTGAATGCGTTTTCGTTTGAGTCAACAGCGTGATAAGAACCGTCTGTAAGGACTGCCTTAATACCGACTACAGGATAGCCTGCAAGAGGGCCTTTTCTGACAGATTCCTGAATGCCCTTTTCAACAGCGGGGAAGTACTGCTTGGGCACTGAGCCGCCGAAGATCTTCTCTTCGAATACGTAGGGCTTTTCGGGCTCGTCAAAGTTGGGTGAAAAGTCGATCTGAACGTCGCCGTACTGACCCGAACCGCCTGACTGCTTCTTATATTTATGTCTGTGGGTAACGGCTGCTCTGATTTTTTCTTTATAAGCGATCTTAGGCTCTGAAAGAACAACATCGATCTTATATTTAGCCTTAAGCTTCTTAACGAATACATCGAGATGAGTGTCGCCTATGCCTGAAATAACAGACTCTTTTGTTTCGGGGTCAACCTTGAAGATAAGGGTCTTGTCCTCTTCAAGCATTTTTGAAATAGCAGAAGCCATTTTGTCCTCGTCGCCTCTTGCGAGAGGGCTGACAGCCTTTTTCTGATAAGGCACGGGGAATTTAATGGGTGCATATGTATTCTTAAACTTGGAGTCTGCAAGAGTATCGCAGGTAGATGTGTTTGAAAGCTTAGCCAAAGCACCGATGTCCCCTGTCTTTAACTCGTCAACCTCAATCTGCTCCTTGCCTCTTATAACGTAAATATGACCTGCCTTTTCGTTTGAGTCCTTGTTTACGTTTTTAATCATCATATCCTTTTTAAGACAGCCTGTCATAACCTTGAAAATACTTAATCTTCCGATAAAGGGGTCTGCGATTGTCTTGAAAACAAAAGCAGAGAAGAGAGCGTTTTCGCTTACTTCAACCTCAACCTCTTCGCCGTCGGAATTAAGGGCTGTTAAAGCCTTGCCTGATTCATCGGCAGCAGGAACGTATTTAAGAATTTGTCTTAAAAGAACGTAAATACCGATTGTGCTGACTGCTGAAGAGCAGAGAACGGGAGTAACTGTTCCGTCAACAATACCCTTCTTGATACCGTCATTAATTTCATCTATAGTAAAGTCTTCTTCTTCGAAGAATTTTTCCATAAGTGCGTCGTCTGTTTCTGCAACGGCTTCGCTTACAAGAAGTCTTGCTTCCTCAACATCGTCTGCTACGTCAGCGGGAACGGGGCAGTCGTCAACCTTATCCCCCGAGAACTTTCTGCCTTCACGTCTGATAACGTTTACAAAGCCGTTAAACTTTCCGTTTTCGTGGAAGGGGAAGTGAATGGGCGCAATACTCTTTCCGAATTTTTCTTCAAGCTGCTCAACAACCTTGTGGAAGTCTGCGTTTTCGTCGTCCATACCGTTTACCAAAATCATACGGGGAATGTTCATCTCTTCGGTAAGCTCCCACGCCTTTTCTGTACCTACCTCAACGCCGCTTTTTGCGCTGACAACGATAAGTGCTGCGTCCGCAACGGAAAGAGCCTCTTTAGCCTCGCCTACAAAGTCGAAATAACCGGGAGTGTCTAAAAGGTTAATCTTCTTGCCTTCAAACTCAACGGGAATAACCGATGTGTTGATAGAAACCTTACGTCTGATTTCCTCTGAGTCATAGTCACTGACAGTTGTTCCGGCTTCAACCTTACCGAAGCGCTTTGTAACGCCGTTAATGTGCAGAACAGCTTCACAAACAGTTGTTTTACCGCAGCCGCTGTGACCCAAAACCGCCACATTCCTTACGTCCTTCATTGAATAAACTTTCATCTTTAAACCACCTTTTCTGTTTAAATATTTTTTTAATATCACGAAATGAAGTTCTTTTACTTTTCAAAAAAACCACTATAAATATAAATTCTGCATTTTATACAAATTTCCTTTTTATTTTTGAAACTTTTTTAGGTTTTTTTAAAAATCTCTTTCCGTCTCTTACAAAAAACATTATAACAAATTCACAAAACTTTTTCAATAGTAAATTTTCTGCAACAGTTAAGCCGTGGCTTATATAAAAGCTTTTGCGAATTATTTAGCTGGACTGTTAGAGCTATTGCTTAATCGTCAGCAGAAGCAAAACAGACGTTTTGGGAATTTTCAGCTCAACTATCAGTGAAGCCTTATCTTTTATGTTCAATATATTCTTTTATCATCTCGCTAAACTCTTTTGCTTTATTATACTGCTCTTCGGCATCATTTTCAGAAGCAATGTAAAATCTTCATATTCTGTTGTATTTCTGATTTGAAAAGCTTTAGTCAGATATTTTGAATATTTTGTATCAATCTTTCCGGTTTTCACATATTCTTTTTGAAAATAAGAAATAACACTTGAATGCTTACTGAAATCTTTGCCATCTAATGCAATTAAAGCACGAACAGCAGTAAATATTGCATAATATGATCTGCCTATAGAATCCTTATAGCTTCCGTCTTCTAATAACACCTTTGCAGAATGTAAACGCTCACCGGCAGATTCAAGCCGATACTCCGATAATATTTTTTTCTCTTCCTCACCCATTAACAACAACTCCTTCCCTATCTATATTTCCGTAATAAGGCATAGCTGTCTTAAATCTTTCAAATTCACTGAGAGGAATAACCGTGGGAGATATTATCACCTCATACTCCAATTCCAGATCTGCCGAAACATCCCACACCGAATTAAGCTTTTTCTGTAAATCCGCTCTGTCTCCCTCAACAATGGCAGCCAAATCTATGTCGGAAGTGTCGTTAAAATCCCCCCTTGCATAAGAACCGTATAATATTACCTTTTTTAAAGCCTTGCCGTATACGCTTTTATACGCCTTGTTAATTTCCTTTAATATATTATTCAATGTGCTTTGAGAACATGTCATATTACAGCCCTCCTTATATTTTTGTTAAAAAAGCTTGATTTATTATCATTATTATAATATAAAACAGCTTAAATATCAACTGAAAACAAGTAGTTTTTTGCAGCAAAAAAAATGAACACAAAAAAACAGCAGTTCAGCCACCTAATTTACTGAACTGCTGCATAAAAAATGCAGACGGCGGGACTTGAACCCGCACCCAAGCAATATGGACAAGATCCTTAGTCTTGCGTGTCTGCCAATTCCACCACGTCTGCATATTTTTGCTGAGGAACTTTTAAGTGGTGTTCCTCAGCGACAAAAACTATTATAGACCATCAATTAAATTTTGTCAACACTTTTTTTCGGAAATTTAATTTTTTTGGTTGACATCGTTCGATTTTATTTTTTCTCAGCATTCATAGGTTCAATTTCCAGTTTATAAACATATCTTAAGAAAGCTATACTGAATGCACAGGCTACAGCCTCTGATATGGGGAAAGCCAGCCAAACGCTTGTAAGGGTAGCAACCTTCGAAAGTATAAATGCACAGGGCAGCAGCACCACAAGCTGACGCATTACCGAGATAATAAGGCTCAAAAGTCCATGTCGAAGAGCTTGGAATACAGAGCTGCATACAACACCGAAAGCTGCCATAAGGAAGCTGAAGCTTATTATTCTCAGCGCAGGCACACCTATTTCCATCATATTTTCGGACGCATTGAAGAAGCCCAAAAGCTGCTTGGGGAAGAACATAAACACGCCGAAGCCTATAAGCATTATAATCATAGCATAGGTTATGCTTAAGAAAATTGTTTTCTTAATTCTGTCGGGCTTTCTTGCTCCGAAATTATAGGCTACAATAGGCACCATTCCGTTATTTAAGCCGAAAACGGGCATAAACACA
Source organism: Clostridiales bacterium (assembly GCA_021200955.1). Lineage (GTDB taxonomy): Bacteria > Bacillota > Clostridia > Lachnospirales > CAG-274 > JAJQCI01. Next base: position 10,764 of record JAJQFU010000129.1, on the reverse strand, counting down.
AAGCTCTGAAGCTTATAATATACGCCGAAAACAGCCGTTGCCGTTGTTGTAAAGGCAAGGAAAATCTTGTTCATACCGAATGTCATAACCGAGCTTATGGCAATCATCAAAATCGAGGGAATACCTACTGCGTAGATACTGCCGATAATCTTTATGTCTGGTCTGAAATCCTTAAAATTGAAGTGAATTTCCTTATTTTTCTTAAGGTTAAAATACAGAGCCAAAAGACAGGCTGTACACTGCCCAATAACCGTTGCTATGGCTGCACCGGCTATTCCCATCTTTGGAAAGCCGAATAAGCCGAAAATGAACAGAGGGTCTAAAATTATGTTTATAATTGCCCCTGTTGACTGTGTAACCATAGTGCAGAGGGTTTTGCCCGTAGCCTGTAAGAGCCTCTCAAAGCAGACCTGACCGAAAGAGCCTATTGAAACCATACAAACAATGCTCAAATAGCTTGTTCCATAATCAATGATTTCTTCAATATCGGTCTGCATAGCAAAGAATGTGTGTGAGAAAAATATACCTATAAGGGCAAAAACAACAAAGCTTGAAAAAGCCAAAAATACTGCGTTGTTGGCTGCCTTGTCGGCGGTTTTAAACTTCTTTTCGCCTAAGCTTTTTGAAAGAAGAGCGTTTACGCCGACGCCTGTTCCCGATGCAACCGCAATCATAAGATTTTGAATCGGAAACGCCAAAGAAACAGCCGTCAAGGCGTTTTCGCTTATTTTTGCCACGAATATACTGTCAACAATGTTATAAAGAGCCTGAACAAACATTGAAATCATTATGGGAACTGACATAGATATTAAAAGCTTGCTGACAGACATTGTCCCCATTTTGTTTTCAGACTGAGTTTCGCTTTTATTCATTTTTCATTTTCCTTCTTTTGTTTATAAATATTTGTGATTTTGTATAAAACTCAGCTAATTTTTGATTGCCTGCCAAGCGGGCAGAGCAAGCCCTTCCCCCAACTGATAGGCAAACCTTATTTCACCGAGTATTGTATACAGCCGATTAATTTTTGTTCTCGGGGTTAAAATCACATACAATGTTTAACCCGCCGGTTGAATAATCCGAGCTTGAATATTTACTGCCGTTGTGTTCTGCGTTTACCACTTCAACAGATATGTCGGTGTCTCCTCCGCCGATTACCTCAAATGAAAGTGTTGTAAGAACGCCGTCGGCATATTCCTTTTCGCCGTCGATTGTTCCTTCAATCAAAACAGAGCCTTCTGCCTCGGTTTCCGGAGAAACCAGCCTTAAAATATCGGAGTCATAGCTTACGGCATAGCTTAATGCACTTAAACCGGGGTTATCCTTTACATTTACGGTTACGTCAAAAACCTCTCCCAGTTCGTCATGAAGAGTTGTTTTCGTATCTAAACATACTGAAAAGCCCTCTAAGCTGTCCAAAGAAACCTCATCGGTGGTCTTTCCGTTAATTCTGGGGTCTGTATATGCTTTAAGATATGAAGAAAGAGCTGCAAGGGTGCCCTTCGAGCTTTCGCTGTAAACAGGCTTATAGTCCTCTCCCGTAAGAACGGTATTCGAACCCTTAATAGCTTCAGCCATAAAATAAGCTATTGTTTTAGCCCCATAGGAATTAAGGTGGGTATTGTCTATTCTGTAATTCTCGTCAAATGAGCCGTCATCGTTTAAAAGATTCTTTGCCACCATATAGTCATCGCAGTAAAGAGCGTGATAAACTCCGCAGCCCGATGAGCCGTCAGTATCACCCTTTCCCAAGGCATTATACTCGTTATTTGTCATCTGAGTATTGTCGATGCAAGCCACGTCAAGCTTTTCAGCCAAATCTCTTATTGTCTGAGCATAGTTTCCGAAGCCCTTTGATGTCAAATCGTGAATATTTGAACCGCCGAGCCATTCAGAAGTACGGTCGCGGCGAGAAATGGGCGTAGCCAAAATTACATTAACCCCGGCTTCCTGTGCAGGCTTTATGTAATTAGCATAAAGTGAGTTTGCAAACTGACCTTCTGTGTTTATGCCCTCAGCTCCCATTGAAGCGTCGGTGAAACGGGCTTCATCCTCATTCTTTTCGTCATTGTGACCGAAAGCAATAATTACATAGTCTCCCTCTTTCCAGTTTGAAAGAAGCTCCTTATAATAATCGTTCTGCAAAAAGCTCTTTGAGCTTATGCCCGAAATAGCATAGTTCACCAAATTGATTTTGCTCTCGTCAAAATATGTGGGGAAATCCATTCCGAAGCCGTTTCTTATTTCAAGGTAGTTTCCGCCGTTTTTATAATAGTCGGAAGAAGTATAGGGCGAGCCTGTGGAGTCCCCCAAAAGATAAAGTGTGGGAAGATTGGGGTCAATACCGTTTTCCTTTTCCTCTCCCTCGTAAATATCAACTGACGAAACATAAATCTTTGTGGAAAGAGAAGCCCTGGGCGTTTCGAAAACAACCTCCGAAATATTGCCTGCGCCGAAAGCTGCTTCAGTCTCTTCTGAGCCTAAAGAAAGCTTTGCGGAATTATTCTTAATGTCAAGAGTAAGCTTAAGAGCCGTCAAAGAGCCCTCTCCCACAAGAGCTTCAGCCCCGATTATATCGGAAGATGCGGAAGAGCTTATAAGACTGATTCCCCCCTCAGGGTTAAGAAAACAGCGAATAACAGTGTTTCCGCTGCCATCGAGAACCTTAAAAAGGTTTACTCCGTAGCGGTTTGAAGCCATAGTTGTCTCTATGGAAATTACGCCGTCGGAAACAGCCTTAAAGGGAATATGAAGGGCTGTTGTGTCAGTAGATGAAGTGTCTGTTAAAGCAGCGCAGATTGTTCCGCCTAAGGCTTCGTAGGAAGCAAAGTTAGCGGCTTCACTGCCTGTTGTTGAATAATAATAGTCTGAGCTGCTGTCCTTGGTTAAAATATCTCCGGAAGCCCCTGTTGAAAAGCTTAAAGCCACGTTTGGAGCTTCTCCCGAAAAAGCGGTTATGTTAAAAATCGAAAGCATCATAGTCATCACCAATAAAAAAGAAAGAATTTTTTTCATATATTACCCCCGTTATACGTCAGAACCGCAGTGTGCGCACTTTGTAGCTTCAATATGTATCTCCGACTTGCAGTAAGGGCAGGTCTTTGTTGTGGGAGCCGCAGGAGCCTCTTCCTTCTTGTGGAAGTTGTTGATTGCCTTAACAATAAGGAAAAGAACAAAGGCAGTTATAATAAAGTTTATTATTGCCCCTACAAGAGTGCCTACGTCAAAAATGACTATTGTGCCTACAGCGGTTGCTGCGTCCGCGCCCCCTGTCAAAAGCCCAATGATATAGTTAATCAGCGGCGTAATAAGACAGTCTACAATGTTGGTTATAATGGAGTTAAAGGCAGCGCCTATAACAATACCAACGGACATATCGACCATATTGCCCTTAACGGCAAAGTCCTTAAATTCCGTCAAAAATTTTTTCATAATTTTTTAATACCTCCTAAGCTTAAAAAATATTTGTTGGTTTATACATTATTGTATCATAATCTCAAACCCATTTCAAGACTAATAAACGCACCTTTGGTAAAATCATAGAATAAAAACATTTCAAATATATTACATTTCGGCTTCATTAATTGACATATTCTGACAGATGTGTTAAACTTACGTAACAGTTCAGCCGTGTCTTTTATTTTTAGATTTATGCATATTTATATGCATAAAATCTGAAAATCAGACACGAGCGGAGCGCCAAATAATGAGCTAAACGCAGCAGCACAGCTGCGAAGGATGCGAATGGAATCAGAAAGATGTCGGACAGCGAAGCTGCTTTTCCGCAAGGAAAAGTTCTGAGCAGACGTTTAGCGAATTATTTGGCTGAACTTTTACAATCTTATTTCAAGAACATTTAAAATGTTCCAATAAGACGTTATTGTCTTTGTGACAAAGTCTTGTCACAAATGTGACTGGTTTATTGCGGAAACGAAATTTTTGCAAAACAGCAATTCAAGATATTTATTTGAGGATAGAAAGCGGCGTTATAAAACCATTGCTTCTGTCCTTTTTTTGTGGAAAATTAACAGAGTTCTGCATTTTGACATATTTGACTATGGAAAAATAAAAATAATTAATGTGATTTTAGATAAATTTTGAAGATGTGAACGCTGCGTTCATAGACATTGTGTAAAAACCCCTATATTCTGTCAAAGACTATGCGCGTTTTTTCTAACGAAAAAACACTTATGACCAACGGCGTTTATCAACGCCCCAATCAGTAGGAGCTTATAACTCCTACTGATTGGAAAGTAAGTCCCCACCGCCTTAAAGGCGGGTACTTACTTTGTTGGTCATATTACGACAATACTGTCGAATATAAAGAAAAGGAGTAGTAAAAAAATGAGCTGCTTATTGTCAGAAAAACTTAGGAAAAATTTAGGGAATGCAATCAGAAGGTTAAGATTGTCCCGAAACTTAACGCAGGAAGAACTCAGTGAGAAAATAGGAGTTTCAAGGGAATGGATTTCCAGGATTGAGTGTGGAAAATCAAACCCTAACTGGTATGATTTAATTAATTTTATGAGGATTATTGGTTTTAAAACTATGGATGAGGTTTATTCATTTTTTAAGGAGGCGACATCTGATGTATCTGTACATACCGATTAAAGAAAGTTTGCGTAATTCATATATCGGAAAATATACATCTTATGGCATTAAGTGTATAGAGATTAAAGCAGGACAAGCCAAACAAGCTGCATTTATTTCAGATGTATCGGTCGATTTTGGTTTTGCTGCCGATTTGGCATTGAAATGTACTTTAGGTCAACTATCGCCCTGTCATCTTGCTGACGTTGTGGAAGATGAGATTTAGGCTATGACAAAACTGCGGAGGTAAAAATGACTAAATTCGGTTCTAACATTAAGAAATTAAGAGAAAGCAGAGGTCTTTCACTATTGGATGTTGAGAAAAAACTCGGCATAACCAAAGGTCTTATATCGAGGTATGAAAACAATTTGGTAGACCCGTCTTTAAGCACTGCGATAAAATTTGCCGAGTTTTATTCGGTATCACTTGATTATTTGGTTAGTCCAAAGTAAAAAAACATTTTATAATATAGATTTTATTGCCGTAATAGAGTATCTTTACAAAATGCTGCTGATTTTATTGGTACGCATTCAAAATTTAGGTAATAAAATTTGTTTTCAGCTTAAAACAGAGACAAAAGCGGCTGACCGTTTAAGGGTGAGCCGCTTTTGAATGAAAGGTAGGAAAATCAAATTACAGTGTTTTAGCTTTAAGCATTAATAATTGACAATGGTTTTTGAGCCTATGTTTAAGGTTTTGTATTCACTCTGTTTCGGAGAAACCGTTGAAAGAAGAGTAGCAGAGGCAACGGCTTCGGTGTTTATAACAGCTGTTTCAAGCTTTGGTTTTTCATATGTTTTTTTCATTGTGTTCACCTCCGTCACTCTGCTTCACTGTTTGTATCTTCGTCGGAAACAGGCTTAAGCTCATAATATACGAAATCCGCAATTTCATCGACACTTGTATAATCGTCGTCACTGTCTGTGGTTTCATAGCCTATTATGTATTCACAGTTCATTTCGCCTGCTTCAAACTCAACTCCGTTGATTACAAAACCAGTGTAAACAGTGTCTGAGCTGTCTATAGCATTTGTGTAATCGCCGTCGCAATAAAGCTCAGCCTTTGTATAGTTTTCCAAAGAGTCGCCGTCTGCAAGACTGAAGCCCGAAATTAAGTATACTGTGTCATCAGAAGCTCTCACTGCCTTGCTGTCGGCATATACAAGATTTACTTTTTCAGAATATGGGTAAATGTCAAGATCATCCGCCGCCGAACCTACAGTGCAGTAAACCTTTTCAAGTGCAGTACAATTCTTAAAGGCTTCTTCGCCTATACTTGTTACATTTTCGGGAATAGTTATGCTCTTAAAACCGCACTCCTCGAAAGCATACATATCGATTTCGGTTACATTGTCGGAAAGGGTTAAGCTCTCTAAGCTTGTACAGCCTGCAAATGACCAGCTTCCTATACTTGTTACACTGTCGGGAAGAGTTACGCTTGTAACATTGGAAAGTGTTTCAAAAGCGTGAGCGCCTACAGATGTTAAACCGCTGCTTACATATATTGAAGTTATATCGTCTCTTCGAGCACTCCATTCTCCTCCGCCTCTTTCATAATCTGGCATAACGCCTGTTCCCGAAATTATAAGAACGTTGTTTACTACATCCCAGCTTATATCAGCCCAGTTTTGTCGTGTATAAGCATTTAAGAGGCAGTCATTTCCTTCTGTGTTTATGTCTATGTTGTTCCAGTCGTCATCACTGCCGTCATAAACCACTGTTGAAAGACTGTCGCAGCCGTCAAAAGCATAATCTCCTATACTTACTACACTTGTGGGAATTGTAACACTTGTAAGCTTTGACGCCCAGCGAACAGCCGAACCCCATATGCTTGTTACTCCGTCAAGAATTTCTAGGCTTGTGGCTTCGCTTGCAGGTGCATAATAAATAAGATCTGTTTTGTTATTATTATACAAAGCATTGTTTTCTGAATAATAGTTTGTGTTGTTCTCATCTACAGTAATACTTGACATACTGTTGCAGCCGCCGAAAGCAAAGAAGTTTATGTATGTTACACTTGCAGGTATGTATATTGAAGCTATGCTTTCACAGGCTTCAAAGGCGTTGCAGCCTATAGTAACAAGGCTGTCGGGGAAGTCTATGCCCTGAAGGTTAGGACAGCTTGCAAAGCCCCATTCTCCTATATATGTTATGCCGTCGGGAAGAGACACGCTTGTCATTTGGCTGAAGCCGTCAAAAGCGTGGTCGCCTACTGTGGTTATGCCCTCTGCGATTACAACGGCTGCTGCCTCATCTTTATATGCAATCCATGGAGCAGGGTCATCGCCGTCTGCATTCGTATAGTTGGGCATAGTTCCGCTGTTGCCGTCTGCGGTAAAAATCGTAAGTGTTCCGCTGTCAGAATCATAAGTAAAATCAATGTCCGCCGCATAATAAGCGTTTATAAGGTCATCGTTGCCGCTGCTTATGCTTATGCTGTCCCAGTTGTCGCCCAAATAGTTTACTGTTTTAAGGCTTGAGCAGTTATAAAAGGCTTCATTATTAATGCGGTAGGTGTTTGCGGAAAGGGTTATTGTGGTAAGAGCCGAACAGTTATAGAAGGCTGCGTCTCTTATATAGCCTATTTGTGAAATAGTTACTGTTTCGAGACTTGTACAGTCGCAGAAAGCATTATCCCAAATTACATTATTTCTCTGACCGCCTAAAATATCAGCTGTTTTAAGGCTTGTACAGCCGTAGAAAGCTCTGTCGTCAATATTTATGCTTGAAATAGTGTCGGGAATAGTAAGAGTTTCTATGGAAGTTCCCGCAAAGGCTTCGGTATTGATATATGTTACTGTTTCGGGAACCGTAAAGTCAGTTATGCTGCTGTTAGCCGGACAGAGAATAATAATTGTTTTATTATCATTATTATATAAAATATTGTCCTCAACACATAAGCTGCTGCCGCTGTCAACGGCTATTGTCTCAAGATTTGACATTCCCAACAAAGCGTCGTCTGTTAAGCTGTTGCGGCTTAAGCTTGAGGGCAGCTTTAAATATGTTAAGGCAGAACCATAGAAAACATAGCTGCCGAAGGAGCTGACGGTATTGGGCAGCTCAATACTTGTTATGCCGCTGTTTCTGAATGCCTGACTGCCTACTGACCTTAAATTGGCGCCGTTTATGGTTATGCTTGTAATGTTTTCACTGCCGTCAAAGGCATAGTCGCCTATGGTTGTTACGCCTTCGCCTATTACTATAGAAGTAACTGAAGCATAGTCCTCATCATCATTCCAAGGTGCATAATTGCCTTCGTCGCTGTTATAGTCAGACATAGCCCCTTCGCCTGTTATGTAAAGAACACCGTCTTTAATTTCATAGTCAACAGTGCTGTAGGTTCTGGAGGCAGCTGTAAAGGCGTCATTGCCTACGTCAATATTTATATTGTTCCAGCTGTCCTCTGTTCCGTCATAGTTTACGGTTGTAAGATTTGAACAGCCGTAGAAAGCATAGCTCTCTACCCAGTTTACGCCGGAATGAACGGTTATTGTTGTAAGTGAAGAACAGTTATAAAAGGTTCGGTTCCAAATGCCGTATAAACTGTAGGGAAGCTCTATACTTTCAAGGCTTGTACATTCTTCAAAAGCCGAAATCCATATATTGGTTATACAGGTGTCTTCAAGATTTATACTTTTAAGAGCCGTACAGCCGTAAAAAGCATAGAAGCCAATGGAGTAGAGATCCGAAGGAACAGTAACTGTTTCCAAATATATATTTTCGGCAAATATGTAATCATAAATTTCCGTTACGCCGTCGGGAACAGTAAATTCAGTATCTGTTTTGGCTGAAGAATAAAACAAAATTTCGGTTTTGTCGATGTTGTAAAGAACATTTTCCTCAGCTGTGAAGGCTGTGTTGCCCTCGGCAACTGTAATTGTTTTCAAATTTTTGTTTGAAGCAATTGAAGTATTCCCTGCCACTGCCGTTACTGTTGAAGGAATTTCATATGTATCGGTTGTGTTTCCCGCAGGATATGTAATAATCCATGTTTTGTCATAATCCATAAGAATACCATTTTCGGAGCAATAGGCTGTGTTGTCTTCGGCTACGTTAATTGCCGTAAGGCTGCTGCAGCCGTCGAAAACCGTAGCAGGCTCGTCCTCTCCCAGTTCGGTTACCCCTGCCGGAATATATATGCTTTCAAGGCTTGAGCATTCGGCGAAAGCAAAGAAGCCTATAAATGACAGGGCGGAATCCTCAGGAATATTTACCTCCGTAAGATTACAACAGTTATAAAATGCATGTTCGCCTATGTATTCAACGGTTGAAGGTATGGTTACCGAAGTTAAATATTCGTTGTCAGAAAATACATCGTCGGGGATGTCGGTTACGCCGTCGGGAACTTCATATGAAGTATCTGTCTTTCCCTCGGGGTAAAAGGATAAAACTACGCTCTCAGAAATGTTGCCCTCTTCATCTTCATCATAACAGTTTTCGAATAAAACGCCGTCTTTGGTGAAGAGACCCCCATCTGTTATTTCCGCATCATTGTCAATTGAAATTACAGAAAGATTCGGACAGCCTTCGAAGGAACTCTGAATTAATTCTATACTTGCAGGAAGCAGAACAGTTGTCAGGCTCGAACAGGAACGGAACGCCCCTGAACGCAGAGCCGTCAGATTTTCGGCTTTGGAAAGATCGACCGTTTTAAGGCTCGAACATTCTTCAAAGGCGCAAATTCCTATTTCCACCAAGGTTGTGGGGAATGATACGCTTTCAAGATTGCTGCAGAGCCAAAAGGTATCATCTCCTATTTTGGTTATACCTTCACCGATATAAACAGAGATAATATCTTCGTCTTCCCATTCACCTTCATCCCAAATTTCTCCGGTTCCGGTTATGGTTAAAAGTCCGTTTTCGTCCAAAGTCCAAGTTGCGTTATCGCCGCAGATTCCCGAGCTGTCATCAGCCCAAAGAGTAACAGGAGGAACGCATGATAAAATCATTATCACACTTACTAACATCGCACAAAGCCTTTTAAGCCTGTGACGCTGTCTTCCTCTGCCCTCCCTTAAATTCTTGCTTTCGTAAATCATTGGAAAAATCCCTCCTTTTTTAGTTTTATACCGCTATGATTATTTATTTAAAAATCAAAGATTTTCCTACTAAAGTATACTTTTGCGAACATTCCTTTTTACAGAAAAATTTATATATTTTATATTGACATTTATACAAAAGACAAGATATAATAAATATATAAATTGTTTAATGTCACTATGATTAATAAAGTATGCTTTTATAGGAATTTTTAGGCAGTATTGCCAAGAAAAAAATTTATCATTTAAAGTTCTGTCTGAGCATATTCAAGCATTTTTGCGGCTCTTATATCCTTCATTAGCCGATAATATGTAGTCTTGCAGCAGCCTATAATCTCCATAGCCTGTTTTTGGGTTAGTTCCTGCCGTCTGAACCTGTCATAAACATCTATATAGTCGTGATAATCATATATCGGCTTTCTTCCGAACTTTACACCTTTTGCCTTAGCGGCGGCTATGCCTTCGGTCTGTCTCTGCTTTTTTCAGAACTTTTGCCTTAAGGGCAAAAGTCGTGCTATCGCACGCCCCGATTTCTTTCGGGTTCCAATTTACTCTTTCATTTTCGGCTACATAAGATAGAAGCTGTAAAACCAAATCACTTATAAGAGTTCCCAGTAAGTCCTTATTTTTTGTTGTATCTAAAATCGGCATATCCAAAACAATTATGTCGGCGTTCTTGACCTTAGTAATTTTCCGCCACTGCTCAATAATCTCGTTATAATTTCTCCCCGTTCAGAACTTTTCCCTCCGGGAAAAGCCGAGCCTACGGCTCGTTCGGACATCTTTCCGATTCCTTCGGTCAATGCTCTTTATAACAATTACGTCGCCTTTTCTTACAGCCTTAATCATTTTGCGGTATTCAGCTCTGTTAAAATCTTTTCCGCTTTGCTTCTCAACAAAAATTTTGTCAAACGCATATCCGCTTTCCTTAAAAGCTATTAGCTGCCTGTCCTCGTTCTGCTCTTTCGTACTAACTCTTGCATATCCGTAAGTCATTTATATAATCCCTCCTTCCGATAAAATAATCTATCATCTCCCTTCATTTTCAAACATTGTTTATAATTTCCTCGGCTTTTAACCAAATCAGCTAAAAACCGAGGTTTTATTTTTATGCTATTACCAATTTTTTATGCAGTCA
>JAJQFU010000134.1 GCA_021200955.1 Clostridiales bacterium | reverse complement strand
TAGTTTTGAAATGTTTTTGTTATTTCAAGTGTCTACTCTAAGGGGATTATATCAGATTTTGCCGTCTTGCTTTTTTATGGTTTATTACGCCCGTTTGCTCTTCTTGCTTTTCGATATTTCTTTCTCTGCTTCTTATATTTGTGCTTATGTCTGTACATCTTTGAGTTGACTATTCTGTTTATTGCTATGATTATTGCAAGGAAAATTGCCAGACCTACAGCGGACCACATACATAATTTTATAAGCTTTTTGGTTTTTTCTTCCTTAATCAAAACCTCTTCGGGAATAGCTTCAATGGTTTCGTCGGCGGTTATGTTAAGAGATGCAAGCTGATTTCCGCCGTATGAAACAATGGCGGTTCCCAAAACCTCGCCCTCATTTACTCCCCCAACGATGCTGTCGGGAACGTCATAGCTTATTGTAACGGACTCCTTGTTTACCACAGAGGGCATAAGAGCCGAATAGCCCTCCGCTACGCTTGCGGTAACTGTTCCCAAATCTATTACGTTTCCGTTATAGTTTTGACAAACGGGAAGGCTCAGCTGAAGCTCCCCGGGTTCAACAAGGGTCTGCTCACTGTAGCGACCGAAGCAGTAGTCGAACAAAAGAATTGTGTCTGTGTAGGTGTTTACGCCTCTGTCAGCCAAAACGCAGCAAATAAGCTTAATTCCGTCCTTTTCGGCGTAGGAAATAAGTGTGTTTCCGGCTTGATCCGTAAAGCCTGTTTTAGCTCCCTTAATATATTGATAATAATAGGGGGAGTCCTCCCAGAGAATTTTTGCCTTGTGGTTTATATATCTGACCTCGTCAACAATATTTGTTTCGGGTATTTCATAGGTTAAACAACTGAAGCTTGCCATAAACTTTTCATTTTTGACAGCTTCTTTTAATATAACCGCCATATCGTAGGCTGTGGTGTAGTGGTTTTCGCTGTGATAACCGTGGGAATTGTCAAAGTGGGAGTTAAGAGCGCCCAGCTCTTTTGCCCTTTGGTTCATTCTTTCAACAAAGGCTTCCTGCGTTCCGTCAATCATTTCGCTGACACCTACACATACGTCGTTGGCGGAAGCCATAAGAATAGCGTGGAGACACTGATCCATATTAAGGGTTTCGCCCTCTCTGACGGCTATGGAGCTTGAGCCTTCCCCTATGCCGTAGACGGCTTCATGCGAGAAGGTCACAAGGTCGGTTGGCTCCGTTTCCTCACAGGCTATTAAAGAGGTTAAAACCTTTGTTACGCTTGCAGGATAGTGAACGGCGTTTTCGTCCTTGCCCCAAACGATAATTCCGCTGTCTGCGTCTATAACTACGGCGGATTTAGCCACTATTACAGGCTCTCCGTTTTCGTCTAAATATGCCGGAATTATATCGTCGGGTGAATATTCCTCTTCGGACATATCCAGGGGGTCAGCTTGTGAAACAGCGGTTTCCGCTTCCTGAGACAAATTTACGTCTTCGGCAAATATTTCTGTGGCATTATTTAAAATTATGGTGTATAATAGAAAAAAGGCAAATAAAGCTTTTATGTGTTTCATATATACTGTCCTTTCGGTTTAAGAAAGTAATTGTTGTATGATTTCCTAATTATAACATATGTTGGACTGCTTTTTCAAGGACTTATGTGTATTTTAATTAAAGTATAAGAAATTGGTTGGGCTAGAGGTGTCTATGAACGACAAAAAAATTGTTATATTCTATTCTTTTCTCACTGCGGCGGTATTTCTCTTTTTCTGCCTGTGGTATTTTACCCAAAGCGAAAACGCCGGAGTTTTTATAAGAGACGGTTCGGAGACAAGTGCGGAAGTCTACGTCGAAGAGACAGAGACGGAAGCTGTCACAGAGGCGGCTGACGAAGCGGTTATGGAAACGGCGGAAGTAGGGGAGACGGAAGCCGCAAAGGTCAACATAAACACAGCCTCAGCCGAGGAGCTTTGCACCTTGCCGGGTATAGGCGAGAAAACAGCGGAAAGCATTATTACATACAGAAACGAAAACGGCGGTTTTAAAGAAGCCGAGGAGATAATGAACATAAAAGGCATTGGAGAGAAGACCTTTCAAAGCCTTGAAAATATGATTACTATAGAATAGGGGGGCCTAAATGAGCAAAATATTGGTAGTAGATGATGAAAAGCTTATAGTTAAGGGAATAAAGTTCAGCCTTATGCAGGACGGAATGGACGTTGTGGTGGCTTATGAAGGCGAAGAGGCTCTTAAGCTTGCTGCGACGGAAAACGTAGACTTAATTCTTCTTGACGTTATGCTGCCCAAAATTGACGGGCTTAAGGTCTGTTCCGAAATAAGAGAGTTTTCAAACGTGCCTATTATTATGGTAACAGCCAAGGGAGAGGATATTGACAAAATAATGGGTCTTGAATTAGGCGCAGACGATTATATAACAAAGCCCTTTAATATTTTGGAGCTTAAGGCGAGAATTAAGGCAATTTTAAGACGAAGCGTCAAAACCGTTCCCGAAGAAAAGAAAGCCGACAAAACACTGAGCCTGAGAGGGCTTTCGTTAGACACAGGCTCAAGACGCTGTTTTGTGGACGGAAAAGAGGTAAACTTAACCGCAAAGGAATTTGACCTGCTTCTTCTTTTAATGAAAAATACGGGAACGGTCTATTCAAGAGACAGCCTTCTTTCGGAGCTTTGGGGCGTTGACAAGCTTTCAGGTGAACAAAAGCGCGAGCAGAGACGCGCCGTAGACGTTCACGTAAGGCGGCTTCGTGAAAAAATAGAAAAAATTCCCAGTGAGCCTGAATATATACACACAAGATGGGGGGTAGGTTATTATTTACAGTGACAGCAGCAGCCTTAAATGGTATAACTGCCTGCGGTGGAAGATGTTTTTTCTGTATTTTATAATCTGCCTTGTTCCTCTGTTTATATTTTCATTTACTATGAACAATATTTTGGCAGGGTATTTTGAAAGCAGAAACACTCAAAATATGCTTTATCAAGCCAATAAAATCGCAGGCACAATTCAAAAAAACAATTATTTAACCGACCCTGAGCTGTCGGCTAAATTTTTAAATGATATAGACGAAAAAAGTACGGAGCTTTCGGCGAGAATTTTAGTTTTGGATAAAAACTGCACGGTCATCGCCGATTCAAACCGCTCCGAAACATATAAAATTCTCATAGTTCCCGAGGTTATGGACGCTTTAAAGGGCTCAGCCGGGGCTAATCTTCGAAAGTCAGAGGGGAAAATCTACACTGCCGCATATATCGAAAACGAATACGGCGACAGAACAGGGGCTGTTCTTATAGTGTCAAGCTTTGCGGAGGTCTATGAGCTTTTGGGCACCATAAGCCACGACTGGCTTCTTCTGACCTTTTTTTTAAGCGTAATAGCTTCGGTTATAGTTTATATTTCAACGGGGCATATGCTTACGCCTTTGACCCTTTTGGTGGAGACAATTAAGAAAATCACCGACGGAAATTTAAGCGAGCGGTGCAGTGTTAAGGGTAAAAACGAAATAAGCGTTCTTGCAGGGGCTATAAACGATATGACGGAAAAGCTTGAGTCGGAGGATACATCCCGATCCGAATTTGTTTCAAATGTGTCTCACGAGCTGAAAACCCCTTTAAGCTCCATTAAGGTTTTAAGCGAGTCTATTTTGCTTCAAAACACTGCTCCCGAGGAAATGTATAAGGAGTTTCTTCAGGACATAAACTCGGAAATCGACAGAATGACAAATATTATAAACGATCTTCTTTCACTTGTTAAGCTTGACAACAGAGACGCAGGCTTTAACCCAACTGACACGTCCCTGAGAAAAATGCTTATAAGCATTATGAAAACACTATATCCCCTTGCAAATGACAAGGACATAGAGTTTATTTTAGACGCCGAAAAGGACGTTGAAATAGAAGCGGACGAAACAAAGCTTTATCTGGCAATTTCAAATCTTATTGACAACGCCATAAAATATACTCCCGAAGGGGGAGTTGTTAAAGTGGGCTTAGACAGCGACCACCAAAACGCATATATTTCAGTCTCCGACACAGGCATAGGCATAAGCGAAGAGGAGCAGTCTAAAATTTTCAACCGCTTCTACAGAGTGGATAAGACCAGAGACAGAGAAACCGGGGGAACAGGCTTAGGCTTGGCTATAACCCACGCCGCTGTTTTGCGTCACGGCGGCAGCATTAAGGTTTTGAGCAAAGAGGGCAGCGGAGCAACCTTTACAGTCAGACTTCCTCTTAAACAAGTCAGGGAGGGTGCATAATGAAGCGTAAAAAACTTATATTCATTCTCTTAGGCGCTGCTTTGGCAGCTGCCGCCATAATAACGGTTATTTTGCTTTTCAGCCACGCCGAAAAGGATTTCGCCATATCTTTATATTTTAAAAACCAAACGGGAAACAGCCTTGACTTTGAGGGCAGAATTATAGAGCCTGCGGATAAAAGCTCAAATGAAGAGGTTTTAGCCGAGGTTTTAAAGGAGCTTAAAAACGGGCCAAAGGTAAACTCCGTTCTTCAAAGCACAATGGGGGACGTTTTAATTCAGGGCTTTAAGCTTGACGGGGAAAACAAAACGGTTTATATTGACTTTTCGGCGGAGTATGTTCAAATGACGGCTTCCGACGCTTTGTTTTTAAAGGCTTCTTTGGTTTATACCCTTACGGCTTTGGGCTTTATAGACAATGTCTATATTTCCGTAAACGGCTCTGCAGTAACCGCCGAGGGAGAACCCCTAAACCGCCGAAATGTTCTTTTAAACCCGGATATAGCGGCGGAAAAGGTAAACTATCAGTCAGTAACGCTTTATTTTACCGACAGAAATGCACAATCTCTTATAGGTGAAACACGCCTTATAGAAATTAAGCAAAGCCAAAGCATAGAATATCAAATTGTGGAACAGCTTCTTGCAGGGCCGGAAAACTCAGACCTTGTTTCGGCAATTCCCTCCGGCACAAAGCTTATAAACACAAATACGGAAAATGATATTTGCTATGTAAATCTTTCTTCTAATTTCATTAATAAATCAGCGGCTTCACCTGTGTCTCTGCTTCAGATTTATTCAATAGTCAATACCCTGACGGCTTTGGATAACGTGAACTCAGTTCAGCTTTATGTAGAGGGGCAGAAGGTAAGCGAGGTTATTGACGGGGTGGATATTTCAAAGGAGCTTGAACGAAACGAAAGGCTTATAGCTAAATAAAATTTAAGCTAAGATAAGAAATTTTACAATTTTGTGTTGAAAATTTTTAAAAAATCGGTATAATGAAAGTAATAGATGTTTTACATTTATTTTACATTATACCGATTTCTATTATTAATAATATATTTTTAAAGACGGAGGGGCATTAAAATGAAGGAAACAGTAAAGGTTCTTATTTCCGAAGAACAAATTAAACAGAGAGTGGGGGAGCTTGCGGAACAGATTAACAAAGACCTTGCCGGGAAGGAAATTATTATTTTGGGCGTGCTTAAAGGCTCGGTATTTTTCATAACAGACCTTTCAAGAAGGCTCACTATGCCTGCGGAAATGGCTTTTATGGACGTTTCAAGCTATTACGACAGCACTCACTCCTCAGGTGAGATTAAAATAAATTTAGATCTTGATTTAATTATTAAGGACAAGCATCTTTTGATTGTGGAGGATATTATAGATACGGGAAGAACTCTCCATATGCTTATGGAACGCCTTAGGGCACGTAAGCCCGCTTCAATAAGCCTTGCTACACTGCTTAATAAGCCTGTGGCAAGAGAGTTTGAAATAACCCCGGATTACGTGGGCTTTGAAATTCCCGATAAGTTTGTGGTGGGCTACGGTCTTGACTATGCCCAGCGCTACCGCAATCTGCCTTACATAGGTGTTTTGAATTTTTCGGAGGACTGATTAAGGGGCAGTAATAAATATTAAAAAAACAGAGGAGCTGCGAAGTAATTTTCACAGCTCCTTTTTTATGGAAATTTTTATCTTTATTCTTCTATGGGGAATTTTTTGCTGACGTTAAGAACCTTTGAGAGGATTTGGGCTGCGTCGGCGGCAGTAAGCTCGCCGTCTCCGTTTACGTCTACGATTTCAAGCTCTGCTTCAACCTGATAGCTTGAGTCTATAACGATTTCCAAAACACAGGCTGCGTCATTAGCCGTCAAAACTCCGCTTAAGTCGGCGTCGCCGTAAAGACCTTCTGTAACAACCGGTTCATCGGGAGTAACAGGTGTGTCCGAAGAATCGCCGCTTAAGTCATATTCGTCGGGAGCAAGCTGTTCCGCTGCGCCTACCTTAAGGACGTAGCTGCCTGTTTCTTCAGGGGCAAAATCTATTGTGAAGCTTATGCCCTTAGTTGTTTCAGTATATTCACCCTCCGCAAACTGGTTGATATATACTGTGCTGTCGAAGTCATAGCTGCCGCTGTCGTCCTTTTTCATAACGATTACGGAATACTGAGCCGCTTCAGCCGGGTCGGTAACCGTTACCTCTGCGGTGACTGTGCCGCTGTCTGAAATGCTCGCTTTTGTTATTTCAATTTCAGCACCGAAAGCCGAAACTGTCATAGCTGCCGTCAGGGCAATTGAGACTGCGGCGGAAATAATTCCTTTCATATTGCGTCCTCCTTTCACGACTTACTCATAGGCTGCGATTATAGCATAAATGTTTTTGTTAGAGCCGCCGCCGTAGGTGTAAATTGTGTTTGTTAAATCGGTTGTTGTGGCTGTCAGCTCAACTATTCCGTCTGCAATAGTGTCTACAGAGGCTATAATCTGACCGTTTTGATAAAGGTTTTGGGTTCTGCCTGCTCCGCCGTTTCCGTCAAGAAGAACAGTAACTGTACACTTTGTATAACCTTCAACACTGGGAGTAAAATAGAAGTTTGCCTTGCCTGTGTTTCCGCTGCCAGTCTGCATACCTCTCTTAAAGTTGTATGTTTCGCCGTTAAATGTGTAGGTTACATTCTTGCTCTTTGAAGTAACGGCACCTGTAGCATAAAGACCGTTTATAGGTCCTTCTACGTCACCCTCAGTTAAAGCTCCGAAGCTGTCATATGTGCTTTCGGCAAGATTATAAACAACAATATTTGCATTCTCCGCTATGGTGAACTCACGTTCAATCTTATCGCTTAAAGGCTCCATATTGTCAACACTGTCCCAAATATAGTGCTCAAGCTTTGTTCCGTTTGCGAAGCTGCCCTCAACAACGTAGCTGCCTGTGTCGGCTATATCGTTTGTAAGTATTTTTTCAAGCTCACCCTCTGAGGAGTAAACCGCTGTTATAAGAACTGCGGAGGGATTCATAGAGTCGCCGTTATAGGTGATTTCCATTTCCTCTGTGCCGTAAACAGTGTCGTTTATGCTTGTTATTTCATAAATGCTTGTGCCTGATGCCGGCTTTGTTCTTATAGCGGCGAAAAGGGCTACTGCGTCTTCGTAGGTTTCAACAAGAAGGTCGGAATCTATTTCAACCTCAATTGAAGCCTTTGCGGTATCATAGGTTGTCTTGAAAAGACTTACGTTTTCGTCTGAATAAAGGCTCTTGTCATAGCTTTCATACGCTGTAAGAAGCTTAGCCAGATATTCGGCAATCATTTCCTCCGTAACTGCCGCCTTTGTGTAGTTGGCAACGGGAATAACCGTTGACTTAGTTACTCCGTTTACGGTTACCTCTGCGGTAATAAGGGCAGTTCCCTCTTCATAGCCTGCTGAGATAACGCCGTTTTCGTCAACTGTTGCTACGCTTTCATCGCTTGAAGTATAGGCTGTGTTGGAGCTGTCCAAAACTACCTCTGCTTCGTCGCTCATATATGCCGAAAGGTTGGCGTTTACGGATGTAAGGCTTACGTTAAGTGTTCCGTCGTCGTTTACAGCACCCACTGTTTTAATACCGTCGGGAACTGCGCATACAACGTCGAGTTCGCTTGCCAAAGTGCCTGTTATGGACAGTGTCTGTGAAAGCATATCTGCGTCGTTTGCATTCTTTCCTACCATCAATGTATATGTGCCTGTGGGAACATATTGAAGCTGAGTGCTTTCGTCATAGAAATGAAGGTCTGCTATGTCAAGGGTCATTGTGACTGTCTTTGTTTCTCCGGCTGCAAGAGTAACTCTTTCGAAGCCCTTAAGCTGCTTAAGGGGAAGGTTTACTCCGTCGCCGTTAGGTGACTTAACATAAAGCTGAACTACCTCTGTGCCTTCTACGTTTCCTGTGTTTGTTACATTAACGCTTACGGTAACCTGACCGTTTGCGTCAACAGTGTGACTTGAAACGGAAAGACCCGAATAGGTGAAGTCTGTGTAGGAAAGTCCGTAGCCGAAGGAATAAACGGGTGTTCCGTTATAATACTGATATGTTCTGCCGGGGTAGTTGCTTTCCTGGCGTATTTTATAGTTTTCGTTTCTTGAGTAAGAAATACCGTTTACTGTGGTTTTTGTGGTTGTGCCTATGGGCATTTTAAGAAGATCGGCAGGGGCATACCATGTTGTGGAAAGTCTGCCTGAGGGGTTTACATCGCCGCTTAAAATTTTAGCTAAGGCAAGACCCTGTTTCTGTCCGTTATAGCAGCTCCACAAAATAGCCTTTGCATTATCTTCAAATGAAGAAACGTCCATTTGACCTACTGTCTGCAAAACAACAACTGTCTTGTCGGGGTAAGCGGTTGCTATTTCTGCCACGTGAGCCTGATGACTTGGCATAGCTATGCTTGAACGGTCCTTGCTTTCGCTGGCGTCTGATGTGGTGGTTGCGCCGTAAGCAATAATTACGTCAGCTGCGTCAAGCTGTGTCTTATAGTCCTCAACTGAAAATTCGCTGACAGCCGCTGCTGAAATAACAAGATTTGCTGTTCCGTTATAGCCGCCGTCCGAGCCTGTGTAGTCAGCTGTTACTGTAGCATATGTGTCAAGAGAATCTGTAATTTCCGCTGTAAGAGTGCTGACTGTAAGGGTTGCGTCGCTGTAGCCGATTGTGATTGTTCCGCCCGGTGAGTCATAGCCTGTTGATATTTCAGCTTCAACACTTGCAACGTCTGCAAAGCTTACGCCTTCGATAACTGCACTTGCGCCGTTGGTTATATTAATAAGGCTTGAGCCTGAAACTGTAAGACCGCTTGCCGATGTGGCTTTTGAAAGGTCAACGGCAACCTTTGTTCCGTCTGTTTTAACAAGATTTAACGACTTAATGTTAAAGAGAACAGTGTCGTCCTCCACATTGCCCAAATAGTGAACATTGTCTGAGCCGAAAACCTCACAGAGACCCTCATAGGGGCTTGTTGTGTCTGTAGGCTCGCCGGAGTAGTCGCCTAAGTAGGTTGTGCCTGCCATATCGCCTACAATTGCAATGTTGGGAGAGGCTGAGGCGTCAATGGGAAGTATTCCGTCATTTTTAAGCATAACAACGGCTTCTTCAGCTGCTCTTTCCGCAAGCTCAACGTGGTCGGCTGCTTCAAGCTCCGAGGTGGATATGCCTGCATAAGGGTTGGTTGAGTCAAACTCACCTGTTCTGAATCTCTGCAAGAACATTCTGTAAACCGCAAGGTCAACCTCTTCCTCTGTTAAATAGCCGTTTTCAACTGCTTCATAGGCTACCGACTGGCTGACAGAACCGCAGTCAAGGTCGTTTCCTGCCTTAATTGTGGGTGCAAAGGTCTGAGCCTGAGTTACCTCTGACAAATCTTCTGCGTCGGGGAAGAGAATGCTCTTATATTGAAGTCTTGAATAGTTGTTGTTTACTGAGCCGCAGTCCGCAACAACATAGCCTACAAAGCCCCATTTTCTTCTTAAAAGCTCTGTTAAAAGATAGGGGTTTGAGGATGAGGGGATATAGTCGAAAAGCTGCGTTCCCTCACGTGTTATGGTGGTTGCGTTGTAGCTGCTCATTACGGAAGCCGGTGAAGCATTTTCGATTATGTCCTCAAAGGCTTTGCCGTAGTAGTCTCTTAATGTCTGCTCGTCCATAACAGATGAGCCTGTCTGTCTTTCACCCTCGCAGTTGTTGGCAACATAGTGCTTAAGGGTGGCAATAACCTTAAGATAGGTGTCGTCGTCTCCCTGCATACCGCTTACCATTTCACTGCCGTATTCGGTGGTTAAATAGGGGTATTCGCCGAAGCTTTCGTCGTTTCTGCCCCAGCGGGGGTCTCTTGCCATATTTATGGTAGGTGTCCAGTAGGACAGATCCTTAATTCCCTTTTCAACTGCCTTAGCTCTTGCTTCCGTACCTATTACGTCGCCTTCTTGAGCGTAAAGGTCTCTGTCCCATGTGTTTGACATAGAAAGGGCAGAGGGGAAGCTTGTGGCTTTTCCGTTTCTGGCTACTCCGTGGAGCGCCTCTCTCCAATAGTTATATTTGCTTACGCCCAGTCTGCTTATAGCCGGGGCGTTGTAGCCAAGCTGAGAAACCTTTTCTTCAAGTGTCATTCTCGAAACAAGGTCAGCGGCTCTTTCTTCAAATGATAAGCTTTCGTTTTGATAGGGCAGCACGTTACTCTCTCCTGTCGCAGCACCGTTTACCGCAGACACCCCCGACGTTGTAATAACGGCTGCCAGCAAAACGGCTGTTAATTTTTTAAGCTTCATTAGTCTCCCTCCTTAAAAATCATAAAGTAATCCTTCATAGCTGCCTGCGTTATATGCCCTTTCAAACCCCGTTTCCAAGGCATATTTAACGGCTTTTTCGGCTCTTACTCCGCTGTAGCAGCAGAAGATTAAAACTGTGTCTCTTGAATATTCCCCTATTTTTTCAATTTCATCTATGGGAATATTAACGGAGTTGGGCACGCTTTTCGTTTCAAAATCAGCCCTGTCTCTGACGTCTATAAGAACTGCCCCGTCGTTGACGATTTTGCCTGCCACTTCGGAGGCAGCTATCTTATTCTGCCTAAGAACGTCAGCCTCAACAAGACTTTTTTCTCCCTCCTTTGAATAAATTTCGGCGTTTCCTCCGTTAAAATGTATCTGATAAATGTCAAAGTCACAAACCTTTTTAAGCCTGTAGCATTTTTGACATTCAGTCACAACTATTACAATACCCCCGTTGCAGCCAAGATAAATTTGGTCGCCGTAAACCTCTATATCGTTTATGACAAATTCGGTCTGTGAATTAATTTCAATGTCGCTTTCTTCAAACAGCTCTAAGCTTATGTCAACCCAAACACTGCCTAAAAATGTGTAGCTGACTGTTTTTCTGTCTTTTTTTAAAACAACAGTGTAGTCAAGCCACCTGACAACATCTAAATAATCACCTGAGCTTTTTATTATTTCGTATATTTTTTCTTTGTCATATGCCATATCGTTTCCTCCGAAAGCCATAGCCGGCAGGCAAAACATAACCGTTAAAACAATACATATAAACCTTTTTGTTATTTTCATAAAATTCACCCTCTTAAAGAAGTTTGACAAAAGCAATTATTTTTTCAAAACTCAATGTTTCTACTTGTATTATACAATTTACGGGTGTATAATGAAAGTCATAAAATAACGGCTTATGGTCAAAAAGTGCGGAGGTGAAAAAATGTCTCTGTTTTACGAGGTTTTAAAGGCTGATTTTTCGGTAATTCATAACAAAAGAGCCATTCGATTTAAGGAGCATATGCACAAATATATAGAAATTTTATATGTTTTTGAGGGTTCACAGGTGATCTTTGTTGACGAGACACCCTATAAAGTGGACAAAGGAGAAGCCGTAATTGTTTTCCCCGACATTGCCCATTCATATTATAAGGAGGACACCGATTACGCCGACGAGCTTTTAATTATTTTCGACCCGCTGTACCTTTCAAGCCTCTTTCCCTCTATTGACAGAATTTACGCAGAAAACCCTTATATAACAAGAGGCAGTATTAATGAAGAAACACGATATGCAATGAAGGCTCTTTCACTGAAGCCAACCGCTGAAATCCGCCTTGCCTACACGGTAATAGCCTTTTCCAATCTGTTAAAGCAAATAAAGCCTGTTCAAAGACAACAGACACCGGTTAAAGACTTGACCTCAAGGCTTGTAGCCTATATAGACGCAAACTACGCCGAGGACATAACAAGAGAAGGGCTTGCAAGGGAGTTTGCCGTAAGCAAATATCACATTTCACGAATATTCACGGAAAGCTTTAAAAAAAGCCTGCCCCTTTATCTTACCGAGGTCAGGTGCGGTCACGCCGCAAGGCTTATCAGAACCACTGACTTAAAGCTTACAGCCGTAGCCAGAATGACAGGCTTTAAGTCTATAAGAACCTTTAACAGGGGCTTTAAAGAGATTTTCGGAGTTACACCATCGGAATATAAAAAAAGTTTTTTGCAGTAAAAAATAAAAGGCCGGCTGCCGCAAAAACAAGAATTTTTACGGCTTACCGACCTTTTAATATATTATAAAGGATTTATGAAAAATGTCAAAATAGGATTATTACTCAACGTCCTCCAAAGCTGCTGCGTCCTCTTCACCTGTACGAATCTTAACAACTCTGTCTACGTTGTAAACGAAAATCTTACCGTCGCCGATGTGACCTGTGTAAAGAACCTTCTTAGCCTTTTCGATTACAGTGTCAACAGGAATTGAAGAAACAACAACCTCAACCTTAACCTTGGGAATAAGTGTAGCGTCAATTTCAGCTCCACGATATTTCTCGCCTACGCCCTTTTGTATACCGCAGCCGGAAACCTGTGTTACAGTCATACCTGTTACGCCTATGTCATTCATAGCTCTACGGATTGCGTCGTACTTAGCAAGTCTTGCTATAATAACTACATTATAAATGCCTGAAAGCGATTCAACGGGAACTCTCTGTACCTTAACGGCTGCGTTCTTCTGAGCTTCGCTTGCTTCAGCATAAACGTCTGAGCCGATTTGTGTATTTTCGTTTTCTTCCATCATATGGTTTGTTGTATCCATAATTGCAAAGCCTGCATAAGCTGAAGGAATACCATGTTCTGTTGCGTCAAGACCTACGATTTCTTCTTCGGTTGATACTCTGAGACCGACTATAGCCTTAATTACCAGGAATGCTATTGTAATTGTTACTGCTGTCCAAAGTGCTGTTGCACATACACCTAAAATCTGAATGCCCAAAAGCTTGAAGCCGCCGCCGTAGAAAAGACCTTCGCCTACAATCTGGTTTGCGCCGAAAGTAACGCCGTCACCGAAACCTCTTGCAAATGCGGGAGCTGTTTCTGTTGCGAAAAGACCTACTGCCAATGTACCCCAAATACCGTTTAACATATGTACTGCTACAGCACCTACGGGGTCGTCTACTCTGAGAATATTGTCAAGAAGCCATACGCCGAATACTACCAAAAAGCCTGCTACAGCACCGATTATGATTGCGCCGAAAGCATCGCAGACATCACAGGGAGCTGTGATTGCTACAAGACCGGCAAGTGAAGCGTTAAGACACATTGAAACATCGGGCTTGCCGTATTTAACCCATGTGAATATCATACAAACTACTGTTGCAACAGCGGGAGCGATTGTTGTTGTTAAGAAGATTGAACCAAGCTCTTCTACGGAAACTGCCGCTGCACCGTTGAAGCCGTACCAGCCAAACCAAAGAATGAATACACCGAGACAGCCTATAGGAAGGTTGTGTCCGGGGAAAGCATTGACCTTAGTAATCTTTCCTGATTTGTCCTTAGAGAACTTACCGATACGAGGACCTAAGATTGCTGCACCGATGAGGGCACTGATACCGCCGACCATATGAATACAGTTAGAACCTGCGAAATCGTGGAAGCCGATCTGTGAAAGCCAGCCGCCGCCCCATGTCCAGTGAGCCTCTATGGGGTAGATAAGACCTGAAATAACTACCGAATAGATACAGTATGAAAGAAACTTTGTTCTTTCTGCCATAGCACCGGAAACGATTGTTGCAGTGGTAGCACAGAATACTAAGTTAAATACGAAGTTTGACCAGTCAAAATCGGCATAGCTTGAAAAAATATCAAAGCCCGGTTTACCGATTAAGCCCATCATATCCTCGCCCAAAAGAAAGCTGAAGCCTATGATAATGAACATTACTGTACCGATACAGAAGTCCATAAGGTTCTTCATAAGGATGTTGCCGGTGTTTTTAGCTCTTGTAAAGCCGGCTTCTACCATAGCGAAGCCTGCCTGCATCCAGAAAACAAGGGCTGCGCCGATCAAAAACCAAACGCCGAAAAGATTGTCTGTTACTAATTGAGTTACTTCATTTAATACATCAGGTGTCATAATAATTCCTCCTTAAATATAAATTGATTTAACAGTTTATGTTATTCTCTGCCCTTTAAGTCTATGAACATTTTCAAAATACGATTTTTTATATTGCTGTTTTTTACTGTCGCATTCTCAAAATGTTTTCGGCAGAAAACAAAAAAATCATATTTTATCAAACGGCGCACCTGCCGTCTTTGACAAAGATGATCAACTGTGTATTTCCGCATTTATTTTTATTATATTGGTTTTGCGGAATAAAAAAAAGAGAAGCCAAGGTAAGATAACTTACCTCAACCCCTCATCGGATAAATGCATTATAAACCCATTTTATTTTAATTTCAATAGTTTTTTCACAAATTTTTTATTTTCATTAATAATTATCATTTTGGGGGACTGATTTTCAAAAATTTTATTTATTTTGAACAAAACATATACTTAATATAATAAACCCCCTTGTAAAATTCAAAAATATATTTTATAATAACCTTAATATTATAACGTTTCGGTCTGAAAAACCAAAGGAGGGAGCAATATGCAAATAAACGGTTTATCTAAATCTGAGCTTGAAGCCTTAAAAGAAGAGCTTAAAGCCAAACACGAAGCTTTTAAATCAAGCGGTTTAAAGCTTGATATGTCAAGGGGAAAGCCTTCGCCCAAACAGCTTGACCTTTCAAACGATCTCCTGACCGATTTCGGCTCGTATATATCACAGGACGGTCTTGACGCAAGAAACTACGGCGTTTTAGACGGCTTAAACGAAACAAAGGAGTATTTCGGAAAGGCTTTGGGGCTTAACCCCAAGAACATTTTAATCGGCGGAAGTGCAAGCTTAAACCTTGAATATGACGCTTTAATAAGGCTTTGGGTTTTTGGAACACAGGGAGAGACCCCATGGGGAAAGCTTGACAGGGTTAAATTCATCTGCCAGACACCGGGCTATGACCGCCACTTTGCTATGCTTGAGGATTTGGGTATTGAGCAGATTTCCGTGCCCCTTCTTGACGACGGTCCGGATATGGACAGAATAGAAGAAATTGCGGCTTCAGACCCCTCCGTAAAGGGTATATTCTGCGTTCCTCTTTATTCAAACCCTTCGGGAGTATGCTACAGCGATGAAAAGGTTCGACGTCTTGCGAAAATGAAAACAGCTGCAAAGGACTTTAAGATTTTTTGGGATAACGCCTACGGTATTCACCACCTTTATGACGAGGAGGAAAACAGAGAAAAGCTTGCGGATATTTTTGAGCTTTGCGAAGAATACGGCACCGAGGACAGAATACTTTATTTCTTCTCAACCTCAAAAATAACCTATCCCGGCAGCGGCGTCTCCCTTTTGGCGGCTTCCGAAGCCTCTCTCAGTGAAATAAAGGCTCATATGTCCAAGCAGACCATAGGCTTTGACAAAATAAATCAGCTGAGAACCCTTCACTTTTTCAAAACCCACGGAGGTATTGAGGAGCAGATGAAGCGTCACGCAGCTATTCTCCGCCCCAAATTCGAGCTTGTTTTAAATAAGCTTGAAGAGGAATTTTCGGACAGCGGAATTTTGACATGGCAGAAGCCAAAGGGCGGATATTTTATCTCAGTAGACACTATGGAGGGCTGTGCAAAGAGAACGGTTGCCCTCTGCAAAGAGGCAGGGCTTGTTTTAACAGCCGCCGGAGCAACACACCCCTTAGGTCTCGACCCCAAGGACACAAGCCTGAGAATTGCCCCCAGCTACCCTGATTTTGAAGAGCTTGAAAAGGCAGCGGAGGTTTTCTGTATCTGCGTTAAGCTTGCGGCAGTTGAAAAGCTTTTGGAAAATTAAAGTTATTAATATAAAGGAGAAAGACAAAAAATGGCAAAACTTAATGAAAATTATCTGAATATTAAGCAGAGCTATCTTTTTTCGGAGATAGCTAAAAGAGTAAATGACTTTTGTGCCGAAAACCCTGACAAAAAGGTTATCCGTTTAGGCATTGGGGACGTTACACTGCCTTTGGGCAGCCTTGTAATCGACGCTCTTCACAGTGCTGTTGACGAAATGGGCAAAGCCGAAACCTTCAAAGGCTACGGTCCCGAGCAGGGCTATGACTTTTTGAGAAACGGCATTAAGGACTATTACAGCAGAAACGGCGTTGAGCTTGAAGCGGACGAAATTTTCGTTTCAGACGGAGCAAAAAGCGACACAGGCAACTTTACCGATATGTTCAGCGTTGACAACACTGTTTTAGTGCCCGATCCCGTTTACCCCGTTTATGTTGACACAAACACAATGAACGGCAGAAAAATAATCTATATGGATGGAACCGCCGAAAACGGCTTTTTGCCTATGCCCGACGACAGCGTTAAGGCTGATGTTATTTATCTTTGCTCGCCCAATAACCCTACAGGGGCTGTTTATAATAAGGAGCAGCTTAAGGCTTGGGTTGACTATGCAAACAAAAATGACGCAGTTATACTTTTCGACTCAGCTTATGAGTGCTTCGTTTCGGAACCCGGGCTTCCCCGCTCTATTTTCCAGATTGAGGGGGCAAAGACCTGTGCCGTTGAGTTCTGTTCACTTAGCAAGACAGCAGGTTTTACGGGCACCCGCTGCGGATATACAGTTGTTCCCAAGGCTATCGTTAAAAAGACCTCAGACGGCAGAACCTTAAGCCTTAACCAAATGTGGAACCGCCGCCAGACCACGAAATTCAATGGTGTTCCTTATATTATTCAGAGAGGGGCTGCTAAGGTTTTCACAGAAGAGGGTATGCTTGAAGCTAAGGGAATGATTGACACATACCGCAAAAACGCTAAGCTTATTTCAGACACAATGGACGAGTTGGGCGTAAAATACACCGGCGGTATAAACTCCCCTTATATTTGGTTTGAATGCCCCTTTAATATGTACAGCTGGGACTTCTTTGATAAAATGCTGAAGGAAATTCAGGTTGTGGGAACTCCCGGCGCAGGCTTCGGCAAAAACGGCGATAACTACTTCAGACTTACCTCCTTCAATAATTACGAAAACACAAAAGAGGCTATGGAACGATTCAAAACACTTTTTAAATAATTGAATTATTAAAGGGCTGAGGAATGATATAATCCCCTTAGAGTAGACACTTGAAATAACAAAAACATTTCAAAAC
>JAJQFU010000052.1 GCA_021200955.1 Clostridiales bacterium | reverse complement strand
ACCCCCAAAAATACGCCGCCGAAAACAGCCGCCAAAAGGGGGTCGTCGGTTACGATTTTATCAAGTCTTCCGAAAATTTCAAGCAACGCCGAAAATATAATCATTGCGGCTCCGGCTCTTAAAAGAAATCTCTTTCCCATTTGCCTGAAGCCCAAAAACAAAAAGGGCAGGTTTAAAATAAATACCAAAATACCCAAAGGCAGGCTGAAAAGCTGATGAATAATTATGGCGACGCCTGTTACGCCGCCGTCCAAAATAAGAACGGGCACTAAAAAAAACTCAAGCGCCCCGGCGGCAATTATTGCGCCCAAATCCAAAAGCAGCAAATTTGATATATAATAAAGCGGTGAATTTTTCTTAAACAAAGGCATAGCCCTAAGACCTTCTTTCCATAATACACAATACATGAAATTTTTTACAATTCAATATTTTCCTTTAAATCCTCGGGGGTGGTTATTTTTATGTTATAATAGCCCCCCTCAACAATTCTGACCCTTTCTCCCAAAAGCTCAGCCGCCATAGCGTCGTCGGTCAAAACAGCCTTTTCTTTCGCCGCCTTTTTATAGGCTTTTTTGATTAGGTCTGTTTTGAAAGCCTGGGGCGTTTGAGCGTTCCAAAGGGTGCTTCTGTCGGGAGTTGCTTTAACAAAGCCCTCCTCAGCAATTTTAACCGTGTCCTTGCTTTTAACCGCCATAACACAGGCGTCCCACTTCTTGACCGCTTCGATTACCCTTAAAATATCGTCATTTTTAATAAAGGGTCTTACTCCGTCGTGAATTAAGACATATTCGCAGTCCTCTGAAAGGGCTTCTATTCCCTTAACAACAGAGTCCTGACGCTCTTTTCCGCCGCTCACAACGGCTTTAAGCTTTTTAATGTCCTTTAAAATGTCCAAACAGGTCTTTATATGCTCCTTACCTGTCACAACAACAATTTCGTCTATTTTTTTGCAGTTCTGAAATTTCTCAACCGTATGCCGAATAATAGGCTCGTCATTTAAAAGCAAAAACTGCTTGGGAATATCCGTTCCCATTCTTTTTCCGCTGCCTGCGGCAACAATAACGGCTCCGACCTTTCCCATAAAACATCACCTTAAAAAAATCTTATGACAGCTCAAGCATTTTATCAAGAGCCAAAACAGCCAAAGCCGCCGTTTCGTCGTCAACGCTTATCTGTCTCTTAAAATTGCCCTCTTTTATTTCGCAAAGGGTTTCGTATAAATTTTCAGTGTTAATCTTGTTCATATTTCGGCAAATGCTGTTTGAGTCAAGAAGCTTAATCTCTTTTGAGGGATTGTCGCGGGCAATTCTTTCCACAAGGTTCTTTTCAGTCCCAACAAGAAATTTACTGCCATCGGGAGCGCCCTTAACAACATTTATAATAAACTCCGTTGAGCCCTTTCCGTCAGCTTCCTTAACTATGTCATATCTGCATTCGGGGTGAAGAAGCACCTTATAGCCTTCGTTTGCCTTCTTTGCTTCAAAAAAGGTTTCGTCGCTTATAAAGTGGTGAACGTGGCAGTAGCCGCCCCAAAGCACTATTTTAACCTTGTCAGACGGGCAGTTTAAATAAAGCTCGTCTTTAAACTGATTATATAAAGCCATTTCATCAAGTGAAACGCCTAAGTCAACCGCCGTATTTCTTCCCAAATTTTGGTCGGGCAAAAATAAAACTATTTTACCGCTGTTTAAGCCCCATTTCAAAATTTTGGGTGCATTGCCGGATGTAACAACCGTTCCGCCGTATTTTCCGCAGAACGCCTTAACCTCAGCCTTTGAGTTTACATATGTAATGGGCAAAATTCTGCCCTTTCCGAACTTCTCCTCCAAAAGCTTCATACACTTTTCGGCACTTTTCCTGTCTGCCATATCAGCCATTGGGCAGCCCGCAGATCTTTCAGGCAGCAGAACCCTCTGACCCTTTTCGGTCAAAATATCCGCTGTTTCCGCCATAAAGTGTACTCCGCAAAATACAATATATTCAGCCCTTTTATTTTCAGCCGCAAGCCTTGCAAGCTTTAATGAGTCGCCTACTGCGTCGGCGCAAGCCACAATCTCGTCCGGCTCATAATGATGAGCTAAAATATAGAGCTTATCTCCCATTTCCTTTTTTATTTTTTGAATTTCTTTAAACATTTTTCTCCTCCGAATTAAGGAACCCTTCCGTTCCTGTCTTGCTAAAAAAATACTATCACATACCTTGAAAAAAGTCAAGGGAAAGGGACTTAAGTAAAAATTAAAAAGTTTAGTATTACATTTTGTCTTTACTTTCAACAATTTTTTTGATATAATAACAGCAGGCAATTTACTAATGGGTTGGTTAGGCGAACTTCTGTTATAATTTAAGTATCTGTAGGACTTTTGTTATAAAGGGGGTGAAGCCATGCTTGCATTTGACATAATGTATATGTACTTTGTTGTTATACAGACAATGTATGACATTTGGTACATAACATTAATTTTAAAAATAATGCGCAACGCAAAAGACCACCCTATGATATAATCCCCTTAGAGTAGACACTTGAAATAACAAAAATATTTCAAAACTA